>NIUZ01000055.1 GCA_002254285.1 Bacteroidetes bacterium 4572_112 | reverse complement strand
AAAATTATTTGCATAGCCGTAGCTATGGAAATAATTTTTAACGCAGTAATAGGGAAATATAAACGATTTATATGGCGTGTTTTGGTATTAATTTGGTATTATTATAAAAATTGGATAATCCTTCATCATATAGAGAAGCATTTTTAAATACCTTTGCCTTTCATAATAATTATTGAGATTAGTACTATGTCAGAAACCGATTTATACCACGAGATAAAAGCACCTTCAGAATCTCTTTTTAAGGATAGGGGCAGTAAGTTTATTGCAAAAGCTTATCCTGTATATAGCGAAGAGGAAGTTAAGGAGGCATTGGATATCTTGCGTAAGGAGTATTATGATGCACGCCATCATTGCTATTCGTATATTCTTGGTGCTGACAAAAAACGCTACCGTATTAATGATGATGGTGAGCCTTCGGGAAGTGCAGGGAAGCCCATTCATGGACAGCTACTTTCTCATGATCTCACAAATATACTTGTGGTAGTAATTCGATATTTTGGAGGTACAAAGCTCGGTATCCCTGGTTTGATAAATGCCTATAAAACTGCTACTCGTGAAGCTATTGCTAATACTGATATTGTTGCCAAAACAGTGAATGATGTTTATAGTATTGAGTTTGAATATCCTATGATGCAGGCTGCAATGAAATTTATAAAAGACGAGCCAGTAAGACAGTTAGTTACCAAATTTGAAATTAGTTGTTATATTGAGATATCGGTTCGTAAAAGCGAATCAGAGAATATTTTTGATAAACTAAAAGCTATTTATGGGCTTAAAACTAAGCTGCTTCGTGAAGAATAGTTGATGCCAATTTTGCCCTAAATAAATATACTGAAACCATTACCAATGCATTCCATAGAAATTCGAAAAGCCAAAGAAAATAACCTCAAAGGAGTAGATGTAAATATTCCCAAAGGCAAAATTACGCTTATAACGGGGGTGAGTGGCTCTGGTAAAAGTAGCCTTGCTCATGATGTTATTTATAAAGAGGCGCAAAGGCTTTTTGTTGAGTCCATGAGCAATGAATCTCGTAGATTACTAAAATCATTTGCACAGGTTGATGTTGAATCTATATCGGGGCTTTCGCCAGTGGTGGCTGTAAGTCAGAAAACAAATTCTTTTAGCTCTAGTTCAACAGTGGGTATCTTGAGTGGTATTTATGATTACCTACGTCTTTTGATGGCTAGATTTTCACAATCTGATATGGATATTTTCCCTCTAAAAAAGCAAAGAAGACTGTTTTCTTTTAATACTCCATATGGTGCTTGTAAGGAGTGCCGAGGCGTTGGTATGCAAGAGTTTGTTGACTATAAATTAATTATTAAAGACGAAAACTTAAGCCTTCGCCAAGGGGCTTTGAAAATAACTTTGCCAAGTGGTTATACTGTTTATTCGCAAGTTACAATTGATGTGCTTAATCAGGTATGTAATGTTGAGGGTTTTGATGTTGATATTCCGTGGAATGAACTTAGTGAAGATAATAAAAATATTATTCTTTATGGAAGTGACAAAATAAAAATCCCCTTTGGAAAGCATAGCCTTGAGTCGCGAATGAAGTGGACAGGAATAACAGCAAAACCTCGTGAGGAAGGTTATTACCGTGGTATTATTCCCATAATGGAGGAAATTCTTAAGCGCGATAGAAATGATAATATTCTCAGGTTTGTAAGCTCTCATCAGTGTAATTATTGTGGAGGTTCGCGTTTGAATACAGAAGCATTAAGTCATTATTTTGAAGGCAAAAATATGGCAGACTTCTCCAGAATGGATATTTTGGAGATTCATAATTTCTTTAGTAAGGAGTTTAAAATAGAAACTAATCCTTTGGCTTTCGAAAACCTAAGGAAACAAATAATTAGGCAGAGCAAAATGCTCATTGATTTGGGTTTGGGATATTTGGAAATACATCGCAAGGCATCCTCACTTTCGTCTGGCGAATTGCAGCGCATACGACTTGCAAATATGGCTCAGTCTGAGCTATCGGGTTTGCTTTATATATTTGATGAGCCATCGGTAGGTTTGCACGCTGCTGATCAGCATGCATTGATAGAGCTTATGCAAAACCTTAAGCGAAGGGGCAATACTATTATCGTGATTGAGCATGAGGCAGAGATGATAAAAGCTGCTGATTATATTATAGAAATTGGACCACTGGCTGGTAAATATGGCGGAGAGCTTGTTTTTGAAGGTAGTATTGACGATTTTTTGAAAAAGAAGATTGTAAATAGTAAAACCCAGGAATATATTTTTAATAATAGAAAAATAAATATTCCAAAAATAGAAGAAAGTAATAGCATTATTGAAATAGTAAATGCAGATATTCATAATCTGAAATCTGTGAATGCCACATTTATTAATAAAGCCCTAAATGTGGTTTGTGGTGTGTCGGGAAGTGGAAAATCATCATTAGTGATGGACTGCCTTGCTGATGATTTTAATAATGATGACAAGAAATATATTAGTAATAATTCTAAATTGCCAAAGCAGATTATTACAATAGATCAAAAGGCAATAGGAAGAACACCACGCTCTAATCCAGCAACATATACTAAGATTTTTGACAAAGTACGTGCTTTATTTGCAAAACTCCCAAAAGCTAAATTGGCAGAACTAAAGAGTTCACATTTCTCATTTAATACCAAGGGAGGTAGATGCGAGGCTTGTCAAGGGGCAGGATATATTTCTGTGGGGATGCACTTTATAGGTAATGTGGAAGTTAAGTGCGAAGAGTGTAATGGAAATCGTTTTCAAGAAAATATTCTTGCCATAAAATATAAGAATAAAAATATAAAAGAGGTGCTTGACCTAAGTGTTGAAGATGCTGTTGAGTTTTTTAAGGATCAATCTCAGATTCATAAGATGCTTAGTGTATTGAAAGAATTGGGCTTGGGATATATCACTTTGGGTCAGCGAGCAACAAGCCTTTCGGGAGGTGAAGCTCAGCGAGTGAAACTTGCCACCGAAATGATGAAAAACACCAAATCGTCAACTCTTTATATTCTTGATGAACCCACCACAGGGCTGCATTCCTACGATGTGGAAATACTACTAAAAGCAGTATCTAAATTAGTTAAAAACGGACATACAGTAATAATTATTGAGCATCACGAGGATGTAATTCGTAGTGCAAACCATATTATTGAACTTGGTGAGTTTAGTGGTAAATATGGTGGTAATATTATTTTTGAAGGTAAGCTGCCCGAACTTTTGAAAGCAAATACAGCTACAGCAAAGGCTCTGAATAATGAGCTAAATATAGTGGCTAGAAAAGAAAATATTGCACTTTCTGAAGATAAGAATTTGCGATTTAAGAATGTGAGTACTAATAACCTAAAGTCGGTTGATATTTGTATTCCAAAAAATGAATTGACGGTATTTACGGGCGTTTCAGGAAGTGGGAAATCATCAATGGCTTTTGATACAATATATAAAGCTGGGCGTGATGCCTATTTCGAAACCTTCCCGACCTACCTTCGTTCGCGAATGGATCATAAGTCGGAAGCAAAATTCGACTCTTTCGAAAACCTGAATGCTTGTATTAGCCTTGAGCATAAAAAGAGCAAAGCTAATATGCGTTCAACCCTTGGTACTTATAGTGGTGTTTACGATTTATACCGCCTTTTATTTTCTCGCATATCGGAGAATGCAAATGCTGAAGTATGTGATAAGGAATCGGGATTTTTCTCCTTCAATAAGCAGGAGGGAGCTTGCTCACAATGCAAAGGTCTTGGTGAAATTTTGGATATTGATATTCATAAAGCTTGGAATGAACAAAGTGAGGACGTAAAGGCTTTGGTGTTATTTGGTAATAATGAGCATCTGTTGGATGTAGAGTGGAAATTTGAGAGAAAAGGCAAAGCTGGAGTTCATAATTTTAAAGGATATTGGCAGGGCTTGTCTAATCTTATTTTTGATGAATATAATCGTAAAAAGGGAGATAAACGTGTTGATGCATTTATTGGCATAATGAAGTATGAAAAATGCTCGATTTGCCATGGCAAACGACTTAATAATAAGGCTTTATCTTATGAAATAAATGGACTAAATATATCTGAATTGACAAGTTTTGATATTGCTAAGTCACATAATACTTTAGTCGGCTGGCAAAATAATCTATCTGATAATAAGAATATTATAGCCAAAGATATTATTTTGGAATTGCTTGCTAAGTTTGAGATATTAATGGATTTAGACTTAGGATATATACAGCTAAATCGTAATTTAAATACTTTGTCGGCAGGTGAGATGCAGCGTATTAGTTTGGCGAGCAGTCTTGGTGCTCGAATGACCGATATCACCTATGTTTTTGATGAACCAAGCAGAGCTTTGCATCCTAAGAATAGAGTGAAGGTATTGAAAAAAATAAAGCAGCTTTGCGAGGAAGGCAATACTGTAATAGCAGTAGAGCATAGTGATGAGTTTATTAATGCTGCTGATAATATATTTGAGTTTGGACCTGCTGCAGGGCAAAGTGGAGGAAATGTAAAAAAAGTTTCAAAAGAAGAAATCAAAGAACAAAGGAAGAAATTTAAAAGACAGAAATTAAAATCTGTAACTTCTTCTATTTCATTAAAATCTGCTTTTGCAAATAATCTTAAAAACATTGATGTGGAGCTTCCTCTTAATTCTATATTAGGGATTAAAGGTGTATCTGGCAGCGGAAAAACATCATTATTGCGAGATGTGATTTATAAATCTATAATCGCTAACAGAGCTATAAATTGTAAATCCTTAACAGGTCTACAGCATTTCGATAGCTGTAAATATATTACTTCAGAATTTGTAGAAAGTGCATCAAATCAGAATGTGGCAGCTTATCTTAAAGTAATAGAAAATATAAGAAAGCTTTTTGCAAATACTATAAATGCTAAGGCTGATGGATGCAAGGTGAATTATTTTTCTAATCTTGCAAAAGGGAAATGTAATAGCTGTGGAGGTAGTGGTGAGTTGAATGTAAAAATGGATTTTATAAGTGACGTGAGTGAAATTTGTCCTGAATGTGGTGGTAGCGGCTTCAATGCTGATGTATTGCAATATAAGTATTGTGAAAAAAATATTGCCGAAGTTCAGACTTTGAATATAGATTCGGCTCTGGATTTCTTTCGCAATGAAAAGAATATTGCCGATAAATTATCGTTATTGCAAAAAATAGGCTTGGGATATTTACCACTTTCTCAAAAACTTAAGCAATTGTCTTTGGGAGAAATTCAAAGATTGAAATTGGCCACAAATATTATTTATAGCAAAAATGAAAAGATATTGTTTTTATTGGATGAACCTAGTAAGGGTTTGAGCTATAAAGATATAAAGTCTTTGTTTAGTGTTTTTGATAAGTTAATTTCGCAAGGGCATAGTATAATTATGGTAGAGCATAATAGCACTGTTCTTGATAATTGTGATCATATTATTGAACTTGGACCTGGTGCTGGTGAGTTGGGCGGTAAGTTAATTGTTAATGCTTAATTATTAATGGTTAATGGCCTTAACTCTTATATCTTTTATTATAAAGTTTGGCAAATCAATGATTACAAAATAATTGAAACATTAAGATATTAAGGGTGTTAAGTTTTTTCGTTTGCCTACGGCTTTCTTAAAATTCCTAATTCCTCAACCTTCGGTACAATTTTTTCCATTGCATTCCAAAAATCACTCAGTTTGACGAATTCTAAACTCCTAATTCCTAATTCCTAATTCTCAATTTTTAATTAATATCCTCTATCCTCTATCCTTTTTCCTCCCGATTCCTATCGGGGTCCTCTATCCTTTTACCCTTTATTCCCCTCTTCCAAATACTTCATATAACTCTTCACCATTCTGATATTGCTATAGTTAAAATCTCTGCCTAGCTCAGCAATAGCATCAGTACTATTTGCCTCAGGATTTTTCTTATAGTATTTCATTATTTTCTTAATCTTATCATCTTTTACAAAGTCTTTAATATCAATTTCGCCTTTTTCAATATATTTGATGCCCTTCTATGGTAGATTCTACAAAGCCTCTTTCGTTGGCAATTTGCTCTATTGTTCTACCACGTTTATAAAGTTGATAAGTAACTTCCCAAGTTCTTTCCTTGCGAGCGCTTGATTTACTGTTTTTCTTACTTTTTTTCTCAATAACCATATCAAGCTCAGCAGAGTCGGGAGTGCGTTCCAAACCCGATTCCTCAATAAACTCCTCAACCATTTCGAGCCATACGTCGCCATATTGCTCAAATTTCACTTTCCCAATTCCTGATATAGCAAGCATCTGTTTCTTAGTGCAAGGCAAATCATTGGCAATACCTTCCAATACTTTGTTTGGAGCAATCTGATATAGCTCCACGCCATCGGCTTCGGCCTCTTCTGAACGCCAAAATTTAAGCAGAGCATAAAGGTCGCTATATTTTGTTCTTATACCTTTGGTAATTACTTTCTTAGCTTTTTTTACATCTGATTTATTATTGTCGAGAGCACTTTTAGCCCTAACACTTAGGTAGGCTTCAATATTGAAACCATGAATAAGTATTTTTAAGCTTTTCTGTTTTATATTCAGTATTTCCGATAGTTTGTCGAGGTTTTCGTCAATACCGCTAGATGTTGCTTTGCTATCAGTATCGTAAGTGGTTTCTTTTAATGCCGCTAGAATTATATTTTCGTGATAATTATAAAAATAATCAGCAGCTTTTTTTATTCTTTCTTGCAGCTCTTCATTATTCTCAATATCAGCATTCTGTAAAAGTAAATAATTCACCTGTTTCATGAAATTTACTGCTATTCCCGAAATTTCTGGCAATGCTTTGCGCTGCAAATTATTTACAGTATCGTTTATGTTTCCTGATATTGCATTCAGATGCTCGCCAATAACTCTGTTCAATCGACCTATGGTATAACTCATTTCCTGATAATTAAAAATCTCGCTTATGAGTTCTAGCTGATAGGTGTTTTTTGCTGTTTCCAGCTCTTGGTCAGTAGGTTGATTTTCCTCCACAGTTTTATTAAAATCGGTAACCTCTCTATCGCAAATAATTGCACTTTCTGATATTTTAGAGCTTAGCACCATACCTTCCAATGTTCTACATCTTGAGAAAGCAACATAAGTTTGCCCATGCGAAAATGCCGCCGCAGCATCTATTATAGCTTTATCGAAAGTAAGTCCTTGGCTTTTATGAATTGTGATTGCCCATGCCAAGCGCAGAGGGAATTGTATAAACTTGCCAATCACTTCTTCCTTTATTTCCTTGGTTTGTGGGTCAATTTCGTATTTTATATTCTCCCAAACTTCTGGGGTAGTTAGTATCTCTTCGCCATCGGCTTCAATAAGAATTTCGCCATCGCCAAAGGAAATTACTTTGCCTATTTTACCATTGAAATATCGCTTTTCGGGATTGCTATCGTTTTTCACATACATCACTTGGGCGCCAAGTTTAAGCTCCAAATGAAACTCAGTAGGGTATGAGCTTTCTGAAAATAAGCCATCAACTTCGGCCTTAAATTTCCTAGGTTTCCCTTTAATCTCCTTCATACGCTCCTGATTTATCACATCAGCATTGCGATTATGAGTTGTAAGGGTTATATAGCCTTCCTCTTCCTTGGGACGGAAATTATCTTTATATCTTGTGTGCAATATATCGTAACTCTCGGCAGACAGCTCGTCGTTTCGTACTTCGTTAAGTATTTTTACAAACTTATCGTCCTTCTGTCTGTATATATGTTTTAGCTCAACGGTAGTCATATTGCTATCGCGAATTGCATGCGAATTGAAGAAATACATCGAATTATAATACTGGCGCATAAGTTGCCATTCATCGTCTTTAACCACGGGAGCTAACTGCTGCAAATCACCAATCATTAATAATTGCACACCTCCAAAAGGTAGCAGGCGGTTTTTATAGCGTCGTAACACCTCGTCAATTGCATCAAGCATATCGGCTCTTACCATCGATATTTCATCAATAATAAGTAGATCGAGGGTTTTTATAATATTGATCTTTTTCTTGGCAAATTTCTTTTTAAAATTAGGATTATCAATCTTATGGCCGGCCACTCGCTCTGTTACAATAGGGCCAAAAGGAAGTTGAAAAAATGAGTGAATAGTTACTCCTCCAGCATTAATGGCGGCTACTCCAGTTGGGGCCACCACTACCATACGCTTGCTTAGTTTTGTCTTTAGCGAGCGCAAGAAAGTTGTTTTTCCAGTACCAGCCTTACCCGTAAGGAAAATATTGCGGTTGGTATATTGTACAAAGTCAAAAGCTAATTCTAATTCGTGGTTTTTTTGCATTTCTTTAATCTTAATTTTGAAACCCAAAATTACAGAATTATTTGTCATTATAGAATTAAGTTTTAATTAATTATTATTACTCAATTAACGCATTATTGAATGCGACAATATTTTGAAAGTAGAGTATTTAGATAAGTGTGAGAAAGAAATCAAAAACTTTTTTCTCAAATATAAAATTGTATATTTGTAAACTTAACGAAAGTTTATTTATGAGAGGATTTTATCTTTTATTCTTATTGTTTATTTATAGTGTAGATGTATACGCTCAGCCTCCAAATTACTGGTCAATGGGTTCTAATACAGAGTCTTCTATTTTGGCAGGAGCTGTTGTTGGAGGCGGTTCAGGTATTACATCAATATACTATAATCCAGCAGGAATTTCAGAGCTTACTGATAATAAAATTTCCTTGGATGCATCTTTATTCCATTTTAATTTAACTAATTACAAGAAACCTTTTTCACCAAAAGGAACTATTGATTATTTAGATTATCAAGTGCAGCCTCGCTTTTTCTCTTTTGTTCATCATCCAAAAATATATCCTAAATTGAGTTTGCAATATGCAGTTTTTGGTAAAGGAAGAGCTCTAACAAAGCTTTATGACTCAGGAAAGTACGATGTAAAAGAAGCTGGTACTAATAAAGAAAAAACGCTTATTGCAGACTTTAATTATGAGAATAGATACTCTGATACTTGGTTTGGTATGGGCGCATCTTATCAGGTGAATGATAATCTTGCTTTAGGAATGAGTCTGTTGATAAGTGCCAAATCTTTATTATATTACGAAGATGTAAGTATAGATTTATTTGCTGAAGTTGATACAGCGCAAAATTCGCCAGTTTCAAAATACCTTTATCTTGATAGACAGGATTTGTATGTAATAAGTGGTATTGCTAAATTTGGTTTGTCATATAATAAAGGGTTGTGGTCTTTGGGTCTGAATATTTCAACACCTTCATTGAGGTTTTATGGTGATGGTTTCCACCGTAGAGATGTTTCTATGATTAATGTGAATACAGAGGATGGTTTACAACCTGATTTTGTAAAAAAAGAAACAAATTATCATCTGGTTTCAAATTTTAAGGAACCTTTGGCCATTGCTTTTGGAGTGGTGAAAGAGAATGCTGATAAGGATCTGAAATTATACTTTTCAACAGAATATTTCTTTGCAATTGATGATTATAAAGCTATTGATAACTCTAGGATAGCAAATATTTATACTGATGATTATAGTCCAGGCTCCAGTTTTCTTACTTATATATATGGTGGAGATCATGTGTTGAATGCCGCCATTGGATTAAAGAAAGTAATTGGACCAAATCTAGCATATATGTTTGGTTTTAAAACTAATTTCTCATCTTATAACATCCATGCTTACGATGATCCAAAGGGTACTGCGCAGTATGTTAGGGGATATTCAAATTTATTCCATCTAACATCGGGTATTAAATTTGATTATAAGAAAACAAATGTTCTATTGGGGGTTGAATATACTTTTGGAATGAAAAGAGATCTCTATCAATTCCGTAATTTTAAATATTCTAGCCTTTACGATACTCATAATTATTATGCTATGCAAAGCTACCCTAAACCCGAAATGAATTATATTTATAATGGTATAGGATTTTATTTTGGTCTAGGTTTCAACTTTTAATTTTCGTTATTATTAAGAGCACTATCTACCGCAAGTACTGCTGTGGAATATGCAATCTGGAAATTATAGCCTCCAGTATTAGCATCAACATCCATTACTTCTCCTGCAAAATATAATCCTTTTATAAGTTTCGATTCCATGGTTTTGGAGTCAATATCATCAGTGTTTATTCCTCCTTGGGTAATTATTGCTTCGCTAAAAGGGCGATGTCCTATTACTTCAAATTTAAGCTCCTTAAGTGCAAATCTTATCTTTTTTCTACTATCGCCATTAATTTGATTACCGAGTTTCGAGGAATCAATATTGCAAAGCTCCATAAGTGGTTTTACTAGTTTTGATGGCATCCATAATTTGAAAATATTCTCAATGTATTTCTTACCATTTTCGTTAAGGTCTTTTATAAGTCGCTTATCAAGTTTTTGCTCATCAAGAGCAGGCTTCATATCCAGCTTAAGTTCTACCTTCTTTTCATTGGCCAAAGCAATTACAATCTGTCGGCTAAGTGTTAGAATAATTGGACCTGTTAATCCGAAATGAGTAAATAACATTTCTCCAAATTCTTCATCCACTTTTTTATCATCGATCCAAAGGCTTGCAGTCGTGTTTTTAAGACTTAAGCCCATAAGACGTGGTGCAAGATTACCTTTGGTTTCCACAGGAACTAATGCTGGACGTGGAGTTACAATTTTATGCCCAACAGCTTTTGCTAGAGCATAACCATCGCCTGTGGATCCCGTAAGTGGGTATGATTTACCTCCAGTGGCGAGTATTACAGCTTTGGCATATACAGTGGTTTTTCTCGCTCCTCTATCGTATTCTACACCAATGCATTTATTGTCATCAGTTATTAATTTTATAACCTTAGTATTGGTAAGTAGCTCTACATTTTTATTCAAAGCCCAGCGGCTATACGCATCAAGTACATCTTTAGATTTATTGCTTTCTGGAAAAACGCGATTTCCTCTTTCTGTTTTATACTTAAGACCTTGAGCATCCAAAATTGCCATAATATCATCCTTAAAAAAGTTTTTATATGCCTTTTTTAAGAATTTGGGCTTAGGATGTGCCTGTTTCATATGGTTTGATGCATAACTATCATTTGTAATATTGCAGCGTCCTTTACCCGAGATAAGCATTTTGCGTCCCACCGAACGCATTTTCTCAATTAGTAATACCTGTGCTCCTTTTTCTGATGCTCTTCCTGCTGCAAGAATTCCTGCCGCTCCGCCACCAATTATTATAATATCATAGTTATTTTGCATAGCTGCAAAAATAACCTAAAAACATATATCAATAAATGTAAAAAGCTTCGATATTTAACTCGAAGCTTTTTACAAATATCATTATGATTGCGAATTTTACAAAATACCCTCTTTAAGAATATCGTGAAGGTGGATTACACCAAAATAGAAACCATCTTTTAATACCAATAACTGAGTGATATTTTTCTCTTTCATTATTTTAAGAGCTTTTACTGCCAACTCGTTAGCGTCAATACTACTCGGATTTTTACTCATTATATCTTTTGCAAATAAGCCATCAAGATTATCAAATTTTTGCATCATCCTACGTATATCACCATCGGTAATTATTCCTTGTAATTTGTTACCTTCAATAACGGCAGTAGTACCAAGTCTTTTTGTCGATATTTCTATAATAATTTCCCTAATATTAGCGTCCAAACCTACCATTGGTTTTTCGTTATTTGCGCATAGGTCTGCCACTCGTAAATAAAGCTGCTTACCAAGAGCTCCACCAGGATGATATTTGGCAAAATCTCTATCCGTAAAACCTCGGTATTGTAATAACGCAACAGCCAGAGCATCACCCACAACTAGTTGAGCTGTAGTGCTTGATGTAGGAGCAAGGTTATTAGGGCAGGCTTCTTTTTCTACACTGCTATTAAGAACTAAGTCAGCATTTTTTGCCAAAAAAGAATCTGTATTTCCGACATTTGCAATAAGCTTATTTCCCAAAGATTTCACCAAAGGAATAAGAACTTTTATCTCAGGAGTGTTTCCCGATTTAGAAATACACATAACCACATCGTGGGTTTGTACATTTCCCAAATCGCCATGAATAGCATCGGCAGCATGCATAAATATTGCAGGTGTTCCTGTGGAATTTAATGTGGCAACTATCTTAGTAGCGATATTAGCACTTTTGCCTATTCCTGTAATTATCAAACGACCTTTTGATTTATGAATTAGTTCAACAGCTTCCGAAAAGTCATCATTAATAAAATCTTGAAGTTTATTAATTGATTGCGATTCTTCTGCAATAACTTGTTTTGCAACACTTTGAATTTGTTCTTTTGTCATGCTTTCAATGTCTATTATTTGTAGAGCAAAAGTATGGAAAATAATAGTCGTTTTATGGGATTATTATAATCAAAAAAATAACAATTCAATTGTATAAAATTTAGGATCAAACAAATTAAGGTATAATTGCTAGCTTAAAGAATAATAATATGAAAAAAAAGCTATGGTTAATGATGGAATATTAAACTTAAGCTAACTATATATTGGTATATACACTAATATATACTAATGTAATTTGGGGGTTATTACTATTAATTTTAGATATTAGTTAAATTAGTATTTAAGTGTCATAGATATAAGGTATATAAGAGTTTACAAAGATGTGTAGTGAAATGTAATTATAGATAAAAGGTGATTTTGGATTACTATTTATAATTTTGAAATGTAAAAACGCATTTTTTTATTAATTATGTAAAAAAAAATCGTACTTTAGCGAGAACAAATCAAGGAATAATTAATTAACAAAAAATTATACAAAATGGCTGAATTTAATTTTAAACAAATAATTTATGCGGGCATGGTTGCTATTGCTGGTGTAGATGGTGAGGTTGACAAAACAGAACGTAAATGGGTTGATAAAGTTTTTGATCACGATTTCAATATGTCTCGTAAGGAGCGTAAAGAAGTTTTATCAATTTTTGAGAATGATAAAGAGGGTTTTACGGATAAAGTAACTGTTGAGCTAGCTCAATTTCCTTCTTTTGATCAGCGTGAAGCTTATAAGCGTATTTGTCAGTTTATGCTTTATCGTAACGATGAGTATAATAAAAGTTCAAAAGCTCGTCCAAAGGGTATAGACCCAGAAAAAGAACAATTAAATCGCTACCGCGAAAGAGCGGAACAAATGCGTAAGAAATTAACTTTCTAATTTCTAATAAAATATTTATTAAAAAAGGATGACCAATGGTTATCCTTTTTTTATACAAAAATCTGAAATATTGGCAGTTTTATCTATTTGGTATATTATTAGTAATGGCAAATGTAATTGATAGCAAATTGGTATAATAAAACTATTGAACGATGAGTAAATTTAATGAGATAATAAATGGCGATAAGCCAGTATTACTAGATTTTAGTGCAGAATGGTGTCAGCCATGCAAAATGATGACTCCTATTCTTAAAAAAGTATCTGATGAGCTTGGCGATAAAGTGCGAGTTTTGAAAATAGACGTTGATAAAAACCAAGAGATTGCCCAAAAGTGGCAAATACAAGGAGTGCCAACGATTATGATTTTTAAAAGTGGTAAACAACTTTTTCGACAATCGGGAGTAATTCCTGCTGAGCAGTTGATTAGCCTTTTGCGTCAAAATTTGTAGTTAGTGTTAAAATAATTTCCACTTTTGCATTATGTTTATAAAGATTAAAGATAAGAATATTCATTACCAATTTATTAATCAACAATGGATTGATGAAGGGCGTGATGTATTAATTTTCCTGCACGAAGGATTAGGTAGTATTCCGCAATGGAAGAATTTTCCGCAACAACTAAGTGAGAGTATGCAAATGCCTGCATTAGTGTATGAACGTGTTGGTTATGGGGAGTCTGATTTCTGGAATGATAGAGAAATAAAGTCACAATATATTCATGATGAGGCAAATGTTATTCTTCCTTCATTGGTGAAGCAACTGAAAATTGATAATAATATTATCTTATTTGGACATAGCGATGGTGGTACATTAGCTTTAATTCATGCTGCTAATCCTATGGCTAATATTAAGGCCGCAATTGTTGAAGCCCCACATGTATTTCTTGAGCAATACTCATTAATTGGCATTCGTAAGGCTAGAGCTATTCTTAAAAACGAAAAAATTATTCGTATAATGGATAGGTATCATCAGAATAGAGCTGCCGAACTTGTTGATAAATGGTCTTCGTTTTGGCTTTCTTCTAAGGAGACTGACTGGGAGGCTAGCGAAAGTTTAAAAAAAATTACAATTCCTTTATTATTGATACAAGGTGATAATGATGATTTCGGTACCTTTGCGCAGATTGAAAGGGTTGCTGAACTTGCAAAAAGCAATATTATTGAAGTTGCCAAAATTGACAACTGTGGTCATATACCTCATCTCGAAAAACAAGAAGAAATTATGCAGTTATCTCATGATTTCATAAATAAGCTATAATATATTTACAATGGATAGAATTAAGAAGTATTTCCCAAAATTGAGTGATAATCAGTTGAATAAACTGGCACAATTACCTGCGCTTTATGAAGAGTGGAATTCGCAAATCAATGTAATTTCGCGTAAAGATATGGAGCACTTTGTGGAGCGTCATATTCTTCATTCGTTGGCTGTTGCTAAGGTTATGAAATTTGAGAATGGTACCGAAATTCTTGATATTGGTACTGGCGGAGGTTTTCCTGGAATTCCTTTGGCAATAATTTTCCCTAAATGCGAATTTCACCTTGTGGATTCCATTGGAAAGAAAATAAAAGTAGTGCAGGCAGTGGCGGATGCTTTGGACCTTAAAAATGTGAAAGCAGAAAAAGCACGTGCCGAAACAATTAATAAAAGCTACGATTTTATTGTAAGTAGAGCTGTAACAGCTTTGCCTAAATTCCTTCCGTGGACAAAAAACAAAATCCGTAAAAATGGTTTTAACAAATTGCCAAATGGCATATTATATATCAAAGGTGGTGATTTTAGAGCCGAACTTGATAATCTAAAACGAAAAACTAAGGTATTCTCAATCTCTAAATTTTATGAGGAAGAGTTTTTTGATACTAAGTATGTGGTGCATATAAAAGCCTAAAGGATAAGGATAGAGGGTGAGGATAGAGGATCCCGATAGGAATCGGGAGGAAAAAGGAGAAGGATAGAGGATCCCGATAGGAATCGGGAGGATAGAGGAAAAGGATAGAGAAAAAGGAAAAAGGAATTGTAAAGGGGTGTAAGTAATCGTAAAAGGGCAG
>NIUZ01000054.1 GCA_002254285.1 Bacteroidetes bacterium 4572_112 | reverse complement strand
TAAAGAAATTCTCCATAGCTCTATGTGTCTGAATTCCATAATACTTATCATTAGGAATTTCTAACTCACCTATAAAATCGTGTTCTCTTCTAGTATTCATATCTAAGTGTTTGTTTTCTATTATAAATCTGCAACAAATATACTGTATTGTCTATTAAAATATTACGGCAGCAAGAAACTATTTCACTGCAAGAAAATTGATATTTAGCGTACTAATTAACAATTTGCACTCGTCGTATAGCTCCTCCATTAGGGTAAAACTGTACTTTAACATTTTTGGCAGGCAAATTAGTTACAACACCAAACTGTCCAATCAAGAAACTTGCCTCAGCTTTGAGCTCACTTCCCTCTTTAATAGTAAATTTCGCACTCTCTGGTATTCTATAATAGAGTCCTTTATCCGATTCCTTATCATTTTCAGAATTTCCAATAAACTTTTCTAAAGTTGTTGTTGTTCTGGCTCTATCGACATGAATATATACCATTAAACCATCCATAGCTTCATCCTTAAGAATACCTTCTGTTTTAGAAAACTTGAA
Organism: Bacteroidetes bacterium 4572_112; assembly: GCA_002254285.1. Taxonomy (GTDB): domain Bacteria; phylum Bacteroidota; class Bacteroidia; order Bacteroidales; family UBA1556; genus UBA6267. The sequence goes on along the minus strand of NIUZ01000054.1, from coordinate 8,688 downwards.
TAAAGGAATTGAGGCCGAATACACATGAGATTCAGGTAAATAATAATACCTAAAATGAAAGGTGTTTCGCTGAGTGACTCCCGTAAAAAGCTTCATATATTCCTGTTCCATCTTGGCTAGCTCCTCCGCCATATATGCTACAGTTGCACCAGAATAAGCTATCTCTTGTGCTCCCGTAATAATATCAAGGCGTTGCTCCTTAATTTTCATTAGCAACTCCGATGCTTCTTTTGCCTTTTGCTCATACGATTTTTCAACAAAGCTTCTTTTTAAGTGCATACGTTCCACTGTAACAGTGTCCATAATCACTTGTTCAACCACTGTATCAATTTTCTCCACCAAGTTTGCATCAGCAAAATATTTAAATGTTTTTGAATAATCAATATCATTTTTATCTTGCTTCTCATTTTTCTCTTTCTCTATTTGTAAATCACTATTATCATTCAAATCCTGAATTAAGCCCGACATACTCATACTCATCATCATATCCTGAGCACCATAACCCTTATAATTACTTAGATCAACAAAATAATAATGCTTAGGATCTGGTTCTGAATATGTATTAATTTTTATATCTGACAGCTCAAACAATTTTGTATTGTGAAGTACAGCATCCTTTATCCCCAAAAACTTTGATGCATATGCAGCATATGGGCCTGAAATACGGCTTACTTCTTCAACGGTAATATCAATAGTAACCACATTGCGAGGCAATGCATAATAAATACCCTCTGAATTTTCTGGCTTATTATCTTCCTCAACATGAATTACATTATATGAAGATGAGCATGAGCTCAATAGGAATAAAAATAAAATTACTGTACCAAGTTTATTAAACATAATGAGTTTTTTTTAAATTATATACAAAATTATGAAATTTTACAACTTCTTATACAATATTTATTAAATTTCGCAAAACTTACAAAAAATATTGTACCTTTGATGCCTGCTACAACTAACGTACGATTACACATATTTGAACTAATATGGACAAAACTAATACAGAATTAACACTGCTCAAGTTAAATAATAAACTTAAAAAAATAATTTTTAGGGAGAATCGTCTGCAAGAGCTTTTCGAGCAAGTGTGTAACATTATTCCTCATAAAGATATTTTTGATTCTGCATGGATAATTAGCAATAATAATAACACAGTATATTACGCTAACAAAAAAACTAAAATTCTCACTAGCAAAGAAATTTCAAATTGCTACGACATTATTATCAATAATAATATTAGTAATAAGAAAACTCACTTAAACAATTTTAAAGTTCAATGCAAGACATGCTCAATTGGATGTAATAACTCAAGTTCTTATATTATTTCTAGTCCATTAATTTATAAAGACTTAAATTATGGGCTAATTGCTATTTCTGTTAACAATAAAAACATAGAATTAAAGTCTTTACATTATGAGTTATTAAAGGATTTAGCTGACGATATTGCTTATCAAGCATATATAATCAATACCGAAAAAAAACTTAAAATAAAAAAAGAAGAACTACTTGATAGCAATACTAAATTTCAAACAATTGCTAATTTATATAATGGTTCGATTACTATTTTTGATTTCAATTACGAATTATTATTTGCATCTTCAAATACTATATCAATACTTAATAAACTTGGAAGCTCTCTACCTTTAAATTTACATGATGTTATTAATAGTTATGAAATAAAAATATTAGATAAGAACTTAGAATTACTAAAAAGTGGGAAGGTAAATGTTGTTACTTTAAAGCATGATTTCACTAAAGTATTGGGGTATCCATTAATCCTTAAAACAAGATCTTCGATATTGCGAAATAATAATACCGAATTAGTATTAAGTATTATTGAGGATATTACAAAAAACACTCTAACAACAAAGCAAAACAAAGAGTTTGAGATTACTTATTCCAGTATTTTTGAGGAAGCCCCTATGGGAATCACAATTATGGATAAGGACGGTATTATTACAAATGTAAATAAGGAAGAATGTAATATTATTGGTTATACAAAAGAAGAACTAACAGGAGCTCACATTACTAAATTCTTCAAGAAAAAGTATATTTCAGAATTTAAAAGCAATTTTAAAAAATTTATTTCCAAAGGGAACATTGAAGTTGAAATAGAATTAATAAAAAAAGATGGTTCTACTATTCGCGTTAGAAGAATAGCTAAAGGAATATATGACTCTAATGACGAGCTTAAAGAAATAATATCTCATACACAAAATATTACAGAGCATTATAATACAAACCAAAAACTTCGTGTATTGAGTCAGGCAATAGATCAAAGCCCTGCTATTATAGCTATTAGTGATCTTGATAATAAAATTATATATGTAAATAAAAAATTCACAAAAGTAACTGGCTATAGTAGTAAAGAAGCAATTGGTAATAAACCTGAAATATTAAGAAGTAACTATCATTCTGATGAATTTTATAAAAACATATGGAATCACTTAAGAGAAAATAGACAATGGAGTGGTGATTTTTATAATAAACGAAAAAATAATGAACACTATTGGGAAAGAGCAGAAATTTCTCCTTTTTTCAATAAAGAAGGAAAACATCATGGTTTCATAAAGACAGGTGAAGATATTACTAAGTTAGTTGAGACCGAAAATAAACTCAAAGATAGTATTAAATCCTATGTTCAAATTTTCGAACTGATTCCTATTCCTATTATTATTCATAAGAATGGTGAAATATTTGAGCTAAATAAAGCTGCATTAGATTTTGCCAATGGAGAACATTTGGAGAATAGTAATAAATCTGAATATATTGGCCAAAATATTATGAAATTTGTTCACTCAAACAATCATATGAACATAATTAATAGAATGAAGCTTCTTCAGAAAACTCATAAACAAGTGCCAATGTCTACGGAGCTATTAATAAATTCTAAAGGCGAAACTCGCGATGTGGAAATTGTTAGTGCTCCTATTAAATATAAGGGTATTGAAGCTACAATGGTTGCTTTTGAGGATATAACAAATCGATTAGAGGGAACCCGCAAATTACAAGAGAGTGAGAATAAGTTTCATAGTATTTATGACACTAATCCAGATGCCATAATTATTATTCGCTTATTTGATGCTAAAATATTAGATATCAATAAAGGCTTTCTAGATATCAGTAAATATTCACCTGAAGATGTATTAGGAAAAACGCCATCAGAAGTGGGTATCTATCACGATACTAGAAAATTAAGAGGATTAGTTTTCCTTCTAAAGAAAGGGCGATTTATCAATAATCAGGAGGTGCAATTTTCCTTAAAAGATGGAAGTAAAGCAACAGGGCTAGTCTCTGCCCGAATAATTAATATTAATAAGGAAAAAGTTGCTCTTTTTGTAGTGAAAAACATTACCGAGAGAATTAAAATAGAAAAAGAGTTATTAAAAGCAAAAGAAAAAGCTGAAGAAAATGATCAGTTAAAATCCGCATTCTTGGCAAATATGTCGCATGAAATTAGAAATCCATTAAACGCAATTATAGGTTTTTCTGATTTGTTGAAAGACGATGATTTAAGCAAAGAAGATATAAATAAATATATAGATATAATTCAGAATAAAGGTGATGATTTATTAGTATTAATTAATGACATTATTGATGTTTCAAAAATCGAATCGGGTGTTCTTAAGGTGGAGAATAATAAGATAAATATTGTTGATACAATAAATGAAACTTCACAAAATTATAAGCGTGTTTTTAAAGATAATAAGATAATAAATTTCGCTGTAAATATAAATACTAATAAAGACATTTACATTATTGCCGACAATACTAGGCTAAATCAAGTATTTAATAATTTGATTGAAAACGCCATAAAATTTACTAACAAAGGTGAAATATCAATAACCCTTGATAGCGATGATCATAATGTTATAATAAAGGTTAAAGATACAGGAATTGGTATATCTAAGTCCGATTACCAAAAAATATTTGACAGATTTATTAAATTGGAAAGCAAGCAGATAATTTCGGGAGCAGGACTTGGATTAAATATTGTTAAAAGCCTAGTTGAATTAATGAAAGGAACTATAAGCGTTTCATCAGAATTAAATATTGGAACAGAATTTACTATATCATTTCCGCGACTATAAAGTTGGCTAGTTTAAGTCTTCAGTCGTCAGTCTTCAGTCTTCAGTCTTCAGTCGCCTGTTAGCAGTAGCAACTAGCATTTTAACACTTTAATTTAGCTGACCTTAGGAAGAAAACAGATAGACATATATTAGACTTACTCTTCAACAATAAGCAAGTATATATCTTCCTTATCTCTTTTCATTAAATAATGCTCTCTTGCAAATCTCTCTAAATTATCGTCATCAGACATTAAATCGTTAGCACGTTTACTATCAGCAGAAATTTGTTGAATATAAAACGCTTTCTCTTCAGAAACCTTTTCTAGCTCAGCATTTAACTTTCTATGAGCAAGATAGCTATTTGAATCAAAAAATAACATTAAAATACAAAAAGCTATTATAGTAATCAGATACTTATTCCAAACTATACCAAAAATTAATCTTATTGACTTCATATTACATTATTATTTTACCATACAATAATACTACGAAAGGCAATAATATCAGATATAATAAAACAATCTTTTCAACTTATTAATGTTAGTTGATAATAAACAACCGAAGGAAGAATTTTTCTTTATACAACATAAGATATAAGTATATGTAATTGACCTAATTTTGCTGAAAATAGTAAACAATAATCCATTACGTCATGCAGGAGTTAATATTAGCAATAAACCCAGGTTCAACATCCACAAAAATAGCTGTCTACAGACGAAGTAGTAGAATATTTATCAAAACTATTTCGCACTCCTCAGCAGAGCTAAAACCATTTAAGGATATATCCTCTCAATTTGAGTTTCGAATGCAAATTATACTCGACGAAGTAAGAAATGCACATATTAACATTGATGATATCGTGATTGTAATGGGACGTGGCGGTCTTGTAAAACCTATTCCTTCTGGAGTTTACGAAGTAAACCAAGCACTTATCGAAGATTTAAAAGTAGGTGTTATGGGGCAGCATGCCAGTAATTTGGGAGGACTTATTGCTCACGAAATTGCTCAAAAATTACCTTCGGCAAAAGCTTATATAGTAGACCCTGTTGTGGTGGATGAGTTTGAAGAATTGGCTCGCCTTTCGGGACATCCAAATTTTGAAAGAAAATCTATTTTCCATGCATTAAATCAAAAAGCTATTGCACGTAATCATGCAAAAACTCACCATTTGGAATATGACGAACTCAACCTAATTGTGGCTCATATGGGAGGCGGAATTAGCGTTGGTGCCCATAAAAAAGGTAAGGTTATAGATGTAAATCAGGCATTGGATGGAGATGGCCCATATTCTCCAGAAAGATCAGGAAGCTTACCTATAGGAGCTGTTGTAGAAACCTGTTTTAGTGGAGAATACAGCAAGGAAGAGATAAAGAAAATGATTGTTGGCAAAGGTGGCTATATGGCTTACCTTGATACTAATGACGCCTATGCAGTGGAAACTGCTAGTAAGAATGGTGACAAAAAGGCTGAGCTTATTGAGGAAGGAATGGCTTACCAAGTTGCCAAAGAAATTGGCGCAATGGCTACCGTACTTGAAGGCAACGTAAATGCAATACTTTTAACTGGTGGAATTGCATATGGCAAACCTTTTATTGATATGCTTAATAAGAGAATTCAACATATTGCTCGTATCTTTGTTTATCCTGGTGAAGACGAGATGAAAGCTCTTGCTATGAATGGGCTTAGAGTTATCAAAAACGAAACCGAAGTTTTAGAATACAAATAGAATAATCATACAATATTTTTATAATGAAGGACAAAGAAACATATTTAAGTTTTTTTGTCTTTTTTTGGTTTTAGTATTAGTAAACAGGAATTTAGAACACTCTTATTATGCTGTATTTGATTAATTTTGCGGTTTTCCTTATTATTATATATTAAAACCCAAGCTATACATAACATATCTCACTGATTATCCACACATTAAACAACATAACTAACTAAGTCACTATTAACAGGATTTAACTTTTAATATTATAATAACTTTCTAATTTTGCGTTGGAGTACTACTACGTTCGTTATCAAATTTTATTTTCAATATATTTATATCTTTTTGGTAATAATACGCCTGATAGATTAATCTAATTTCCTCTGTAATTGGCAAAAAACTAGCTTCTTGAAAGTGATAGTTTTGTTTTATTTATATGCATAGCAAATTAGCAACTATGGGCTTATTTCAAATAGCTTTATATGTTGATATCTTGAAAATAAAAAATAAATAATTATGTAACAAATATACGCCTTATTACGTATAGGCGAACTGTTGCTTTATTTTTTTAATGAATAGTAATAATATTAATCTTAAATTACAATACATCAAATGAAGGAATTTTTTAAATTATTATCAATAGCAATTATTGGAGGTCTTATTGTAGTAGGCGGGCAACATTACTATAGCACAAGCAATATTAACATTACCGATACAGAAGTAGATAATAACCAACAATCTAATCATATTGATTTACAATCTGTAAATAATAGTAAATTTACAAATTCAGCATATGCGGCACCAGAATTAAAAACCGCAGCAAATAAGACATTACATGCAGTAGTATATATATTAACTGAGTTTACACGCAAAAGCAGTGTTTATGATGACTATTTTAGCTTAAACGATTTTTTTGGAAATAGAAGCAGTTCAGTACTTATGGCATCGGGATCTGGAGTAATTATTTCTTCTGATGGATATATTGTTACAAACAATCACGTAGTGCAAGAGGCTGACAAAATCACAATTACATTAAACGACAAAAGAGTTTATAATGCAAAAGTAATTGGAACTGATCCAACAACAGATTTAGCATTATTAAAAATTGAAGAAAAAGATTTAGAGTTTGTCACTTATGGCAATTCTGACGAATTAGAAATTGGTGATTGGGTACTAGCTGTTGGAAATCCATTTAACCTTACTTCTACTGTTACAGCAGGAATCATTAGTGCAAAAGCTCGTAATATTAATATATTAGGATCAAATTCGGCAATAGAGTCTTTCTTACAAACCGATGCTGTTGTTAACCCTGGCAACTCTGGTGGAGCATTAGTTGACACCGATGGCAAATTGGTAGGAATAAATGCTGCTATTGCATCTCGTACTGGTAGTTATATTGGTTATTCGTTTGCAATACCTGTTACTATTGTAAAAAAGGTTGTTAAGGATTTAAAAGAATTTGGAAGAGTACAAAGAGCATTTATTGGCGTTACAATTGCCGATGTAGATGCTAAAATGGCTAAGAAAATGGATCTTGACAAAATTGCTGGTGTATATGTTAAAACAGTACTTGATAAAGGTGCAGCACAATCATCAGGAATTCAAAATGGTGATATTATTCTTAAGGTAGAAGGCTTTGAGGTTAATAGCCCTGCCGAATTATTGGAAAGAGTAGGATTGCATCGCCCAGGAAATAAGATTAAACTATCGATACTACATAATCAAAAGATTAAAGATTATAATGTAGTATTAACTAATGAATACGGAGAAACTTCGCTCGACGATAACTCTGGCATGAATGCTATGGTTCGTTCAGGAGCAAAATATGAAGTTGTATCAAACTCATTAAAAAAGAGCTTAAAAATAAATTACGGTGTACAAGTTGTGAGCATTGAAAATGGATTATTTAAGTCTGCAGGAATTCGTAAAGGCTTCATTATTCAAACAATTGACAAAGCAAAAGTTAGCACTGTTAAAGAAGTAGAAAAAGCATTAGAATCTTCAAATGGAGGAATCCTTATTGAAGGAATATACCCTAATGGAGTTAGAGCTTATTATGGTATAGGTATTTAATTTTTAGGTGACTACAAGCGGTAAAATGGCATACAATACTTAAATTAGGATTTAAGTATTTAATTTCTTAAATTTGCATAGAATGTGTGAAAAAGAATATTAATATAAAAATCCTATTAAAAGCAAGGCTTACCATTTTATATTTAATAATTAGTAAACAACATAAATAATATATGAGACAGTTAAAAATAACCAAGTCAATAACTAATCGTCAGACGGCTTCATTGGATAAATATCTTCAAGATATTGGCCGCGAAGACTTAATTACTGCTGATGAAGAGGTTCGTTTAGCGCAGTTAATTCGTAAAGGAGACCAACGTGCTCTTGACAAATTAACTAAGGCGAACTTACGATTTGTTGTTTCTGTTGCAAAGCAGTATCAAAATCAAGGATTGAGTTTACCCGACCTAATTAACGAAGGTAACTTAGGTCTAATAAAGGCTGCTAAGCGTTTTGATGAAACTCGTGGTTTCAAATTTATCTCTTATGCTGTATGGTGGATTCGTCAATCGATATTGCAAGCTTTGGCTGAGCAATCGCGTATTGTACGTCTTCCTTTGAATCAAGTAGGATCGTTGAACAGGATTAATAAAGCTTCTGCCAAAATGGAACAAGAGCTTGGTCGCCCTCCTACCGCTGCTGAACTTGCTGAAGAACTTGATTTACCAATTTACAAAATTAAGGCTGCACAAAAAATGCACTCACGCCACGTATCGGTTGATGCTCCTCTTATGGAGGGTGAAACATCTAGCATGCTTGACGTGATGGTAAATAACGAAGACCCAGATACCGATACTGATTTAATAAAAGAATCATTAGGACAAGAGATTGCCCGTT
>NIUZ01000053.1 GCA_002254285.1 Bacteroidetes bacterium 4572_112 | reverse complement strand
AGAGGATAGAGGATAGAGGATAGAGGATAGAGGATAGAGGATAGAGGATAGAGGATAGAGGATAGAGGATAGAGGATAGAGGATAGAGGATAGAGGATAGAGGAATTTATCAAATTATAATTTACTTCACTATTCTATATTCATCTTTTTTTATGCCCCGAAACACCCCAAATTTCAACTAATATCCCAATCTTAAACACAAAAAAAAGCCATAAATCAATTAAGATAAATGGCTTTCTTAGAAAATTGTATTCTAGAATATACTATTTCATAATTTGCTTAGAAATTACTAAACGTTGAACTTGGTTAGTACCTTCATAAATTTGATTAAGCTTAACATCACGCATGATTTTCTCTACCAAAAAGTCTTCAGAATAACCGTCTCCAGCCATAATCTGAACAGCATCAGTAGCTATTTTCATAGCGTTATCAGAAGCATATAACTTAGCCATAGCTGAGTACATTGATGCTTTCTTTTCACCTTGATCATAAGCTACAGCAGCTTTATAAACAAGAGCACGAGTAGCTTCTAAAGAAGTAGCCATATCAGCAAGAGTAAAACCAATAATTTGCTGAGCAGCAATTGGTTTTCCGAACTGAATACGTTGCTTAGACCAATCGCGAGCAGTTTCATAAGCTGCACGAGCAGCACCAAGAGCAAGAGCTCCTACCCCATTACGAGTACGATCAAATGTTTTCATTGCAATAAGGAAACCACGACCTTCACCACCCAATAGATTCTCTACAGGAACTTCTACATCATGGAAAATAATTTCATTCTGAACAGAAGCTTTTTGTCCCATTTTCTGCATACGAGGTTTCATTTCGATACCTGGCGAGTTTGTAGGAACTACAATAGCAGATAAACTACGACTTCCACGCTCAGGATCAGTAAGACCAAATACCGTTAGGTAAGTAGAAACCTCAGCATTTGTAATAAAACGCTTATGTCCGTTGATAATATATTTATCGCCTTTTTTAATAATAGTAGTTTTAATACCTTGTACATCACTACCAGCATTAGGCTCTGTAAGAGCATATGCAGCTACACCTTGCTCTTCGTGTATTTGACCAAAGAAACGCTTTTGTTGCTCCTCATTAGCCGCCAAAATAAGTGGAGTAAGAGCTAAAGTATTAGCCTCAATTCCAATTCCAATTCCTATACAACCTGCTCCTAGCTCTTCAGCTGCAATTGCTCCTTGTAATAAAGAGTATCCGTTGCCACCAAATTTAGTAGGAATAGGGCCATTCATAAGACCTTCTTTATAAGCTGCTTTTACAACTTCCCAAGGAAACTCAGCAAGTTTATCATATTTACGTGCATTTGGAATAACCATTCTGTTTACAAAATCACGATATTTTTCCTGTATCGCTATTTGATCGTCTTCTAATCTAAAGTCTATCATTTTATGTGTTTATTTGTTTATATGTTTATTTGCGTATTTGCTTACTATACCTTCCTATAGCAGTAAAACATACATAAGTGGTAGTAATGTTTTATTTCACTATTAAAGCACCGCAAGGTAATAAAAATTACTTATTGTTTTATTTAAAATATGCACTAATTCATCAATAGTACAAGCCTTAATAAAACTTATATTTGCAAATAATTCATCATTAATTTTTACAATAAAATTTAATGAATCTAATAATAAAATAGAATTTATGGAGAAGCATATTCTTTCAAAAACTACTTATATAAAAGGCGAGCAATGCCTTATGCAATTATTTCTGACAAAGAAATTCCCAAAACTTCGCGATAGAATTCCTGCCGAAAGGCTTGCTATTTTCAGCAGAGGAACCAAAGTTGGAATCTATGCACAAGAATTATTTCTTGGCGGAATTGATGCCGGACCAAAGCATTATTCGCAATATCATAAAGCAATTACCCTTACGCAAGAACTTATGCAAAAAGGACAAGATGTGATTTACGAAGCCGCTTTTCAGGCAAATAAAACTCTAATTCTATTGGATATACTTGTTCGCAATGGCGACAAATGGGATGCTTATGAAGTAAAAAGCTCCATAAAACTTTCCGATACTTATTATAAAGATGCAGCTCTGCAGTATAATGTTTTAATAAATTCTGGCGTTGAGATTAACAGTTTTTCTCTTATTCATATAAATAAAGAATATACAAGAAATGGCGAAATTGACAAAAAAGAGCTTTTTATTATTACTGATGTTACAGAAAATGTAAAATCTGAATTCGAAAATGTCAATTCTAAAATAGAAGAAAAGCTTGATAGCTTGAATTCTGATGCTGCGCCTAAAGTAACACTCGGTCCGCAATGCTTTAGTCCTTACGATTGTGATTTTATTGGACATTGCTGGAAAAATATTAAAAGACCATCAGTATTTGATATTCCATCATTAGAGCTTGAGCAGCAATTTTACTTACATAAAAAATATGGCAGCTTATCAAGTATATTAGAAAATGACGATAGCATTGACGAATACCAAAGTACAGAGATAAGATGTCAAATAGATAAACAAGATCACCTTGAGCTCAGCGATGATACTATGGAGGGATTTGAAGAATTATATAATGCCGAGGAAGAAAAATACGCTTTGAAAATTTTATATTTTATTCCTGCTCTTCCTTTATACAACAATACAAAACCGTATCAAAAAATTGCTTTTGCTTATGCAATTATGCCCTTAGATGGCTCTTCTAATGCCAAAATATTTATTTCTAATGGACAAAATAATCCAGAAATTGAAATAATAGAAAAACTTAGTATTGAAGCTGAGGATAAAGTATTTATAAATTTGAATGGTGGACATGATGACATTGAAAGCTTTGACTTGCAACAAATTATTGATAATGGAGAGTATTATAGTCCTAAAATGCAGAAGGATTATAATAACAAATCCCTATCAGCAGCATTAGGTAATAGACCGCAATGGATGGCGATAGAAAGTGATATTGTTGCTGCCCAGTATTACGATGAAATATTGAGAGGACATAGTAAAAGTGTAGAAAAGCTAAATCTTATAAAGGATTACCTGATAAATGAAGTGAATTTGGTAAAACAGTTTTTTGATTTTGTGAGTCAATAAATCAATAAGTATACAAAAAAGGGGATAAAAAACATATAGTTTTTTATCCCCTTTTTGTATATGAATTTATTATTCGCTTTAGAATGCTCTAATTGTATATCCTATACTCACTTGAAATGATTTATTAAGAATCTCCGGTGAACCATCGTCATTTGGAAAAACTTTATTAGTACCCATTTCGTACCTAAAATCAAAATTTAAACCATTGGCAACAAGTCCAATACCAAAAGCATAACTTAAATCGAATTGAGCAGGTGTTGCGTCTAATTCGAAATTCTCACCCTCGCTTATCGTCTCTCCTTTATCGTTCTCTATGTCAATGGTACCAGTAAATTTTTCATGAACTAGATAATTTGACACTACTCCTGCATCGAAATGGAAGTAATTAAATCTATCTCCCATTTTAAACTGAAACATTGTAGGAATACTTACATAACCAAGCTTTTGCTCAACCTTCAACAGTCCCCTACGCACTTTATCTTCATAATAATATTGGAAAGCAGAACCTTTGCCTTGGTATAAAACCTCAGCTTGTAATCCTATACGATTACCTATTGCATAATTAACAATAGCACCACCTATAAACTTAATTTTGGGATCAGGAATAAAATCCATCATACCTACACCAGTAAGATTTGTAGAAGCACCACCAATCTTACCACCTACGGTTAACTGTGCAAAAGCACTAGTAGTACTAAGAAATATAAAGAAAAAAGAAAGGGCTAAATTACGTTTCATTAGCTATAAATTTAATAAATTAATAATCGAATATTGAGAACGCTAAAATATACAAAAAATTATATAGTACATCAGTTGTTTTGCAAACAATAGATATATTTAATTTACTCATATATACTAACTTAATACTAAAGCCTCTAAACCATGGTATAATTTGCCATAAAAAAAAGTAATAAAAGAAATAGTAAGCAACGATAATGTTACCTTTGCAAATTAATAAATATATAAGTAATTTGCAAGATTTAACAGAAGGAAACGTAGGTAAGAAAATTCTACTTTTTTCATTACCATTATTAGCAGGCACAATATTTCAACAATTATATAATGTAATTGATAGTATTGTGGTTGGTAATTATATAGGCAAAGGAGCACTTGCTGCTGTTGGAGCATCATTTCCAGTTATTTTTGTAATAATTTCTTTATTAATTGGAGTATCATCAGGTATTTCTGTTGTAATCTCACAATATTATGGAGCAAAGCAATACGATAATGTTGTAAAAGCCATAAACACATTTTTTGCTTTCGTTTTCTCTACGTCAATAGTATTTTCATTTTTGGGCGTTTATTTTGCTCGTGATATTTTTGAGCTTTTAAAACTTCCTGCAGAAATAATAGATGATGCTACATCATACCTTCAAATTTATCTTGGTGGAATGGTAGTAATGTTTGGTTTTTTTGGAACAAATGCCATCCTCAGAGGAATGGGTGATTCAAGAACCCCATTATATTTCACAATAGTATCAACAGTATTGAATATTATATTGGATTTGGTATTTGTTATTTATTTTGGTTGGGGAATTGAAGGTGTTGCTTATGCAAGTGTCATTTCGCAAGGAGTTAGCTTTTTAGGCGCTGGTATATATCTTAATAAAAGCACTTCATTAATACAATTTAGCTTCAAAAACCTTGTGGTTGATATGGACATAATGATTAAAAGCTTAAAAATAGGCCTACCAACTGGGCTACAACAAAGCTTTGTAGCATTAGGGATGATAGCCATTATGAGGATAGTAAACGATTTTGGAACAGATACCATTGCCGCATTCACAGCAGCTAGTAGGCTCGATTCTTTTGCATCTATGCCAGCAATGGCCTTTGCCTCGGCACTGGCTACTTTTGTGGGACAAAATTTGGGAGCACATAAAATTGATAGAATTATTCAAGGATATAAAATCACATTATTAATATCATCTGTACTATCCATATTAGTTTCTTTACTAATGTATTTTGAAGGAAGAGAGTTGATAATGCTATTCTCTAAGGACGAAAATGTAATAGAAATAGGATATAATTATTTAGTAATTGTAAGTAGTTTTTATGTGCTATTTTCTGCAATGTTTGTAACTCAAGGTCTATTACGAGGCGCTGGAGATACTCTAATTCCAATGTTCTTTACCTTATTCGCTTTATGGTTACTTAGAATTCCTATCTCTTTTTATCTATCACGCCCCGAAATGGGATTAGGAGCCACAGGTATTTGGTGGGGAATCCCCATTGCATGGTCATTTGGCTTTCTTGCAACATTCATTTATTTCCTAACTGGCAAGTGGAAAACTAAGGGTATTGTTAAAAAAAAGGATAGAGGACCCCGATAGGAATCGGGAGAATAAAGGACAAGGAAACTTCACTATTCTGCTTTCACTATTCACCCTTAAACCTAGTAGCTCATTTTTAATCTTAAGAAGGCGAAATTATACTGCTGCTTAATATTTACACCTGTAATTGGATCTTCTGATTCGCCTTTAAAATATTGATATACGAAGCTAAATTCCAAATTATCGGATAATGAATAATCAATACTTGGATTAAAGAAAACACTTTTCATTTTAGGATAATACATTCCTGCCAAAGAAACATTCAATAAAGGCGTAATAGGATATCTTGCACTCACAAACATATTCCATGGTGTAAACGAAAGATATTTTGCATTAAGATTAGTCGAATAAAAAGTTGAGAAATTTGATATTGGATTATCAACTGTAATCTTAGAATATAATACCTGTATCATAATATTCAACGAATTGCCAAAAGTATAATCAAGTGATGCTGTAGCACTCAATGCTGCCTCACGTAGTGAATCGCCAGCATCAATAGGCATAAAGTAAGTAGCTTCTCCTCTAAAACTTAAACTCTTGATAGCTCCTGCCCAACCAAAGCCTGCAACATAATCGCGCTGCTCCATTTCACCAAGAATAAACTGCCAATCGTAATTCCATTTATTAACCAAAAGCTTTGCCGCAGCAGTCATTCTCTCTTCATGATTTACCGAAGCTGCTACCTCTATTGACGATGCTGCACCTGTATAATACTGGACTCTTATGGCATCGCTACCTGGTTTTTCTTCATAATCGAAATCGAAGTATGAGTATGTATTGAAAATATCGTTGGGATTCCATACCAATGTTCTACCCCAGTTTATTCTCTGTCTTCCAATGGATATATCCCAATTACCTCCAGTATATTTTACAAGAATTCTATCAAGATTCATATTTAGAAGAAAATTCTTCTCACTTACCAAATTTTTATTAAGATTCATATATCCAGTCTCAGCCTCTATCATATCAGCATAATTTGGAATTAATAATACCGAATTACCATAAATAAAACGAGTACGCAATTGTGCCGTGAAACTAAAATTATCATTAAAAAAATAGTCGAAATTTGTTCTATTATGCAATTGATTATCAATCATCCATGCTTTAGAAATGGTATCAAAGCTATTGGTATTCATAAAAGAAGTATAGCCATAGAGAGCCCATTTCTTTTCACTATCTTGCGAATATGCAAAAGAAGTAACTGAAATCAAAAATATTATAATGATAAAACTGCGCATTACTTTCTATGTTTATTAATGTACAGCAAATGTAATAGTTAATTTGGTAGAATAATGCAATTAAACCATTTATTAGTATTTTTCTAATAAAAACAAATATGGCTCAAAGTTATGATGCATGGAAATTACATTACTATTAGATGGGTATTTCTTATAATAAGCCTCATCAGCATATAGTACTATAGTATTTGCAGTACGTACATAATTATTACTTTTATAATATTCGGGAGGTATGAATTCTGGAAATTTCTTTTGAATGTATTTAGAAGTCATTTCTCCCAAATATTTTTCATAGCTCTGTTGCGCTTTTTTTGTAGGCTTATCAAGTTTATTATATATGTTTTTTATAACAATATTCTTTGGGAATTTTAGCTTTTTTATCTCACTCCGAGTATTTCTAAACAAATTGGTTTCATTAAAATCGTCTAAAGTTTGTATAGAAATAGGTGTTTCAGGAACCCAATCAGCAGAATTTACAATATTAAAAGCCCATCCATTTTTTGTCATTGCTTCATAATGATACGCAAAATATAAATTACCTGGTTTAGGAGCAGCACTACAATAAGTCTTAAATCGTATATCTTTCGATAGTATATTCTGCTCTTGAAGGTTGTAAAGATACGCTGTCAGCAAATAGCTAATTGCACCACCTTGGCTATGCCCCATTATAATAAAATCGTTAATCCCTACTCTATATAGTGAATCTATTTTAGGAATAATATCCTGAGACAAGAAAGCCATACTCAAAAGCCAACCTGTATGTACAGCAGCTTTGTTGTCCTCTGACAAACAATATTTAAAAGTATCATTTTTAGTCAATATTAATTCGCCCTTAGCTGCAACCATAGCAGCATATATATTCGCTAACGAACTTTCTGCATTCTTTGTTGTCCCTCTGATACTAATTACTGCGATAGGGCTATTATTATTTACCCACAAATCCCAACGATTATCCAATCCCATTACCTTCGATTGATATATCCTTGTATGAAATTCAGGAGCAGGAATCTTAAAAACTATACTATCAGGAGTGTTTGTTTTTGCTGAAATGTAAAGCAGTTCTTTATATTCTTCCTTATCAAAGTATGGGTTCAAATTTTGAGAATACGCCAAATTAGGAATTAACCTCCATAAAATAATAAATACTATTAAAATAGTTTTGCTCATTATTAATAATATAAAATTACAGTTTGTAAATATATGTTTGAATAATTAATTAATCATAGAATCTGTGATTTTAATTCTACACTCGCATTTTCCACCTCCACCAGCTGATTTATCCAATACGTCAAACACCCAATTAGAGTTTTTATTAAAATCTAAATTCAGATGTAAGTTATCAAAGTTTACAATTTTAACACTTACAGTGTCAACAAATGCATTACATGAGCTGAACTGTGCTGTCGTTCCAATTCCCTGCTCAGCAGCAATAACAACATTGCTATGCTTTGCAATCAAAACACTATCAAAGTTATACCCCATATAACTGTTGGCTCTGGCTGTATCAACAATTATCATTATATCATATTTGGAATCGTTTTGCACAATTTTTCTATAATCGACACCTGGGTCACATGAAGAAAAGAACAGAATTAATATGCCTAATATTAGTGAAAAATATTATTTTGTTTTCATAATGAAATAAAATTGATTGTTTAATATAGTTTTTTATAATTAAAAACAAACTGTAATAATGTATTCCTGAACAAGTAAACCAGTATTGTCAAATTTTCCTCTCAGCAGGGATGGCAGGCAAACAAACAAATTAAGCCCTATCATTTCCCACCCCAAGTAGAACCTCTTTAAGTTGTACTTTGCCATCTTCACTTACATCAGTACGCTGATCAATACATTGGGTAACTTTCTTCTTAAATTTCCAACAGGTCATTTGTCGGAGGTCAAGAGTGGTTGATAACTCCGCTGTGGATATTTTGGGTTCAGTACAAACCAAATGTGCTATTTTAAAAGCATCAGGCAAGTATATTCTACATCGGTGAAAAATGGTGTTTGCTGTGGCAGATTCGTCTTTTTTGCATCTAGTACATCGGCGCGAGTATGGAGATTTGCCTTTGCAATAATGTGTATGACCACAATTGCGGCAAACGAAGCCCTTTTCCCATTTTTGTTGAGCCAAAAACGATAGACATTTGTCCTCATCATTAAAAAATGAGTTAAACTCCTTAATATTTATCTCTCCGAAGATTGTTAACATAATTTACAAATCAGTTAAAACCCTGTATACTAACACTTTTTGCTATTTAACAGAATATTGACTGCAAAAATATGAAATATTTAGTGATATTTAAACGCTAAATCAAAATAAAACACTATTTTCGCGGCACATTATAAGAAACCAATTTATTAAACGAATAGATATGAAGAAGAATATTTTATCATTAGTAGCAGCAGGAGTTATTATCTGCGGTATGAGTTCATGTAATAATGTTGATACTGAAGCAACAGCTGATAATTCTTTAGCAAATGTAGAACAAACTATTGCTACTGAAGAAAACACTAGCAGCGAGGACGTAGTTTTAACTGAAGAAGTTAGCACCACTGCCAATATTGCAGGAGAAGTTGACAATAATGGCAAAGTAAAGAAAATTAATACTGAGACCTTTATTGATGAGGTTTTTGATTATAAAGCTAACCCTCAAG
>NIUZ01000052.1 GCA_002254285.1 Bacteroidetes bacterium 4572_112 | reverse complement strand
ACTGATTTTATCTCTACGACCACCCGAAACAAATATGGTTGTCCATTCGTTATCTTCTTTATTATCAACAGACTCAATATCTTCAATGGATATTATATGAGGATTTAGTTTATCTATAAATTCTGGTAAATATTCATCCTTATATTTAAGAATATATGCTGTTCCATCGCTATGCATACGTGCTGTACGCCCATTACGATGAGTAAATTCATTCAAGCGTGTAGGCAAATGATAATGAATAATAAATTTTATTTCGGGCACATCAATTCCCCTTGCGGCCAAATCGGTAGACAATAAAAGCTGATGCGACGAGTTTCTGAAACGAATTAATGCCTGTTCCCTATCCTTTTGCTCCATTCCACCATAAAAACAAGCATGATTAATATCTATATCATTCAAATACTCACTTACCCTATCAATGGAATCCTTAAAGTTACAGAATATAATTCCTGGTTGATTTCCTAGTTTATTTAATAATTCGCCTAAAGATTCAAGTTTATCTTTCATTGGCGAATTCACCACTTTAAGACTCAGTTTAGGACTTTCGTCAGTAAGGTAGTTGATTTCGAAAACATCGTTAATACCTACAAACTTAGGAATACTAACATTAAACGTTGCTGAAGTAAGAATCTTCTTTTTTATGCTTGGCAATGAGCCTATTATATCGCGCATTTCGTCTTCAAATCCTACTTCTAAGGATTTATCGAACTCATCGAGCACAAGCATCTCTATACTTTCGGTTTCGAATGTACGCCTACGAATATGGTCAGCCACACGTCCGGGAGTTCCCACAAGTATTGCAGGGCTATGTTTTAGATTTATCTTATCCTTTGAAAACGATCTTCCGCCATATACAGCATTAGATTTAAAACCAGAGCCAATCTCACGAATTACATTATCTATCTGAATTGCCAATTCGCGTGAAGGAACCAATATCAAAGCTTGAACGCCTTGCATATCGCTATTAAGTTCCGCTATTAATGGTAGCAAGAAAGCCAAAGTTTTACCTGTCCCTGTTGGAGATAGTAAAATCACTTCTGACTGTGCATGTATTTGATATTGAGCCTCTTCTTGCATCGCATTAAGCTTCTCAATTTTAAGCTTCTGGAGGATTTCTTTCTGATTTTTTACTGTATTTGCCATTATGCAAAAGTAGTTTTATTTAATGGTTAATTTTTAATGTTAAATAATTAATTGTTAATTTGCTAAAGTGCTAAATAATTAAAGTGTTAAATTATATAATAATACAATGGTTTAATTATACAATGCACCATTAAATCATTATACCATTAGAAAAATTCCTTTAATTTGCATTTTATTATAAACAACAAAATAGACCAGTGTTTTTCAACTCCATAGATTTTGCAATATTTTTACCAATAGTATTCTTACTATACTGGTTTGCAACTAATTATAATCTAAAATTACAGAATTTCCTTATTGTAATTGCTAGTTACATATTCTATGGTTGGTGGGATTGGCGCTTTCTATCGTTAATAATATTCAGCACAATAATAGACTTTAGCATAGGAAAAAAGCTACTCAATGAAGAAAATCAGAAATACCGAATGGTTCTTTTATGGACAAGCATAATAATAAACCTAGGTTTTCTTGGCTTCTTCAAATACTATAATTTCTTTGTTGACAATTTTATTACAGCATTCAAATTTTTCGGTAATAATATAAATGTCAATACATTAAACATTATTCTACCCGTAGGAATAAGCTTCTACACTTTCCAAACCCTAAGTTACTCCATTGATGTATACAAGCGCAAGCTTGAGCCTACAAAAGATATTATTGCATTTGCAGCATTTGTAAGTTTCTTTCCGCAATTGGTAGCAGGACCAATCGAAAGAGCCACTAACCTACTCCCACAGTTTCAGAAGAAAAGAGAATTTGATTATACAAATGCCGTTGATGGACTTAAGCAAATGCTTTGGGGATTTTTCAAAAAGATTGTTATTGCTGATAATGCAGCACAAATTGCCAACGAAATATTCAATAATTCGGCAGACTATTCAGGAAGCACCTTGATAGTAGGAGCAATTTTCTTCACCTTTCAGATTTATGGCGATTTCTCAGGATATTCTGATATAGCCATTGGCACATCACGTTTGTTTGGTTTCAATCTTAAGCAAAACTTTGCTTTTCCATACTTCTCTAGAGACATTGCCGAGTTTTGGCGCAGATGGCATATATCACTTTCAACATGGTTTAGAGACTACCTATACATACCTTTGGGAGGCAGCAAAGGTGGCACAGCAATGAAAATAAGAAACACCTTCATAATATTTATCGTTAGTGGATTTTGGCATGGTGCCAACTGGACTTTTATTGTCTGGGGAGCTTTAAACGCACTATACTTTCTCCCTCTTATGCTCACCAATAATAATAGAAAAAATACCGATATTATAGCCCAAGGTAAACTATTTGCCTCTATTACTGATATCTTTAAGGTACTTATAACATTCGGCCTTACAGTTTTTGCATGGATATTTTTTAGAGCCGAAAATATGGGTCATGCTATGGATATTATTACTGAAATATTTTCTAGCTCTGTATTATCAATCCCTAGTTTTATAGGCAAGCAACTAGCAACAATGACTTTTCTGCTAATAGTATTCTTTATGATAATTGAATGGATCGGCAGAGAACAGCAATATGCAATTGCAATTATTGGTAGCAAATGGAAAAGAACCTACCGTTGGATATGGTATTCATTAATAATATTCCTCATAGGTTTCTATATGCAATCCACCGAAACTGCATTTATTTATTTTCAATTCTAAGCGCCTTATGACTGATATAAAACGACTTACACTAAATATAGCCATATTTTTACCCTTTGCAATAATCATTTATTTTGCAATGGTAATTATTGCTGCACATTTTCCAGAGTCATTTATGAAGCAAAACCTAAAATATATTCCTGGTCCAATGGGCGATATGTTTTACCGAACAAATGAGGCCAGAATCACAAAAGATGTGGATATACTTTTCTTAGGCTCTTCGCATGCATACCGAGGTTTTGATACTCGTATTTTTAAGATAAAAGGATATAAAACATTTAATCTTGGATCTAGCAGCCAAACACCTTTACAAACTAATGTGTTATTAAATCGGTATTTAGAGCAACTAAATCCTAAATTAGTAATTTTTGAAGTATCGCCATTAATAATGAATAGCGATGGAATAGAGTCTACTCTTGATTTAATAAAAAATGATAAGAATGATATCTATACATTTACTAATTTGATTGATTTTAGCAATGCATCAACCTTTAACACTGCTATTTACGGATTTTATATGGATTTATTCAAAAACTATAAACCTATTACAGATAGTATTAGACTGAGCAATGATTTATACATATCGGGGGGCTTTGTTCAGCGAGATATGAGCTATTATAAAGCTGAAATAATTGATAAACAAGCAATAAACATCAATCCTATTCAAATTGATATGCTTGATAAAATTATTGAAAGATTGAAGAAAAAGGATATTAAGCTAATTTTATTACAAACACCTATAACAAAAAGCCTATACAACTCATATACTGATATTTATAAATTTGATTCCATAATGAATTCAAAGGCAGAATACTATAATTTTAATAAAATAGTTGATCTAAATGATAGCATACACTTTTATGATTCCGATCATATGAACCAGAATGGTGTAGAAGTTTTTGATAAGGAGATTATGAAATTATTAATGGTTAATGGGTTAAATTGATGAATTATTAAATTGTCAAAATGCTATAGTGTTAATTGGTTGAAAGGGTTGAATTGTTAAATTACTAATTCCTCATTCGTAATTCTTAATTCGTAATTCCTCTATCCTACCGATTCCTATCGGGGTCCTCTATCCTCTATCTATCCCTCAACAACCTCACTAAGCTCCAACCAGCGCATTTCCATTTCATCAAGTTTATCATTAGTTTCGTTTAACTCCAAGCCCCAATCCTTGAAATCATCAGCACTACCCTGTCCTGCGCTCAATAGCTCCGTAATTTCTTCCTTACGATTTGATAAGGTTTCAATATCTTCACTAAGCTTCTCAAATTCCTTCTTTTCTTTAAAAGTGGCCTTTTTCTTCTTTATAGGAGCATCTTTAGTAGGGATAGCAGCTTGTTTCTCTTCTCTCTCTACTTTTCGTTGCTGTTTTTCCTTTAACTTCTTCAAAGCCCTATACTCACTATAGTTCGAATGATAATCCTTAACCTCACCATTACCTTCAAAAACGAATAAATGATCAACCACGGAGTCCAAAAAGGCTCTGTCGTGAGTTGTTACCATTAGGCAGCCCGGATAATTCAAAAGGAATTCCTCCAACACATTCAATGTATCAATATCCAAATCATTGGTAGGCTCATCCAGAATTAAGAAATTGGGATTATTGATAAATACCAACATAAGCTGCAAACGACGCTTTTCGCCACCACTAAGGTTGCGATAATAATTATGCTGAGTGCTATAATCAAAATTGAAATAATGTAAGAATTGTGCTGCCGACAAAGTTGAGCTAGTTCCAAAAGGAATTTCATCTGCAACATCTTTTACAATATCTATTAACCGTTTATCTTCTTTTATAGATAATCCAGCCTGAGTAAAATAGCCAAAAACCATAGTTTGCCCTTTTACGATGCTTCCTTTATCCGGTTTTAGGTTTCCCATTATCAAATTAAAGAAGGTAGATTTACCAGCACCATTTGGACCAACAACACCAATTCTTTCGCCCTTCACAAAGGTATGAGAGAAGTTTTTTATGATTAGATTCTCATCAAAGGATTTATTTATACTATTGACTTCCAATATCTTATTACCTATACGCGAAACCTTTACTTTAAACTCTTTTACTTCTTCCCTTTTCACTTTCTGAGCTCTTTTTTCAAGATCATAAAACGCATCAATACGAGCTTTTGATTTTGTAGTTCGAGCTTTTGGCATACGCCTCATCCACTCCTGCTCTTTGCGCATTAGGTTCTGAGCTTTTTCCTGTTCGGCTATTTCTATGGCAATTTTCTCCGCCTTTTTCTCCACATAATAATCGTAATTTCCACGATAATGATATATGCCATTATACTCCAATTCGTAAATCTCATCGCAAACACTATCCAAGAAATACCTATCGTGAGTAACAATAAGCATACTAAGCTTTTGCGATTTAAGAAAACGCTCAAGCCATTCAATCATATCAATATCGAGGTGATTCGTAGGCTCATCCAATAAAAGCAGGTCTACATCCTCAATAAGGCTCTTAGCCAAAGCCAATTTCCTCCTCTGCCCACCCGAAAGGGTTTGCACTTTCTGATTTAGGTCCGCTATTTGAAGTTTTGTAAGAATTTCCTTAATCTTATTCTCATAATCCCAAGCATTCTTAATATCCATTGCTGCCATAGCATCTTGAAGCGCATTCTGAGCATCTTCACTATTATCAGTAGCCATTAGCTCTAATGCATCCTCATAAGCCTTTATGATGGTAAAAAATTCATTTCTGCTATCGAGTACTGCTTCAAAAATAGTATGTTCTAGGTTAAAAATAGGATTTTGCGCCAAATAGGCAACCTTAATACCTTTATTTATAACAACTTCGCCCTCATCCTGAATATCCTTACCCATTATGATATTAAGCATGGAGGTTTTACCCATTCCATTTTGAGCGATAAGAGCAACTTTCTGCCCTTGATTTATTCCAAAGCTCACATTATGAAATAGTTGCTTCTCACCATATGCTTTTGATAGGTTATTTACTTGGAGTAAGTTCATACTTTAATGTTGAATCGCCTGCCTGTCGGCAAGGCTGGTTGAATTGTTTATTTGTTGAGTTGGCAGTACGCAGTTGGCATTGCAGTAGGCAGTACTCAGTTGGCAGTCAGATTAAAGACTGAAGACTGCTTACTGCTTACTGCTTACTGCTTACTGAAGACTGCTTACTGTAGACTGAAGACTGTAGACTGTAGACTGTAGACTTACAACTTAGTTTCCACAATAGCAAGAACCTCTTTCTCAAGGAATGCAGCGCGGTTTTCGATATCCTTAGCTTCTACCAATAAAGCATCAGCTACAGTTCTATCTTTTAAATCTTTAGCATTGATTCTAACATTAAGGTGAGCACCTCTAACACCAGCCATTGCTGCCAAAGCACCAACACCTGCATCTGTTACAGAATTTGGATTACCAGTTTCGGCCATAGCCTTTGAAACCTCCATTGACTCATAGCAAAGGCGCATAACCTTCAATGGCACCTCAGTAGCATATTTTGTAGCATCCTGAATTGCTTGCATACGAGTTTCCTTATCAGCATCAGTCTTTTTAGGTAAACCAAACGCATCCATAATTTTATTGAAAGCATTAGTATCTTCATCCACCATCTTCAATAAAGAATCGTGGTAGAATTTACCTTTTTCAGCAACATCAGAGAACTCTTCGCATCGGTCATCCCAACCTCTTTTATGAGAAGAAAGGTTAGCAACCATAGTTCCCAAGGCTGCTCCCATAGAACCCATATAAGCAGAAATAGACCCACCACCTGGAGCAGGAGATTCAGAAGCTGTTTCATGAACAAATTCTGTTAAATTCATATCAATCAGCTGCTTCTGTTTATCAGCCTCAAGTATATATTCAACTATCTTTTTCTCTGGATCGAAAGGATAAAGCTCATCTAAGCCAAGCGACTTAACAGCAATTTTAATAATTTCTTTATCAGAAATACCTGTAGAGCGATTCTGTAATTTAAGATAATGACGACCAGCATCAAGTATAGCTTTCAAAGGCACAACACCAACAAGTTCTGAACCTGTAACACGCATTCCACGAGCAGCAGCCTTAGCGCTAACTTCATCAAATGCCTTATGAATTGGAGTTTCTTCAATATTGGTCATATTCATAGAAATTTGGGCAATACCAAACTCATCAATAAACCAACCAATAGCCTTAGTATGCTTCAAAGTACCAGGAATCATTACTGGTTTACCATTCTCATCCTTTACTATTTTACCAGTAACACCATCGCCATCACGCTTAGTACGACCACGTTCACGAACATCAAAAGCTACAGCATTAGCACGGCGAGTAGATGTTGTATTTAGGTTATAATTGATAGCAACCAAGAAGTTACGCGCACTAACAGCAGTAACACCACTCATAGCCACTTTATCAGTAAACTCCGCAGGACCATAATCAGGACGCCATTGCTCTGTACCAATTCGCTCAGCTACAGCCTCATATTCACCAGCACGACAATTAGCCAAATTGCGACGCTCTTCGTTTTTAGCAGCATTTTCGTAACAATAGATCGGAATTTCGAGCTCCTCTCCTATTCTCTTTGCCAATTTATGAGCAAATACTATGGTTTCTTCCATGGTAATATTTGCCACAGGCACCAATGGACATACATCAGTTGCGCCAAAGCGAGGGTGAGCTCCACTATGTCCACGCATATCAATTAGCTCTTGAGCTTTCTTCACTGCCTGAAAAGCAGCCTCTAAAACCTCATCTGGAGTTCCTACCATTGTTACCACAGTACGATTTGTTGCAGCCCCTGGATCAACATCCACAAGCTTTACTCCGTCAATTTTTTCTATCTCTGCTGTGATTTGATTTATCACATTCATATCGCGACCTTCACTAAAGTTAGGTACGCATTCTATTAGTTGTTGCATCCTTGTATATGTTTATTCGCCTGCCTTGCGGCAGACAGGTTTATTTGTTTAATAGTTTATTTGAAAGCATAATTAATCATTAAAAATTAATCATTAATAACTACCCCATTCAATATCATTATATCCACTTTATTATCGCCATAGGAGTATGTCCAATAGTGATAAGTAGGCATTTCTTTAGTAATAATCAGATTAGCTCTTTTGCCAACAGTAATACTTCCAAGCTCTTTATTCACACCCATTGCATAGGCTGAATTAATTGTAGTAGAATGAATTACCTCTTGAGAAAGCATTTTGAACATAACCGAGCCCATAGCCGCAATCAGCTGCATATTGCCCGAAGGTGAAGAACCTGGATTAAAGTCACTAGCCAAAGCCACAGGCAATCCTGCCGATATCATATTGCGAACAGGAGCATGCACCATTCCTAAGAAAAAAGCCGCACCTGGCAATAATGTTGGCATTGTTTTGGAGGCTAAAAGAGCTTTAATCTCCTCATCACCAGTAAATTCAAGATGATCTACCGAAAGAGCATTATATTTAACTCCAACCTGAATACCTCCACTATAATCAAGCTCATTGGCATGAATTTTAGGAATCATTCCGTATTTAGTTGCAGCATTAAGGATTCTATCAGTTTCGTCAACAGTGAAGAAGCCCTTATCACAGAATACATCCACATAGTCAGCAAGCTTTTGCTCTCCCACCTTTGGAATCATCTCATTTACAACCAAATCCACATAATCGCTTTGTCTACCTCTATAATCAGAAGCAACAGCATGTGCTCCCAAGAAAGTTGATCTTATGGTTATTGGAGTTTCTTCCTTGAGTCGTTTTATAACTCTGAGCATCTTAAGCTCACTTTCAACAGATAAACCATAACCACTCTTAATCTCCACAGCACCAGTTCCCATAGAAATAATATCATTAATTCGCTTCAACGACTGCTGATAAAGCGATTCCTCACTAGCCTCAGCAATTCGTTTGGCAGAATTAAGAATACCACCACCACGAGCAGCAATCTCTTCATACGAGAGACCTTTGATTTTATCGATATATTCAACCTCACGGCTTCCATCATAAACCAAATGAGTATGAGAATCAGCAAAAGCTGGAAAAACCATTTTCCCCTTTGCATCTATCACTTTGTCGATATTAGAATTTAAAGCCTCGTTTTGCAAATTAGCCATTGGCCCATATGCTGCAATTTTTTCTCCATAAACAATTAAGTAAGCATTCTCAATTGTTTTTAACTCAGACATATCTTTACCACTAGTATATAGTCGATTATCATCAATTATCTGAACTAATTCTTTTATATTATTTATTAATAATTTCATCTTCAAATAGATTTATTTTCGCAAGCAAATATAGTTAATTTCTTAGAAAATAGTTATGCTAATTTAGTAAGCTTTTATTGGTAAATAATCAGTTGATTTAAAAACAAATGTTAATTGTTAATGGTTAATTATTAATGGGCTGTGGTTCGGAGGTTGATGGTTCTTTGTTCGAAGGTTTGGGCTTGTTCAATTATTAATTCTTAATTCCCCATTCACCTTTTTCCTTTTACACTTTAGCCTTTAGCCTTTAGCCTTTTACACTTTAGCCTTTTACACTTTAGCCTTTTACACTTTAGCCTTTTACACTTTAGCCTTTTACACTTTAGCCTTTTACACTTTAGCCTTTTAC
>NIUZ01000051.1 GCA_002254285.1 Bacteroidetes bacterium 4572_112 | reverse complement strand
GATAAGGATATTGAACAATATGGTGTGCTAAAGATTAATGCCAAAGGTCGTGCTTTTATTGAAAAGCCTTATACAGTATTTATTGCCAAAGATCATGATTATGAGTCGAGTGGTAATGATGATATTCTTACAAGAAGTCAAGCTAAAGGCGGACAAGCTGGTGATGCTGTTTTATTTGCCATGCTTAAAGAGCTAAGGAAAGATATTTCTAAGAAGGATAAAATCCCTCCTTTTGTAATTTTCCAAGATCCATCGCTGGATGATATGTGTATTCAATTTCCTATAACGATAGAAGAAATGCAGCGCATAACAGGTGTTGGAGCAGGTAAAGCCAAAAAATATGGTCAGCCTTTCTTAGATATAATAAAGATTTATGTTGAAGAAAATGATATTGCGCGACCACAAGATGTGGTTGTAAAAACTGTTGCTAATAAATCTATTTCTAAGGTGTTTATTATCAAAAGTATAGATCGTAAATTGTCATTAAAAGATATAGCAGTGTCTAAAGGATTAACTTTGGATGATGTGATTGACCAGATTGAGCATATTGTGAATTCGGGAACTAAATTAGATATCAATTACTTTATTAACGAACATCTCGATGAGTATGATGTTGAGGATATTATGACATACTTTAATGAAGAGGCTGAAACTGACTCGGTACAAGATGCAATTGATGAACTTGGTGAAGAGGATTATACAGAAACAGCTATTCGACTTGTACGTATTAAGTATCTTTGCGAAGTAGGAAGTTAATAATAGATTAATAATATATTTAGAGCTGTAGTTTATTCTATGGCTCTTTCTTTTATAAAAGGATTTTATGTCGCTAAAACTAATTGCAGATAGTGGGTCTACAAAAACTCATTGGCTTATTAAAAATGAATCGGAAATTATTCGTGAGTTCTATACTCAGGGAGTAAATCCTTATTTTGTTTCTACTGATGATTTGATTGAGATTCTTGTTTCAAATACTAGTACAGAAGAGCGTAATGCTATTGCGCAGATTCAATTCTATGGTGCTGGTTGTAGTGGCGACGAAAAATGCAGTATTATAAAATCAGCATTTGTAAAACTGTTTGCTAATGCTAATATTGAAGTTAATAGTGATTTGTTAGGCTCACAATATTGAAGGTTGGCTTTGTAGGCTCTATTGCATTTTATTTTAAGGATGTGCTTATTGCTGTTTTAGAAGAAAATGGATATATGGTTTCTACAATTATAAAGGAACCTATGGAGGGCTTGATTTAATTATTATTAGTGTTATTTTAGGTGGCTCACCTGCCACCGAGCATTCAAAGTATAGTGTCTATGCGCAAGGTGTGTTTACTAGCGAAGCCTTCGCTCGAAGAGAAGGCTTCGCTATTTATAGTGATATAGGTTAAAAATCTAAATACATATCCTAAGTTCAATTATTTATCCAACACTTCCCAATATCCGCCCTTATCAGGACCAATTCGTTTTAACTTCCTTTCTGACTTAAGTTTTTTAACATTTCGCTCAATCGATCGGCTTGAAACGCCTATTACTTCAGCCATTTGAGAGATTGTAATATTCGAATTCTCTTTTAATAATGATAATATTTTCTCCGACGTTTTCTCCGACGTTTTTTTGAGAATACTCTTTATTAATCTTTTCTTAAAAACTATAGTAAACATTCCCTCAGTTTTGAAAATAGCTTCGGGTAAATCGGCTTCTTTAAGGGAGTTATTTATGTCTATTTCTGTTAGCATTATTTATTGTTGATTATAAGTGTTTATTTCTCAAATTTATTTTAATAAAAGCTGAACTCCTTAAGAGTTATCCCAGTGATTTAGTCCTAAAATCATAAATTATATTTGCGATTATTAGTATTAATGTATTATAGATTACAAATATATGTAAAATAACTGGCTGTTTTGGGAAAGGCTTGTTGGCTATTAGTTAGAATCAGCAACTTTGCGAACGCAGTGAAGCAATCTGTGGTAGGCACCACAATGTTGGTGATAACTTGAACAAGTCTACAATAGGCTATATTCAGCCAATAAGCCGAAGGAATTAACCATTAACAATTAACCATTAACAATTAACAAAATTAACAATTAAAAAAAATTATTCTTCTTTTTTAAATCCAATCTGTACTCCGTGCAAAAAGTTGCGGATTACTTGATCTTTACATTTTCGGAATTGACTTTGTGTAGGCTTGCGGAAAAATGCGCTTAGCTCGTGCTTACTCAATCTAAAGTCGGCATAGCTAAGTAGCTCAAGTACATCATCATCTTTAAGGTTAAGGGCTATTTTAAGCTTCCTGAGTATAATATTATTGTTAAGCTTACTCTCGGCATTAGGTAATGGACCTTCTTTCTTACCTCTTCTATTTATTATAAATCCATTAAGAAAGTATGATAGACTTTTGTCCACAAGATTTTTATAGGCAGGATCTTCTTCTTTTTTCATCCAATTACTTATATCACTACGGTCTACTTCCTTGCCTGCATCAGCAAATATTTTTATCATTTGCGAGTCGGTAATATCAAAAGTGTAGCGAAGTCGGCGTAATATGTCGTTATTTGTCATTATATATGTATTGGATTATTAAAAAAAATGCCCATTCTTAAATTGAATTAAGAATGGGCAAAATTATGAAATATTATCGAATGAAATTATTCAATTTCTGTTTTAACTTCTACATCTTCAGTAATAGTTTCTTGAGCAGCCTCAGTAGTAACTTCTACTTCAACAACCTCTTTAGTTACTTCAGTTTCTGAAGCTACTTCCTCACCATTAACAATTTCAGTTTTTGTAGTAGTAGTTATAGTTACATTTTGAGCATCATCTTGAGTTACTTCAATAGTTTTCTCAATTTTAGTTCCTTCAGAAACATCTGTTGGAAGAGAATCAAGATTTAAAGCGATACTTGGAGCAATAACAAGTGCAACAACACTCATAAGCTTAAGTAAGATGTTCAATGAAGGACCTGATGTGTCTTTGAAAGGGTCACCAACAGTATCACCAACTACAGCAGCTGTATGTACTTCAGAACCTTTGCCGTAATCAACACCGTCGATAGTAACACCATCTTCAACCATTTTCTTAGCATTATCCCAAGCACCACCAGCATTAGATTGGAAGATAGCCATTAGTACACCTGTTACGGTAACACCAGCTAATAAACCACCAAGCATTTCAGGACCACCAATAAAACCCACTAAAACAGGAGTTACGATGGCAAGAATACCAGGAAGAACCATTTCTTTAATAGAAGCTTTGGTAGAGATATCAACACATTTGTCGTATTCTGCTACACCATCAGCTTTGTCAAAAATAGCTCTATCTTCAGCAGTTGCTTTAGACATATCTGAATCATATTTACGCATTACAGCTAAAGCATCCTTTAAAGCAGGAATCTCTCTAAACTGACGACGAACTTCTTCAATCATTGCCATAGCAGCACGACCAACAGCATTCATTGCCATAGCAGAGAATACGAAAGGAAGCATACCACCAACAAATAAACCAGCCATTACAGTTGATTTAGAAATATCGATAGTATCAATATTTGCTTGTTGCATAAAAGCAGAGAATAAAGCCAATGCAGTAAGTGCTGCGGAAGCAATAGCAAAACCTTTACCAATAGCAGCAGTTGTATTACCAACAGCATCTAATTTATCAGTACGTTCACGAACTTCTTTAGGAAGCTCAGCCATTTCAGCAATACCACCAGCATTGTCAGAAATAGGACCGTAAGCATCAACTGCCAACTGAATACCAGTATTAGCAAGCATACCCACTGCAGCAATAGCAATACCATAAAGACCAGCAAAGTGGAAAGAAAGGATAATTGCAGCAGCAATAAGTAAAATTGGAATAGCTGTTGACATCATACCAACACCCAAACCAGCGATAATTGTTGTAGCAGGACCAGTAACTGACTGCTTAACGATAGACATTACTGGCTTTGTACCAGTACCTGTATAATATTCTGTGATTTTACCCACTCCAAGACCAGCAACAAGACCAACGATAGTAGCATAAAATACTCCTATAGATGTGAACTCATGACCATTGAAAGACCATTCTGAAGGTAAAAAACTATCAATCATAAAATAAGAAACTACAATCATAATACCAGCAGAAAGAAATTCGCCAACATTAAGAGCAGTTTGTGGGTTACCACCATCTTTTACTTTTACAAAGAAAGTACCGATGATAGAAACAATAATACCAGCAGCAGCAAGTGCTAAAGGTAAGAATACAGCTCCCAATTGAAATCCTTCGAAAGAAGGAAGAACAAAGAATGCCGCTCCCAATACCATAGTTGCAATAATAGAACCTACGAATGACTCAAAAAGGTCAGCTCCCATACCTGCAACATCACCAACGTTGTCTCCAACATTATCAGCAATAGTAGCTGGGTTTAATGGATGATCCTCAGGAATACCAGCCTCAACTTTACCAACAAGGTCAGCTCCAACATCAGCAGCTTTGGTATAAATACCACCACCAACACGAGCAAAAAGTGCAATTGAAGAAGCTCCTAGAGAGAATCCAGAAATAATATTAAGTACCATAGTTACACCATTTGCTGTTGTAATATCGTACATTGCAGCGTAAAGGATAAATAACATACTTAATCCAAATACACCTAAAGAAACAACACCTAAACCCATTACAGCGCCACCAGAAAAGGCAACCTCTAAAGCTTTGTTTAGTGAAGTTTGTGCTGCGTTAGTTGTTCTAACGTTAGCCTTTGTTGCAATGCGCATTCCAATAAAACCAGCCAAAGCCGACATTGAAGCACCCACAACAAATGATAATGCAACGAAGCCTGTTGAATTGGCTTCTGAATTTCCTTTAAATACTAATAATACCGCTACTGCTAGTACGAAAATTGATAAGACTTTGTACTCAGCCTTTAAGAACGCCATTGCGCCATCAGCGATGTTTTTTGCGATAGTTGCCATCTTTTCAGACCCAACTTCTTGTTTGCTAACCCAACCCGACTTTAGGAACATAAAAATGAAGCCTACGACTGCCGATGCTGGAATTAGATAAAATAATTGATCCATTACGTTTAATCTTTAATTTATGGTTTGTTAATAAGTATATTTATTAAAGGCGCAAATGTAGTTTAAAATATGCATCGTTTTATGCTAAATTTTATGCCTAAGTACGCCATTTTGTTAATATTTGTACATACAATTATGGATTGTTTGAAATGATATAACGGTCTGTGAATATGAATGTAAGCCTTTTGCAATTCAGAGCAGGAATTCTATTGTAAATTTTGGGAATAAAAAAAGCTGATATTTGAAATTAATATCAGCCTAGTATTGAATATTATTGTGAGATTAAATCTCTTTTTTTATCATTTCTACCCATTTAGTAATGGTTGCATCAGCCTCATCCTCGTCATTATCAAGGTCAATAGCCAAACCTCTAAACTTATCGTCGTGAAGTGCTAATGATTCTTTGAAAGTTAAGCCTTCATTTGGCCATTGTGCAATATGGTTGATATTATGGTTTACAATATGTGAGAAAACTCTCTCCATACCATCAACAAAATTGTATGGGTAACGCATTTGATCTCCTAAACCATAAATAGCAAGATTTTTGCCATTAAGATCTACTTTATCGTCTTCCATTTTGTGAAGAAACTGATACCATACATTATCGTCTGTAGCATCTTCCCAACTTTCAGAACCTACTGTTGAACATCCTAAAATTAAGTTTTTATAATGAAATAAATGTTTTGGTTCAGCTTTGCTAAGGTCAATAATATCAACCTCGTCAGCGCCATATATTTCTTTAATTTTTTTAGCAACGGTCTCAACGTTACCTTTTATTGGCCAATAGAATATTCCTATGTTTTTCATAATTATTATTAATATTGTTATATAAATAAATTAAATTTGTGTTGTACCTAACAAAATAAACGCATAAAAAAGAGTCCGTATTTTGTGATTGCAAATGTAATAAATATATTTTTAGAACTAATAAATATTAAGCATCGTTGATATCAAATATTTATAAGTTTTTATTTTAAAGAATTCGACTTTTTCGGAATTAATTGTGATAAGAAATAGGAGCTTTTATGAATATATGGTGCCTATATACAGTAGATTATGAAAATGTTTTTGTATGTATATGTGTTGTTACTATAATCCTGTATATACTAGTCCAAATGATATAGTTTGCTGTTTATAAACCATAGCAGCAAAGTTTGTGTATTCAATCCCTATGCTAAGGCTTCTGTTATTCTTATGAAATAACTGAAATAATGCTCCAAAATTTACACAGGCTGCAAATTCATAATTTTCTTTATTTAAATTTGTGTTTTTTGGAAAATACACTAAATGTGGGTTAGCGTATATAGTCACAACATCATTGATATCGTATGATGTAAATAGGGTAAGGTTGCTATGATATAAGCTGGTGAAACTAATATATGTAAAAATATTTGTTGAAGCTCCAACACTAAACGCAAATTTGTCCATCGGTTTGGTAAGCATAAACTTAGTTTTCAAAATGAAATTCGCATTAGTACATGCTACTATGCCAATATCTAATCTATCAATTAAGCCGTATGTATAGCCAATGTTAACAGAGCCACCATCATTAGGGTCATAAATTCCATTACTAGATGTTTTAGGCTCTGAAGTTTGGTAATTTAGTGCGATACTTACCTTGCTGTTATCCCTCCCTAATGTTTTGCCAGTTTCAAAATTGGCAGTAGAAATGCATGAAGTATGTATAATACTTACAAATACAATAATCAAATAAGGGATTATAGGTTTTAGTTGCATAATGATTCTGTGTTCACCACAAAGGTATGATTTTTTTTATAGATGGTTTTCATAATGTTATGGGATATTATTATATAAAGCAGCCATGCTGTTATTTATTTTGTTGAACCTTGTTGATGTTATGTTAATAGAATTATTAACTAACTTTGCCAATCAGATAAAATAATTGCCTTATGAAATTTAGTGCAAAATTAATTTGGAATATATTTATAAAGAATTTTGGTCAGGGATTACTTTTTGTTGTGCCTGTGGCAGCTACTTTTTTTGTGCTGTATTATTTATTTCAGCAGTTGGATACAATATTCTCTTTTAATATTCCTGGTGTAGGTATTATTATCATACTTGTGGGAGTGAGTGTTATTGGATATGTCGGTTCAAAATTGGTGACCTCACCAATATTTGGGTTCTTTAATAGGCTTATAAATAAAACGCCTATATATTGTGCCTTCGGTAAATGTTAAGGCTTTGGATATTTCGCCTACTGATGCAATGAAATTTATTGTTTCGGGTGGTGTTACAAATGTGGAAATTAAGATGGATTTGCCACCAGATTGTGAAGTGGATTTAAATAAAGAAATTAATGATTAATAAATAGTAATAATATGAATTGGAATTTAGAAGAGCTTGATGAAGCCAAAATAAAAGATAGAATTGCAAATTATGTGAACTCAGGTTCAAAATTATTGTCAGAGCGACAAGTTGTGCAAACAATACTAAGCTGTATTGACCTTACTACTTTAGAAGGCAGCGATACCGATCAAAAAGCTAAAGAACTTTGTAAAGCTGCTCGTAGTTTTAAGAAAAACGGAACTGATATTCCTAATGTAGCAGCGGTATGTTTTTATCCTCCATTTGCAGCATTAGCAAAGGCGCAGCTTAAGGATTATGGAATAAATGTAGCCTGTGTTGCTGGAGCTTTCCCTAGTGGGCAGTCGCCTTTGCCTGTGCGTATTGCTGAGGTGAAATATGCGGTGGAACAAGGTGCTGACGAAATTGATATGGTTATTTCACGAGGTAGATTCCTACAAGGTGATTACGACTATATCTATAAGGAAGTGAAAGAAATTAAAGAAGCCTGTGGTGATGCTCACTTAAAAGTTATTCTTGAAACTGGTGAGTTGCATGATTTGAATAAAGTGAGATTGGCTTCAGAAATAGCAATTGCTGCTGGTGCTGACTTTATAAAAACATCAACAGGCAAAATGCAGCCAGCAGCCACTTTAGAGGCTTTTACTGTAATGCTTGACGTTATAAAAGCTCATTTTGATAAAACGGGTGTAATGATTGGTATAAAACCTGCTGGCGGAATTTCAGAAGTAGAGGTTGCAAAGCAATATATTTATGTGCTAGAAAATGTGCTTGGCGAAAAGTGGATGAATAATACTTGGTTCAGAATAGGGGCTAGTAGATTAGCTAATAAAGCGTTGCAAGAACTAATGTAAAACTGATAAAATATTTACCCTAAATCCCAATGTTTTTGTAAATGTTGGGATTTTTTTTGCTAATTTTACAACTGTTTTGTAAATCACAGAACTATTAAAGATTGTGTTCGACTATGGAGGTTGGCATAAGTTGTATGTCTCCAGGGTAATACGGTGTTTCTACGTTGATTTTTTTGTTGAAATATTATTAGAATGAATCATGTCTATTTAAAGTAGATTTACGTGATTTTATTGCCCTTAATTCTCATTGTGTGCATTTTTGGTTTTGTGATTGTTTTTTATGAAGAACATAATAATTAACATATATATAAATCTCTTAAAAATACACATATGAAGACTTATCAATCGAATCAAATCAAAAACATTGCCTTGGTTGGCGGGGCCAAATCAGGAAAGACCACACTGGCAGAAGCCATGCTTTTCGAAGGCGGAAGTATAAAGCGAAGAGGAAGTGTTGATGATAAGAATACAGTATCAGATTATAGAGATATTGAGTTGGATAAAGGAAACTCAGTAGTTTCTACAGTTATGAGTACAGAATATGGTGGCAAAAAAATTAATATTATTGACACCCCAGGTACCGCCTCTTATGTGGGAGAGGTTATTACAGCTCTTAATGTTGTTGATACAGCTCTTTTGGTTGTTGATGCTCACGAAGGACTTAATGTAGGTGTTGAGTTAGGATGGAGAAATACTTCTCGTCTTAATGTTCCTACAGTGTTTGTAATCAATCAAATTGATCACGAAAAAGCAAAATACGACGAAACTCTTGCTCAACTTCAAAATGCTTACGGCGACAAAGTTACTGTTGCGCAGTATCCTGTAAATCCGGGACCTGACTTTGATACGGTAATTGACCTGGTTTATATGAAGCAGATTAAATATCAAAAGGGTGGTGGTGATGCTGAAATTACTGATATTCCAGATTCTGAAAAGGATAAGGCTAACGGACTTCAACAATTATTGATTGAAGCTGCTGCTGAAGGTTCTGAGGAATTAATGGAAACTTATTTCGAAAATGATACTTTAACAATAGATCAACTTCGTGAAGGAATTCGCTTAGGTATAGCTCATCGTAAATATTTTCCTGTATTTATTACTTCGGCTAAGGAGTGTATAGGTGCTGGTAGACTGCTAGAGTTTATTGCTCTTTCGGCTCCACGTCCTGCGCGTAGCCCTCGAAAAACTCAAGATGGGTCTAAAGAATTTAATTCTAACCCAGATGATTCTCCAGTATTATTTGTTTTCAAAACAGAGGTTGAACCTCATGTTGGTGAAGTGGCTTATTTTAGGGTTTATGGTGGCGAGGTTACCGAAGGAATGGATATGATTAATACTTGTAAAGGTAGTAAAGAGCGTCTTTCTCAAATTTTGGTCGGCAACGGAAAAAATCGAGAGAAGATTTCTAAACTAGTTGCTGGTGATATTGGCGCAGCTATTAAGCTAAAGTCAGTTCATAGTAGCGATACTCTTTCGTCTCCTAACCATAAAGATATTAAGCTTGAGCGTATTGTATATCCTCCACATAAATTCTCTGTAGCTATTAAAGCTAAGAATTCTACTGATGATGAAAAAATGGGATTATTATTGCACGAAATGCATAATTCAGATCCTTCGTTTGGAGTTAATTATTCAAGAGAATTGAAGCAGCTTATTCTTACAGGAATGGGTGAGCAACATATAAATATTGCTAAATGGTATTTTGATAATGTTTATCATATAGAGTTTGATTTCATAACTCCTAAGATACCATATCGCGAGACTATTACAAAGTCTGCAAGAGCTAGTTATAAGCATAAAAAGCAATCTGGTGGCTCAGGTCAATTTGGCGAAGTACATATGCTAATTCAACCATATACTGAAGGTTATACTCATCCTAGTGAACTTAATGTTAGAAAAACTGAAGAGTATGATTTAGAGTGGGGTGGTAAATTAGTTCTTCATAATTGTATTGTTGGTGGAGCTATTGATGCGCGATTTATTCCGGCTATTCTTAAAGGAATTAACGAGCGCATGGAAGAAGGTCCACTTACAGGTTCTTATGCCCGCGATATAGTTGTCTATATTTATGATGGTAAGATGCACGCTGTTGACTCTAACGAAATTTCGTTTAAGTTAGCAGGTCGTCATGCATTTAGTGCTGCTTTTAAAGAAGCTAAACCAAAAATTATGGAGCCAATTTATGATGTAGAAGTATTTGTTCCTGAAGAAATGATGGGTTCTGTAATGACTGATTTACAAGGTCGTAGAGCTTTAATTATGGGAATGGGTGCCGAAGGTCATTATCAAAAGATTAGTGCCAAAGTGCCTCTAGCTGAAATGGATAGATATAGTACTTCGCTAAGCTCTTTAACATCTGGTCGTGGAGCATTTATAATGGAATATGACGAATACAAGGCTGTGCCTTCTGATGTGCAGAAAGAACTTCTTAAGAAATATGAAGAAGAAAGTTCTGAAGATGATGATTAGAGATTAATCCAAATCATATAATATTAAAAGAGGTAGCCATTTACGACTACCTCTTTTTTTTATGTAACACGGGCATCCTGCCCGTAGTTATTATGTAACATGGGCATCTTGCCCGTAGTTATTATGTAACATGGGCATCCTGCCCGTAGTTATTATAAAATACGTGCACCTTGCTCGTAGTTGTTGTGTAACACAGGCATCTTGCCCGTTGTTAAAAACATACTCTTAAAAAATCAATTCTATTTGATTTCTGTTTTACAGTCTTTACAATAATATTTAGGTTTCAAATTTCCTAAAGGAATAGCTGATAATAGTGCAACAAAAATATTGAATAGTATAAAGGCTTTTCGTTTACCAAGTCCTAAACCAATATTTTTAGAGCCACAATTTTGACAGATTAGCTCTGAATTATTTGGCTCTATTTTGTCCTGTAGAAGTTCTACTGCTTTGTCTAGATTGTTTTTATTTACAAATACCTGTATCCCTGAGCCTAACATATTATTATACATTGGCATTAAATTAGTAAAATTCTCATTTGTTAAAAAAAACAGTCTATACCTTCATTTAACAATCTACCTTTTATTATATGGGCTTCTGTTAAATTGTCTACGGTCATTAATCTTACTGTTTCCATTGTTTTATTGTAGTTCAGGACTGTATTATTGATTATTATAAGTTTAATTTATTACGATGTCTATCATCGGGCAAGATGCCCGAGATACATCAAAAGGATATTATTTACAGCTTACTTATAAATTCAGTAAATTGTTCTTTTATTTCATTTCTAATTCTGCGGAATTCTGATACTACAAATTCATCACTGCCTTCCACTGCATCAGGGTCTTCAAACCCGATATGTAATTGCTGTTTTACATCTCCTGTGAAAATAGGGCAGCTTTCCTTTGCATTATCACAAACGGTGATTACATAATCGAAACTGTCGCTAACAAAAAGGTCAGAGTTTTTGGGCTTATGATTGCTAATATCAATTCCATCTTCGAGCATAACTTTTATTGCCAAAGGGTGAACCTGTTTGCTAGGGCTTGTTCCTGCCGAAAAAGCAGTTATGCCTTTCTGCATATTATTCAAATAAGCTTCTGCCATTTGGCTTCTGCAGCTATTTCCGGTACAAAGGATAAGTATTTTCATTCTGAAATATGTTTATTAGTTATATCTTGATATTACTGTTATTTTTATGGATAAAAACCTGTTTTTTTGTAATGCAATATTTTCTTATTTGCGTGAATTACTATTGTTGCAAAGTGATGTTTATAAACAAATAAGCATTTAAATCTGTCTGCTGATAGGTAGACGATTAAACAGAAAAGGTAATCATAAGTGTATAAATATTGTTAATAATAAGTTCCATTTGAAAGGTGTTATAACCTGAGCTCCCAAATATCTATTTTTTAGCTTTATGCAAAGCTCTAGCATATGGAACAAAATCTATTGGTAAAAACTCTTTTTTAAGATATTTGAAATATCCCGAAATGGCAATCATTGCAGCATTATCAGTTGTAAATTGAAATTCTGGAATATATGTTTTCCATCCAAAAGTCTTTTCTCCTGCGACAATAGCATCTCTTAAACCTGAGTTTGCCGATACTCCTCCAGCAATAGCAATTTGCTTAATCCCTGTTTCTTTAGATGCTCTTTTTAGCTTTCCAATAAGGATATCAACAATAAGCTTTTGCATAGATGCAGCAAGGTCAGCTCTGTTTTCTTCAATAAAATTATCGTTTATCTTTAGCCCATCTCTAACAAAATATAAAAAAGAGGTTTTTATACCACTAAAGCTAAAGTTTAGCCCTTGTATTTTAGGGAAAGGAAAGCTAAATTTATTTTCATCACCAATTTTTGCTAGTCTATCAATATGTGGCCCACCAGGATAAGGAAGACCGAGTATTTTTGCTGTTTTGTCAAATGCTTCACCTGCGGCATCGTCAATGGTGTTTCCAATGATTTCCATCTCAAAATAGTCGCTAACTTTTACAATCTGCGTATGTCCACCAGAAACGGTAAGACAAAGGAAAGGAAACTTAGGCATATCCTTACCCGTATCCACAAAGTGAGCAAGTATATGTGCTTGTAAATGATCTACTTCTAGCATAGGAATATCTCTACCAAGGCTAAAGCCTTTGGTGAAAGATGTGCCAACCAATAATGAACCCAAAAGCCCAGGGCCACGAGTAATTGCAATTGCGGAAATGTCAGATTTAGAGACTCCTGCCTGTTTTATGGCTTGATCAATAACTGGTATAATGTTTTGCTGATGCGCGCGTGATGCTAATTCAGGCACTACTCCTCCGTATTTAGTATGTACATCTTGCCCAGCAATAATATTTGATAATATTTTTTGCCCTTGCAAAATAGCAGCAGAAGTATCATCGCATGACGATTCTATTCCTAAAATTATTGGTTCTTTTATCATATTCTATTTTTGACAAATTAGACTGCAAAAATAGAGCTATTTGATTGTTTATTTAGTATAAATAAAGTATTTTTTTTCGCTTATATGATGTAAATGTTTTTTAATTGATGTGAAATTTCTTGTTACTATCATTGTGTATTGTTTGTAATATACAGAATATTAGTAATTTATATAGTATAATACATAAGTAAATTCTCTTGAATTATTGCACAATAAAAGCAGAAATCAAACGGTAATATTAGGTTGTACCGTATCAAACAAATAACTACTTTTGCAGCCATGTTTAGATTTATCAAAATTGTATTGTTTTTTGCTATAATTATTAGCTTTCAAAGCTGTAGCAAATACCAGAAATTAGTGAAGAATGGAACGCCTGATCAAAAATTTGAGGCAGCCATGAAGTATTATGAGAAAGATGATTTCTATCATTCTCAACAGCTTTTTGATGAGCTTATAGTATTGTTGCGTGGTACTGATAGACTTGAGACAGCTTACTATCATTATGCACAAACATATTATTTGCAAAATGATTATATGGTAGCTAGTTATCATTTTAAGTATTTTGCGAAAACATTTCCTAAGAGCAAGAAAGCAGAAGAGTGTTTGTACCTAAGTGCTTATTGTAAGTATTTGGATTCACCACCAGAAAACCTTGATCAATCGAGTACTAAAACAGCCATTAGCGAGATGCAAATGTTTATAAATATGTACCCTGATAGTGAGAAGGTGGATGAGGCTAATAATATAATGGACGAATTGCGTAAGAAACTTGTAGTTAAGGATTTTGAGAATGCAAAGCAATATCTTACAACAGAGTATTATAAAGCAGCAGTTTATGCTTTTGAACGACATTTAACGAATTATCCAGCATCTCCTTTTAGAGAAGAGGCTATGTATCTGACTATTGAGGCGGATTATATATACGCTACTAAGAGTATTAATTATCGTCAGAAGGAAAGGTTTACTAAAACATTAGCCGATTATAATAACTATGTTGCAAAATTTCCTGAAGGGCAATATTTAAATAAAGCGGAAAAATTACGCCGCTCAGCAAAACATAGTTTAGATAAAATAAATAATAAGAAATTATAGAGAATAAAACAATATATTATGGATTATAAGAATATAAAAACAGACACTACAGCAGAATCATTAAATGTAGTAGAACTTGAAGAAGGTACTAATAATATCTACGAATCATTAGCTATATTGGCACAGAGATCAAATCAAATTGGTCATGAGCTTAAAGAAGAGCTGAATGAAAAAGTAGCAGAATTTCAGGTAAATAATGATACATTAGAAGAAGTATTCGAAAATCGTGAGCAGATTGAAATTGCTAGATTTTATGAGCGCCTTCCTAAGCCAACATTAATGGCAATCCACCAATTATTACATAATAAGGTGTACCATAGAAACCCACTAAAAGAAGAAAGTAAAGATAACTTCTAAAACTCTTTTTTTATGTTGAAAGCTAAAAATATCTTGATAGGAATTTCTGGAAGCATTGCTGCTTACAAAATTCCTATTTTGGTTAGATTACTTCGCAAGGCTGGGGCTAATGTGCAAATTATTATGTCAGAGTCTGCTACAGATTTTGTTACTCCTTTGACATTGAGTACTGTTTCTAACAGGCCAGTGAGTATTAAAGCTTTTGATAAAAATACTGGCGAATGGGATTCGCATGTGGAGCTTGGTCGCTGGGCCGATTTGTTTATTATGGCTCCACTTTCAGCAAATACTATGGCCAAAATGGTTGCTGGTATTGCTGATAATCATCTTTTAACTACATATTTAAGTGCTCGCTCAGATGTAATGTTTGCTCCGGCTATGGATTTGGATATGTATAAACATCCTAGTACTTCACGAAATATTGAGCAGCTTAAAAGCTGGGGACATATATTGATAGAGCCTACCGAAGGTGAGCTAGCTAGCGGATTATGTGGTATGGGTAGGATGGAAGAGCCTGAGATTATTTTCGATAGAATTGAGCAGTATTTTGATCAACAATCGAAACTAAAAGGCAAAAAAATATTAATTTCTGCAGGTCCTACATACGAAGCTATAGATCCTGTACGTTTTATAGGTAATCATTCTTCAGGTAAAATGGGCTATGCCTTGGCTGAGGAGCTTGCTA
Source organism: Bacteroidetes bacterium 4572_112 (assembly GCA_002254285.1). Taxonomy (GTDB): domain Bacteria; phylum Bacteroidota; class Bacteroidia; order Bacteroidales; family UBA1556; genus UBA6267. The sequence continues at coordinate 5,625 of NIUZ01000051.1, read as the reverse complement.
ATAAAGGTGCGGAGGTTTATTTGGTAAGTGGGCCTGTTGCGCTTCAAGCGGCTAATAATATTGCAAAAGTGGTGAATGTAACTTCTGCCGAAGAGATGTTTGATGCTTGTAATTCTATATTCGATCAAATGGATATCGCAATTATGTCTGCTGCAGTTGCTGATTTTGCATCAGCTAATATTGCAGAACAGAAAATAAAGAAAGGTGGCTCGGTACCTAGTATTGAGCTTAAACCTACAAAAGATATACTGTTTTCATTGGGAGAAAACAAAACTGATAAACAATTACTTATTGGTTTTGCCTTGGAAACAAATAACGAAATTGAAAATGCAATTTCTAAATTAGAGAGAAAGAATCTTGATTTAATAGTTCTTAATTCGATGCAAGATAAAGGTGCTGGCTTTGGTCATTCTACAAATCAAATTACGTTGATAGACAAACAAAAGCATCCTCAGAGTTTTGAACTTAAATCTAAAACTGAAGTAGCAAAAGATATTATTGATAAAATTGAAAGTTTAATTTAATGAGAGTATTATTATTAGTCATAGGTCTGTTTGTTAGTGTATTTACATACGCCCAAGAACTTAATTGCCAAGTGCAATTAAACGATCAGCAGGTAGATGGTTCTGATAAAGATAGATTTCAAACTTTGCAAAGCGCTATTTTTGAGTTTATGAATAATAGGCAATGGACTAATAGGAAGTTTAAGACAGAAGAAAGAATAGAGTGTACTGTATCCATTACATTCCTTAAAGATGGTACATCTCGTGACGATTATAAAGCTACAATTCAGGTTCAATCACGTCGCCCGGTTTACAATAGCTCATACGATTCGCCAATGCTTAATATTTTAGATAAGCAGTTGAATTTTAAATGGGTAGAACATGATCCATTGAACTTTGATATTAATTCATTCACAAGTAACCTAACTTCTACTTTGGCATTTTATGCATATATTATTATAGGGACTGATTTTGACTCGTTTTCTACTTTAGGAGGTACGGAATATTAATAATTTTTAACGCAGTAATAGGGAAATATAAACGATTTATATGGCGTGTTTTGGTATTAATTTGGTATTATTGGTCAGTAAGCTTTCGTAATCATCTATTGCGCTTGATTTATTTCAAATTTATAGGAATAAAAAAAGTCCGTATGAAAACGGACTTTTATACTAACTACTATAAAACTAAAACTAAAATCAGAAGGCTTGGGAACCTTCCATAAGATATATTTACAATTAATGTGCCATTCTATACGATCTTAGTAAAATATAGGGTTTGACAGTTTTGATGTAGTATTATTCATGAGAAAGTGTGTCATCTTGGGAATTTATCTCTCAAATTAGTTAATAAATTGGAAATGTAATTCAGTAAGACTAATTAAATATTTTGTTACTAATCAGTGTAGATATATAGCTGATAATGTGGTGTATAGATTAATTATTTTGTCATAATTTTTGCGAAAAAAAGCAAAAATTACGCCAAAACAGGTCCATACTGCTTTCATAGCAGCGGAGTTAATGATAATTACGATTATTTATACATTTCAATCTACACTGATTAGTAACAATATTCTTTTAATTTTAGATTAATTAGCCTAAAACTAAAGTTTATTTATAGATTATAATATTGTAATTGGGAAATTTATTTGGACTTTGATGAGCTTAAAAAAAACAACTAAAAACGAAAGTCCGCTTGCTCAGAGCGGACTTTCTTGGTTAACATTGCTATTCTAAAACAACTATACTGGAAACGGGGATGTTTCCAGAATTCTCCTGCTATCCTTTAAGCAATTCTTGTGCCAAAAAATCTAATGTCTTGAAGTATAGTTGGTAAGCCGTATTTGAATACTATTATCTTGTAGTATGTGTTTGTTTTTGGGAATAATAGTCTATATATTACATGATATACCATTTTAATATGCATATAAAATACGATAAACTAATAAAACCTATTTTAATTAGTTTTAAAAGAAGAAAAATGTTGTGAATAATAACCTATTATTACTTACAGCATGGGTATTGCTAATAATACCGAAACTATCTGCTGTACCATAATTTGCAACAGTATATTCATATTCTAAAGAGAACATAAGTCTGCCAGCTTTAATGGAAAAATTAGGTCCCAAGCGGTATACATTGTCAATGTTTGAACCTGCTGAATGATATATTGATTCATTTTTTTCTAAAGTGCCAAAATTCTTAGCATATCCAAGAAAAAAGCCTGGTAAAAATGTTAATTTTTCGGTCTTAATAATATAATCAAAGTCAACATAAGTTAATAAATGCTGAGTAGGAGTGTAGGTTCTAATGTCTGTTATAGTGTCGATAGAAGCAACGGCGTATCCTCCTAGTACTAATTGGTCTGATAAGTTTTGAGCCCATGTGGCTTTTGCTCTAACAATAAACTTTTCGCCTTGCCATTTATAATATGCCATATAGGATACACCATTAACTATGTTATCATCAACAATATTGTTATTTGATACAAGTCTAGGTCTTAAAGTTTTGTAATCAGCAGCAATGCCAACGGTGGTTTTATTCTTTTTATACTTTAGTTGTATGTGTAAATTTGGAGAGTTGCTATTGCTTAAGTAGGTATAGGATCTTCCTATTGGCCCAATGCTCACAAAATCCCTTTGCGATATCACTGCAGCAATAATTTTTAGGTTTCCTTGGGTACGTGTGTATCTTATTTGTGGAGATCTGTTAAACGGCTGAAATGGAGCTCCCGTATTTAATGATATTACTGATGGTGCTACATCTGGTACAAATAATGGGTGCCATGTTTGTCCAATAATAAGCTGGTCTTTCTTCCAATCAATTTTTATATGCGCTTGCCTTATTCTAAAGACGCCTGTGGTAGCGGTAGTAATTCCTGCAAAATCAGCTTCAAGTTCTGTCGAAATATCAGCGCCCAATGCTTTAAAGCCTTTAATAGTAACACCAATACGACTTGTAACTATGCTGTAATTAAAATTATGAACAGCATTTATATCGTTACCATTTGCATCAAGATCTTGATCTAAAGGATATAATGCAAAAATACCTTCGCGTGAAGTAGCTAATTTTCTAGAGTCATGCCAAAAGTCGGATTTTATAAAACCATGAACATTATAAGTAAGTTTCTCGCTAAGCTTTTTGTCCTCTTGTGCTCTCAAACTCAAAAGCGTTATTAATAAAGGTATTATGAGTATTAGTCGTTTCATATAATATTGTTGTATAACTATCTATGTTAATTTGTTGGGTAAAATTTTATTACGTTCCTATATAAAATAAGAATTCGCAAATGAACCATTAATTCAGATGCGAATTCGTAAATTACAACTATAATTATTGCTAATTATGATTGATTTATTTTGATTTCTGAGCAGCAATTGTAAGAATCACTCCTAGTATAATTCCTAATAATGCAGCAAATACAATTCTATATTCTGGAGGCATTAAGAATGTAATTGTATGTGCAGGAATCCAAAAGAAAGGAATAGTTTTTTTGAAAACAAAATTCCACTGTACACTCCAATTCAATTCAGGAAATATCTTATAGAATTTTATGGGAGTAAAGAATCCTTTAAGAGTTCCGCCGTTTGCGATTATGTGCATATCAGTTATCTTATGCAAAGTCATAAATACTGGTGCAAAAATAAGATTCATAAAAGTACTAATGAAAAATGCTGTAGCAATACGAGCCATGCCCAATCCTTCTGCATTTGCAGTAAATAGGTCAGAACTTTTCATGGATGCAATTGCGTTATTGATGTGAAAATATTTTTCCACAAGAACAGGTGTTCCTACGGCAAATATTACAAATGCCATTTTTATACCTATTCCTAAAACTCCCCAAACTATTGCACGAGGAACTACTCCAAAGCCTTCCTTATTATAAACTCCAGTGCTTATTCTTAGGCCAATCATTTCGCCAAGAGTCGCTAATAGTCCAAATTTCAGAAAGCTTGTAATTGCCCAATAATCTTTATTGAAAAGAAAACCCTGTTGAAAGTTTTCTAAAAATGAGAATGGTAAAAATAATGCTACTAAAAGTAGTATTACTAATGCCATTTGTAAATCTGTACGTTTCATATGTTTAAAATTCATTAATTTGGTGATATGCAGTCACATAACAAAATTTTAATCATGTCCCTGTGGGTCAAAATAAGATTAAATTTTGTCATGTTCGTTTCATATTATCTAAACTGTCTTAATTATACTTTAATTTTTTTATAACGGATTCTCTTAGGACCTTCGTTACCTAATCTTTTTTTACGATTTTCTTCGTATTCAGAGTAGCTACCTTCAAACCAATAAACCTGTGAGTTGCCTTCAAATGCAAGTATATGTGTTGCAATTCTGTCTAAGAACCATCTGTCGTGAGATATAACAACTGCACAGCCAGCGAAGTTTTCAAGACCTTCCTCTAAAGCTCTTAATGTGTTCACATCAATGTCGTTAGTAGGCTCATCAAGTAATAATACATTTGCTTCTTGCTTTAGAGTAAGAGCTAAATGTAGTCTGTTTCTTTCACCACCAGAAAGGGTAGAGCATTTTTTGTTTTGATCGCCACCACCAAAGTTGAATCTAGAAATATATGCTCTAGAATTCATTGTACGGCTTCCTAACTGAATAAGCTCATTGCCTTCAGAAACAACTTCGTAAATACTTTTGTTTGGGTCAATATCTGCATGCTGCTGATCAATATAACCTACCTTTACAGTTTCGCCAACTTTAAATTCTCCGCTATCAGGAGTTTCTAAGCCCATAATCATTCTGAAAAGAGTGGTTTTACCAGCACCATTAGGGCCAATAATTCCTACAATACCGTTTGGAGGTAAATGGAATTCTAAATCTTCATAAAGTAATTTGTCGCCAAAAGCTTTAGAAACGCCTTGTGCTTCAATAACATTGCTACCCAAACGTGGCCCGTTAGGAATAAAAAGCTCTAATTGCTCTATTTTTTCTTTAGAATCGCTATCCAAAAGACTATCGTAAGCTTTCAAACGAGCTTTACTTTTTGCATGACGCGCTTTAGGTGCCATTCGGACCCATTCGAGCTCTCGCTCAAGAGTTTTCTGACGTTTGCTGGCAGATTTCTCTTCCTGAGCCATGCGCTTAGTCTTTTGATCAAGCCACGATGAGTAATTACCTTCCCAAGGAATACCTTCACCACGGTCAAGTTCAAGAATCCATCCTGCAACATTATCTAAGAAATATCTATCGTGAGTAACAGCGATAACTGTTCCTTTATATTGTTGAAGGTGTTGCTCTAGCCAATCAATAGATTCAGCATCGAGGTGGTTGGTAGGTTCATCAAGTAGTAGGATTTCTGGCTCAGAAAGCATAAGTCTTGTAAGTGCTACACGACGGCGCTCTCCTCCCGATAGGTTTTTAATAGGACTATCGCCAGCAGGACAACGAAGTGCGTCCATTGCTCTTTCTAGTTTTGAATCTATTTCCCAAGCATCTAGTTGGTCAATTTTTTCGGTAAGGACTCCTTGCTTATCAATGAGTTTAGACATTTCGTCATCGCTCATTGGCTCGGCAAACTTCAAGTTTATTTCTTCGTATTCCTTAAGAATATCCATAGTCTCCTGCACGCCTTCTTCTACAACTTGCCTTACGGTTTTATT
>NIUZ01000050.1 GCA_002254285.1 Bacteroidetes bacterium 4572_112 | reverse complement strand
AAATCCAAATCCATGATTACCGAAGAAATTGAGCTTAATAAACATCTTGAAGATGTTGGTATCGAGTCATTGGAAACCGATTTGGGAGAATATATTGTACAAATTGCTGGCGAAAAACCATATCATATAGTTACGCCAGCAATGCATAAGAGCAAGGAAGATATTGCTGCTCTATATCACGAAAAATTTAACACCCCTAAGGACCTTACTCCTGAAGAATTAACACATTATACTCGCAAAAAACTTCGTAAAAAATTCACTCATGCCGATATGGGTATTACCGGTGGTAATTTTCGATTTACTGGCCACCGAACATCAGAAAGTAGCACTGAGCTGCATTAGATGTGGTGCTTGTCTAAATGTATGCCCTGTATACAAAACCATTGGCGGACATGCCTATGGCACAACCTATAGCGGGCCTATTGGCGCTGTTATAACTCCACATATGAGTGGTATGGAGGAATATAATCACCTAAGCTTTGCATCTACACTTTGTGGTAGGTGTACCGAAGAATGCCCTGTGAATATTCCATTGCACGAATTACTATTATACAACCGCCGCGATGCTGTAAAACAAGGCAAAACAGACAAAGGCTTTGCAATGGTAATGAAAGCCTATAAAATTGTACTTAAGAAACGTTGGATACTAGAAACTTTCTCGCCAGGCATGAAAAATTTCGGTGTAGGAATAGTATTCAAAGGCGCATGGGGAAATAAGAAAAGCCTGCCAAAATTCAAAAAGTCTTTCGCCAGCAGATGGAAGAATGAGCATCCTTATTAGGGGGATTGTTTGAGTAAAAATAATATATCATTTTAGAAAAATAGCCAAGTTGTTAGTGCTACTACCCAGTTGAAATTCATTGCATCATACTGAATAGAGAAAAATAATTTTATTGATAGGAAAATACCTACGAAATAATTTGCTAAGTTTGTGCTTAGTAAATTTTACTAACATAAATAATACCAAATTAATACCAAATTGGTATAACTAGGTTTATATGGGAAATAAGAAAAGATTTAGACAATAGTAAAACAACTCTTAATCTGCCTGATATGTTAAGATTTTTAATTACTGATATAGCAAAATTTGAAAATGAAAAAAATGAAAAAATTAAGTTTACAAGACGAATTTAGCGAATTTTTGCTTTACACTGCACCAAGTGGAGAAGTGAAAGTAGAGATATTTTTTCATAATGAAAATGTCTGGTTAACGCAAAAGCGTATGGCATAGCTTTTTAACGTCAATGTTCCTGCAATTAGTAAGCATTTAAAAAATGTTTTTGAAAGTGGAGAATTAGACGAAAAACTGGTTATTTCCATTTTGGAAACAACCACTCAACGCGGTGCTATTGATGGAAAAACACAAACTAAACTCGCAAACAACAAAAGACTTTTTTGCAAGAGTGCAAAACAAGTTTCATTTTGCAATTTCAAGTCAAACTACAAGTGAGATTATTTACAAGAATGCCGATGCCCAAAAGGATTATATGGGTTTGAAAACTTGGAAAAATTCACCTGATGGTCGAATATTAAAATCAGATACAGGCATTGCAAAAAACTATTTAACAGAAAAAGAAATAACGAAATTAGAACGAAGTATTACAGGATTTTTCGATTATGTAGAAAATATCATTGAAAACAGAAATACTTTTACAATGCAACAATTTGCCGAAAGTGTAATAAATTCCTAACATTTAACGAATACAAAGTTTTGAAAGGCAAAGGAACAATATCGGCAATTCAAGCCAAAGAAAAGGCATATAACGAATACGAAAAGTTTAATAAAACTCAAAGAATAGTATCGGATTTTGATAAGGAGATTAAAAAAATAGAGCTAAAAAAGAAAGAATAGCATGCTATTGAGTTAGTCTAAATATAAATCATCAGCAAGCGATTTTAAAGGCAATATTACCACCACGATTATATTTGTTTTTCATTGCCAATAAGAGAATAAATTGTAGTTTTGCTAATAATATAATTCTATAGATTATAAGTGAACTTATACATTACCTAGATAAATAATTAAATATGAAGATTAGTGGATTTACAATGGTTAGAAATGCTACGAAGTATTACTTTCCGATAAAAGAATCAATTCTTTCTGTACTGCCTATTGTGGATGAGTTCATAGTTGCTTTGGGGGATAATGACCCAAATGATAAAACAAGAGAGGAAATTGAATCAATAAATTCTGATAAAATCAAAATAATTGATAGAGTTTGGTCTGAAACTGATTTTGTTGATGGAAAGGTATTTGCCAACGAAACAACATTTGCTTTGGAGCAATGCACCGGAGATTGGTGTATATATTTGCAAGCAGATGAGGTCATTCATGAAAAGGATCACAAACTGATTCAAGAGGCCTGCTCACAAAATTTATCTAATGATAATGTTGATGGTTTTCTATTCAATTATAATCACTTTTATGGAGATTATGATCATTACCTACCTTATCATGGTTGGTATAAAAACGAAATTCGTATTGTAAAAAATAATGTTGGAATATACTCATATAAAGATGCTCAATCATTTAGAAAAGGCGATAATGAGAAACTCAATGTGCTTGCTATAGATGCATATATATACCATTATGGATGGGTTCGCCCTCCTGAGTTAATGCAATCAAAAAAGAAAGAACAGGACTCAATGCATCATGGAAAAGATAGTATTAATAAAGAATACAAATCAAAACCTGATAATTTCAATTATGGAGCTATCAACAATATTCCTGTTTTTAAAGCTACACATCCAAAGGTAATGGATGAGTTTAGAGCTAAAATTAGTTGGACTGACCAACTTAATTATTCAAAAAAGGCGCCTCTAAATAGAGACAAAATGAAGCACGAAAGATTTAAATATCGCTTCTTGACTTTTCTTGAAAATACATTTAATGGAGGACAAGATTTTATGGGATATAGCAATTGGAATAAAGTAAAAAGCTCTGGCAAAAAATAATCACCAATAGATCAGCATTTAATTTATTGACTTATGAAAATTTCAAATCTCGTTTCCCAAAATTGATACACATAAAGGGAAGCGGTGTGTTACTGAATACATATTCATTAATACCAAATAATTATACAAGCTTAGTAATGCTATTATTAATACTTTTGAATTGAAACATTTAGTAAATTTGTATTATCACAAATTAAAAACAATAATACAATGAACAATTTAATAAAAACGCTTCCTAAAGTAGAGCTTCACCTTCATATAGAAGGTAGCTTTGAGCCAGAACTTATGTTCAAAATTGGTAAAAGGAACAATATTGAGCTTCCATATAAAACCGTTGAAGAATTACGTGAAGCATATAATTTCAGTAACTTACAAGATTTTTTAGACATCTATTATACTGGTTGTAATGTTCTTATTCATGAGCAGGATTTTTATGATCTTACTTATGCCTATTTCACCAAAGCAAAGGAAAATAACGTAATGCATACCGAGATATTTTTCGACCCACAGAGCCATACCGACAGGGGAATTGCATTTGGAACGGCAGTAAACGGTATTCGTAATGCTATGAAAGACGCAGAAAAGAACTTTGGAATTACTAGCCAACTTATTCTTAGCTTTCTTCGTCATTTGTCGGAAGATGCTGCAATAGAGATTTTGGAAATGGCCAAAGACTATAAGGATGAGTTTATTGCCATTGGTTTGGACTCTTCGGAAGTCGGCAATCCACCACAAAAGTTTGAGAAAGTATATAAAATGGCTGCCGAGCAAGGCTATAAAAAAGTAGCTCATGCCGGCGAAGAAGGTCCTGCCGATTACATTTGGGATAGCCTTTCTTTATTAAATATTGACCGCCTTGACCATGGCAATAGAGCTATGGAAGACGAAAAATTACTTGCCGAGCTTAAAGAACGTAAGATGGGACTTACATTATGCCCACTTTCAAACCTTAAACTAAAGGTAGTGACAGATATGCGCGATCATCCAATAAAAAAGATGCTTAATTTGGGACTTAAAGTAACTGTTAACTCTGACGACCCAGCATATTTTGGTGGCTATATGAACGATAATTTTGCAGCAATAACTGAGGCATTAAGTCTTTCAAAAGAGGATCTTTTTAAACTAACCTCCAACGCTATTGAAGTTTGTTGGGCTAGTGAAATTCAGAAAAACAATATTCTATCAGAGTTAAATAAATGGAAGATGATGGGTTAAAATACGCCCAAAATCAATCATTTGTCGACAATTAGCATAAATACATTAGTTTTGTATTGAACATATTACTAATATCACAGAATTATGAAAATAAGATTACTACTAGCCATTGGCTTTGCTTTTTCTATTTTATTATTTAGTCAAAAAGCATTCTCTCAAACTGATACTACAAATACTGAAGAACATTCTAAAGCAAAAAAAGGTTTTAGCTTTGCTGCTATTCCAGCATTGGCTTACGATACAGATTTGGGTTTCTTATATGGTGTTATAGGTGCTATATATCATTATGGTGATGGATCTAACTATCCTATGTATAATCATAAGGTATATATGGAGTGGTCGCGTACTACAAAGGGAAGTGGAAAAAATGTATTTTTATACGATAATAGAACTCTTATTCCTAACGGTAGAATGAATATTGAAGTTAGCTATTTAACCGAAAAAGCTTTGGATTTTTATGGTTTTAATGGTTATAACTCATACTTTGGAGATCAATATCTAGATTCAGATAATGATGACTATATAAGTAGATTATATTACCGACATGATAGAAAATTATTAAGGCTTAAGGCTGATTTTCAAGGTCGTTTGTTCAGCGATAATTGGCGTTGGTTAGCAGGCTTTGTACACTATGGTATTGATGTAAAATCTGTAGATATTAACGCTTTAAATGAAGGTAGAGATGTGGAAGATATGCTTCCTGATACTGCTTCTATTTACGATAAGTATGTGGAATGGGGAGTAATTCCTGAAGGGCAAAAAGCTGGTGGAAGCACTAATTTGCTTAAGCTTGGAGTTGTATTTGACAATAGAGATAATGAACATAGCACGACCAAGGGAATTTGGTCAGAAGCTATAATATTATCAGCACCGGGTTTTATCGGTAATGATTATTCTTACACTAAGATATCACTAACACACCGTCAGTATTTCAACTTATATAAGAAAAAGCTGACTTTTGTTTATCGCTTAAATTATCAAGGACTTATTGCGGGTGAAATTCCATTTTATATGATGCCTTTCTATTTCCGTTCTACTTCTACAAAAGACGGACTTGGTGGATCAAAAACTCTTAGAGGAATAAAAAGAAATCGTGTTGTTGGTGATGGTGCTGTTTTGGGAAATATTGAGTTTAGATATAAGTTCCTAGAAACAGTATTATTAAATCAGAATTTCTCAATAACATTAAGTGCTTTCTCGGACGCAGCACAGGTTGTACAAATGCATGCATTTGATACCGATGGCGTAACAGCAGGATATGGCAATACCAGAGTTGAAAACTTAAAAGAATTAGATTATTCAAAGGAAAGTATGCACATTAGCTATGGCTTTGGCTTACACTTCGCTCTTAATCACAACTTTATTGTTGCTGTTGATTACGGAATGGCCGCAAACCCACAAGATGGTAGCAAAGGTCTATATATTGGATTAGATTATTTATTTTAGAAAATAAAACTCGGTAATAATGTTAGTAAAAACTTTCGGAGCAGCACTCCACGGAATTGATGCCATAACAATAACCATAGAAGTAGATATCAGCAAAGGTATCGCTATGCATATTGTTGGCCTTCCAGATAATGCTGTGAAAGAAAGTCAGCAGCGAATACATGCCGCACTAACAAATAACGACTATAAAATGCCCGGCCGCAAAACGGTTATCAATATGGCTCCTGCCGATATTCGTAAAGAAGGCTCTGCCTACGATTTGCCAATAGCATTGGGTATATTAGGCGCTTCGGAGCAAATTAATAATGATCGCTTTGGCGATTATATGCTAATGGGTGAACTTAGCCTCGATGGCGGTGTACAGCCAATTAAAGGCTCGCTACCAATTGCCATCGAAGCTCGCGAAAAAGGTTTTAAAGGCCTTATTTTACCTAAGCAGAACGCCATGGAAGCTTCCATAGTAAACAATCTTGATGTATATGGTGTTGACAATCTAAAGGAAGTATTAGCTTTTTTTGACGAAGGTATTGAACCCGAAAAATTTCATGTAAACACTCGAGAGAAGTTCCAAAATCAGCTCGATGAATATGAGTTTGATTTTGAAGATGTAAAAGGACAAGAGAATATAAAACGAGCATTGGAAATTGCCGCATCAGGTGGTCATAATGCAATAATGATTGGACCTCCAGGCTCTGGAAAAACAATGTTGGCAAAAAGATTGCCTTCAATTCTACCTCCGCTAAACTTGCACGAAGCTTTGGAGACCACAAAAATCCATTCGGTGGCAGGATTAACCTCCTCTTCCAATCAATCACTGATTTCCATAAGACCATTTCGCTCGCCACATCATACAATTTCGGATGTGGCACTTGTTGGTGGTGGCACATATCCACAACCTGGCGAAATTTCGTTGGCACATAATGGAGTGCTCTTTTTAGATGAGCTTCCTGAGTTTAAGCGTACAGTATTGGAAGTAATGCGCCAACCGATAGAAAATAGAAGCATTACTATATCCCGAGCAAAATTTACTGTGGATTATCCAGCAAGTTTTATGCTAATATCGAGCATGAACCCCTGCCCTTGTGGCTTTTATAACCACCCCGACAAAGCATGTGTTTGCGCTCCGGGAATGGTACAAAAATACCTAAATAAAATATCGGGACCACTGTTGGACCGTATTGATTTGCATGTGGAAGTTACTCCAGTACCTTTCCGTGAGATGGCTGAGATGCGCAAATCAGAAAAAAGTTCTGAAGTCCGCAAGCGAGTAATTGCTGCCCGACAAACGCAAATACTGTCAGATAAGTGCCGATGGAATGGAAATTCTTAAAACTGCTATGGAGAAACTTGGGCTATCAGCTAGAGCTTACGACAGAATACTTAAAGTAGCACGCACCATTGCTGATCTGGACGCTGCCGAGGATATTAATAACGATCACCTTTCGGAAGCTATACAATATCGCAGCTTGGATAGGGATGCTTGGGGTACTTAAAATTACGTCAACTCAATATCATTTTCAGCAGCAAATACCTCAGCAACATCATAAAACTGAGCCAAAGTTTTATCTAATTCATTGCTTATCTCTCTTAGCAATACATTAAAGTCTTCAATCTCTTGTTCCGAAACATCATCATTTTCCATGGTTGATATTATCTTATTATATGAATTAGAGTATGCTTTTTTATAAGTAATTATTAAGTCCTTATACGCTTTTGCAATATTTGAATCATCCTTTGGATTTATTTCTTCATTTGGCTTTGCTAAAAAATTCAAAAGCATATTTTGTAATCTCTTTAGCTCTGCAATATTATAATAATCGTCGGCATTATCTTCATCCTCGTCATAAAAATGTCGTTCAAGCTCCATTTGGAAATCATTATCAAGAGCTATTAGCTGCTGCACTGACAAGAAAAACAACTCAAAAAACTTAATACTTTGCTCAGGGCTCATACTTCCTTGTATATAATATGTCGACATAATTGTAAATTTTATTTAATCAATATTAATGCTACGAAGCTAATAAAAATCCCTTAAATTTGTAAACTAATTATGGCCTAGTTTATGTATTCTAAAGTTATAATAATAATTAAAAAATAATACCATGAACATTTTACGATTTATTGGATTTGGACTAAGTTTAGGATTTGTAGGCTTAGCAACAACATCATGCGAGCCAATGAGCGATTGCAAAGACTGCGAAGTAGTTACAATTCAAATTAGTACTGGCGATATACTTAGTCGACAAAGCGCAATTGAGTATTGTGGTGCAGACTTAGATGCAAAAGAGAATCAAGCACCTGTTGAAAGTGGTGATGAACGCATTGTTTGGGAATGCAACTAATAAACACTTATAAATAATGCACCTTTTAATTATCGACAATTTTGATTCGTTTACATACAACCTTGAACATTATGCTAGGCGGTTTTGTGATAATGTGGTTGTAAAACGCAATAACGAAATAGATATTGACGAAGTTGATAATTATGATGCCATAATAATATCTCCAGGTCCTGGCTTACCTTTAGATGCTGGAATAACACCATTAGTATTAAAAAAATACAGTCCTACAAAAAAAATTCTTGGTGTATGCTTAGGTCATCAGGCCATTGCCGAATGCTTTGGTGCTAGCTTACAAAACCTTGAAGAACCATTACACGGAATTCCTTTACTCACTCACAAAACAAAAATTGAAGACCCTATATTTGAAGGAATAAAAAATAATTTTCAAACAGCACGATATCACTCATGGATAGTAGATTCTAATAGCTTAAATAATACTGATTTGCAAGTAACTGCTGTTGATATCAATAATCAAATACAGGCACTTAAACATAAAGAGTATAATGTTAGAAGTGTACAATTTCACCCAGAGTCCATTCTTACTGATGGAGGATTGAAGATGATTGAGAATTGGATAAAGAAGTGTTAGGTGTTAATAAAAAATAATGTCAATTAAAAATTCACCGCCATCACTAGCCCCGTTTTCGCTCAGGCCTAGGCTTGATGCGCTAGCTATAACATAGATATGGGATAATATCACTTTGAAAACACTGCAAAAATATCAGAAAATTATAATAAATATCTAGATAATAGTTGAATTACTCCTCTATCTCCTTTTTATCCTTATGAAATAAGTCTATAGCAACAATAGCTGCTATAAATCCCCAAAAAGGCACTGCAGCTTTATCGGTATCTAGGAAATTATTAAGAAAAGCATGAGCATAATAAGTAATCAGCCCTAAGAATAATAAGAGATTATATTTTCGTGCTATTTTATTTTTTGATTCTTTATAAACTCTAAGTGAAGTGGTGGCCACCAAAATCAGAATAATTACAAAACTAAGTAAACCAAAAACACCTTCTTCCGAAAGTATAAGTAGATACTCACTATGTGCAGTTCCTTTATTACCAACATTGGTACTAATTACGGTTTTGTCAGCCACACTCTGATAGGGCGCATATACAAACTGATATGTACCAGGTCCCCATCCAAATATTGGTTTTTCTATAAATAAACGAAGTGCCGAATTCCACCTATTGATTCTTTCGAGATTTGAAGCATCAGTAGCAATATTTGAAACAGACTGCACATGCTCTACAAAATTATCACTAGAGTCCTGCTTATTTTTCTCCATTTTCATTATTATCTGCTCCTTAAAGCTAAAAGCAACAGCCAATACAACAAATAATCCCGTTAATACCCAGGCCAGTTTTATTCGAAATTTAATCATAAAATAAACACCCATTGCACCTAGCAAGCTAAGCCATGCAGCTCTACTTATGGAAAAATAAATTGCAATGATAAGTATAGCAAGAGCTATAAACGTAAATAATCTCGTATTCTGCGAACGCTTCTCTGGTGAAATAGTGAAGCCGAAAATAATAGGAATAACCATAGCTAGCATAGCACCGTATGAAGTATGGTCGTTGAAAAATGGCGACATTGCCCAATGCGCAGCATGATCCGAAAATCCATTTGCAGCATGCACTGATATTGTAAATATTATTACTGGAATAAATCCTAATGTATATGCCCAAACAAAACGAGGAATATTTTTTATATCTTTAAAAACCGCTATTCCGAAAAAGTACATTGGAATAATTAACCACAATTTGGCCACGAACCACTTTATGGAAACCGCAATTTCTACACTTGTAATAACTGTAATAAACATCCATATTAGGTAGAAATAAATACTGTAGCTAATGGGATGTGTAAATATTTTTCTATCGTAGCTTTTATCGTGAAACAACTTGAAAACAAAAACTACCAATAGAGCTGCCAATATTGGTTCGGTGGGCATAGCTAGACCAACACTAGTCCCAAAATTTGTGATATCAATGGACATAGGGGTTAGCAGTGCCACTAATATGTATATAAAATCTAGTCTGTATAAAAACGTAAAGGCAAAAACTACTATAATAGGCAATAATGAAAACCAATACATTTCGTTGGCAATCAGTATTGTATTAATCAGGATATAAAGAATACTTATTCCTGAACTTAGTAATATTTTGTTTTTCTCGTTCAAAAGTGGAGCTTTATTTTTTTGCTGTTTCTTTGGAAATTCCATCTATCACAACAAGTACAAATGCAGTAAGCAATAATGTTGATAGTAATGAAACTGCAACAATTACCCATCTAATAGGGTAGGTTTTTTTCTCCGCAGGAAAGGCTCTATCCACAATAAATGTTTGTGGTAATTCCTCATGAGCATCAATTTTTGCATTATCATATTTAGCTCTAACCTCTGAAAGAATTTTTTTGTCATGCTCCAATGCATCTCTTAAACTTACATATGGGCCACCATATTTGGCAAGAGTATCCATTTTTTCGTTTAATGCTTTCACGGCATTACTGTTAGGATTTCTTGCAATTTCAATTGCAAGCTGGCGGTTAAGCATCTCAGCCTGTGTTTCGTAATCATGAATTCCTTTCTCACGAAGACGAGTCATCGAATCCTCTTTCGTTTGAATATCATCAGTAAGGTATTCATACTCACGCTTTACAATTTCGAAACCACGCATAGCACGTTCCTTTTGCATACCAATTTTTACAGAATCTAGCAATTCTGAAATATCATTAGCAATTAACTTGATTATCGCCTAAAAGAGCTTTAGAAATAGAATTTGTTGATGATGGAAAAAGCACCACCGTAGATTCATACTTCGGGGGAATAAAATATGGAAGCGAAAAAATAATTGCTGCTACTGTTGCTATAACACCAACAGATATAAGGATTTTGCGCTTTCCCCATAAAAAAAGAAGTAGGCTAATAGCGCTAAAAGAATTGTTTTGAGTAGAGTTTTCTGACATAATTATTGTATTTAATACCAAACGCAAAAGTATGCTTTTTGTTGTTTATTTAATATGTATTTCTTTTTTAAAATAATATATTATTTCAATTTATCTTTGCCCTCTAAATATAATACAAATTATGCAAATTAGTATTGATGTAAATTCAGGATTTTGTTTCGGTGTTGTAAATGCAATTCAGGCTGCTGAAGAGTATTTAAAAACTCACGACAAACTATTATGCTTGGGCGATATTGTTCACAATAATATGGAAGTAAAAAGGCTGAATAAGCTTGGCTTAGTGATAATTGACCACAAACAATTTCAAGAATTATCAGACGTAACAGTTTTGATAAGGGCTCATGGCGAACCACCACAAACTTATAAAACAGCTTTGGCAAATAACATCAATCTTTTGGATGCTAGTTGTCCTGTAGTACTTCGTTTGCAAAATAATATCCGTAAGGGACATCTCGATATCAATAAAGAAGGTGGACAGGTTGTTATTTATGGGAAACATGGGCATGCCGAGGTAGTGGGATTAGCTGGGCAAACTGCTGAAGAAGCTATTATTATTAGTGATGAAAATGATTTGAGCAAAATTGACCTTTCAAAATCCATAGATTTATATTCTCAAACAACAAAAAGCATTGAAGGCTTTAATACTTTAGTAAAAAATATTGAGAAGAATATTCCTGAAGACACAACCTTCAAAATCAACGATACCATCTGCCGACAAGTATCGCATAGAGCACCTCAGATGAAAGAGTTTTCGACACTTCATGACGTAATAATTTTTGTAAGTGGCAAAAAGAGCTCCAATGGCAAATATTTATACAGTATTTGTAAGGAAACAAATAATAGGACACATTTTATAAGCTCTACTGACGAACTAGATAAAACATGGTTTAAACAAGCAGATAGTGTGGGAATTTGCGGAGCTACTTCTACCCCTAGATGGCTAATGGATGAAACCAAGATTGCAATTGATAATATTAAGACAGAATAAATATAAAATTACTGTTAATTATTCTGTTTTATATTAATAAAACTAATAACTTTGTCAAAATTTAAAAATTACAAATAATATATATAGATATGAATATTCCAGAAGATTTAAAGTACACTAAAGACCACGAGTGGGTAAGAGTTGACGGCGACATTGTAACTGTGGGAATCACAAGTTTTGCAACAGGCGAATTAGGAGACATTGTTTATATTGAATCAGATGTTATTGACGAAGAGCTTGGAGAAGGTGAGCCATTTGGTAGCATTGAAGCAGTAAAAACTGTATCAGAAATGTTTATGCCAGTATCAGGAACAGTTGTTGAATTTAACGAAAGTTTAGAAGACGCTCCAGAATCAGTTAATAAAGATCCTTATGGTGAAGGTTGGATTATTAAAGTTAAGATGAGTGACCCTTCACAACTTGATAATTTACTTGACGTAGAAGCATATAAAGAACTAATTGGATAATTTAACTCCAATAAAAGATAATGGCAATACTTCGAAAAAAGTATTGCCATTTTTTAAGTCCTCACAACAGGCTCTATTATTTTCATTATTATGGATGGGAGTAATATTGCTACTTACTGGGCTGCCAGGGAATAGTTTCCCTAAGGTATCGAAGTGGATGGATGTTTTTCAACCTGATAAACTCATCCATATTGGTATGTTTTTTCCTTTTGCATGGTTTTGGCAATTATACTTATTGCACAAAAAAGTCAGAAGGTCAATTGCAATAATAATTGTTATTCTTTTTGGCATAATATATGCATCTCTTACAGAAGTTCTTCAGCATTCTGTATTTATTGGCAGAAGTGCTAATGTTCCTGATGCAATAGCTGATATTATCGGCGTGGTTTTAAGCATATTAGCATTCAATTATTATCTACCCAAAAGAGGTGGAAAATAAATATTGCATGTTAGAAATTTATTATTAATTTAGCACTCTTGAAGAACTGAAGCTAATCAAGTTAAAATATTGATATTATGGAAGTTAAAAAATCAGAACGAGCTAGTTTAGAAAAAAACAAGTCAATATACACCCTATTTGGGATGATATTGACGCTTTCGTTAGTTTGGTTTGCTTTTGAGTACAAAACGTACGATAAGCGAACTGTTGAAATAATGCGTAATGTGTCTCTCGACGATGAAGAGGATATTGTATTGGCAACTGAGCGTATTGAGCCACCACCACCACCACCACCACCACAGCAGACTACAGTAATTGAAATTGTTGAGGATGATATTGAAGTTGAGGATGACCTTGATATTGATATTGAAACTGATGATGACGATGTTATTGAAGAGCAAGTTGTTGAGGACGAGGACGAGACTGATGGTGCTGAGGACGAAATTTTTGTTTTTGTAGAGGATCAGCCTGGTTACCCTGGTGGAGATGAAGCAAGACTTAAGTATTTATCGAAGGCTATAGTTTATCCAGAAATGGCTAAAGAAAGTGGTATTCAAGGTACTGTATATGTAACATTTGTTGTTGAAAAAAACGGTACTATTAGTAATGTAAAAGTTCTTCGTGGAATTGGCGGAGGATGTGACGAAGCGGCTGTCAACGCTATTAAAGGTATGCCTAAATGGAAGCCTGGTAAGCAAAGAGGTAGAGCGGTTCGTGCACAGTTTAATATGCCTGTTAGATTTATCCTTGCTGGATAATCACAAAATATATTTTATTAGTAAAAAGGCCTTTGAGTTATACTCAAAGGCCTTTTTTTGTCTATTTTCATTCAATAATTATAGTTTCTAAGGTAACCACATCTTAAACGATAATTCTATACACTAAATATCTAAACGGGATAATAAAAACTATTAGATGAATAATATTCTGTGAAATACCCCTCCAAAAAGTCATCAAATTACACCTGTTTGCTGATAGGTGAGCTAAAAATAGCTGAAATAATTCGTTTAATTAGAGCAATTCGATGACAAATTTTGCATCTAAAATATTGTGTATAAAGCTACATATCTAAATAGTATAAAACACACCTAAAAGTTAAGTAATAATTACAAATATTTTTACTACCTTTAGCTTCAATTAATTATAAAAAATAAATGAAAATAAGTGAATACCCTATAATACGTTTATTGGTCAGTATAATAATTGGAATACTATTATCTAAATCAGATATAATAAACAATTTTCAATGGTATTGGGTTATTCCTTTCGTAATTATTTTGGCAACACTTGCTTGGCCTAAACGATATTTCTTTAGCTATAAGAATCGTCATATTGCAGGCATATTAATAAGCTTAATATTCGTTCTTATTGGCTTTTCACTACATAAATACAATACTAATTTCGAGAAAGAGAATCACTTTTCAAACTATATAGGTTCGCATTCAACATATCAATTAAAGCTAATTGAGCCCCCTCAGAATAAAGAGAAAACCACAAAGCTAATCTGCGAAGTAGAAATAGTAAAAACAGGAAATAGTATTCACAGCACCATTGGAGAAGTATTAATATATCTTCAGAAAGACAGCAACTCACAATTGCTTAGCTATGGCGATATTATAGCTTATACAAGTGAGCTTAAACCCACCGAAGACCCATTGAACCCCGATCAATTTAATTATAAAAACTATTTGCTACTTCAGGGAATAAAATACCAAAGCTATGGGCGAGCACATAATTGGAAGTTGATTCAAAAAGCAGAAACAAGCATTATGGGCTTTGCTTTAAATCTCAGAAAGGATCTATTAAAAGTATTGGAAGAGAATAATGTAAAAGATGACGAATTATCAGTGGCCGCAGGAATGTTGCTAGGAGTTAGAGATATGCTATCGCCAGAATTAAGACAAGCCTATGCAGGAGCAGGAGCTATGCATATACTCTGTGTTTCGGGCTTGCATGTGGGAATCATATTTATGATACTATCGTGGCTATTGGGCTTTATTTCTAATACAACAGCAGGTAAAGCCACAAAATCGATTATTATTATTTCCATAATATGGTTTTATGCTCTACTTACAGGCTTTTCGCCATCGGTGGTTCGCTCAGCCACAATGTTCACTTTTATTGTAGTGGGACAAGGACTAAAACGCCATGTTAATATATTTGGATCTCTTTCATCATCGGCATTTGTATTATTAGTTTACGACCCCAACCTACTATTTGATTTGGGATTTCAGTTATCCTATGCCGCTGTTACAGCCATTGTAATAATACAACCTCCATTAGCTAAGCTTTGGGCTCCTCGTTATAGTATCATTAATAAAGCTTGGCAACTAATTGCCGTTTCGGTAGCGGCACAAATAGGCACAGCTCCACTATCAATTTACTATTTTCATCAATTTCCAAATTATTTTATACTTACAAACCTAATTATTATACCTGCTGCCTATCTTATAATTATGTTAGGAATAATAGTCGTTGCAACTTCATTTATTCCTATAATATCAGCATTATTAGGCAAAGGACTTAGCTTCTTTCTTGAGCTTATAAACTACATAATAAGCTATATAGAGCAAATGCAATATGCCGTAACTAAAAATATATACATAAGCCCTACAATACTATTTTTTTCAATATTACTTATAATATCCATGTCAATTTGGATATTGGAAAAGAAAAAGAAACTCATTTTTGTAAACCTTAGCCTGATAATAATCTTATTAGTTGCAGGCCTATTTAATTATGATTTGGAAGACGAATTTGTTTTCTACAAAAACAGAAAGAGTACATATATGGCAATTTATAGTGATAAACAGGCCTGGATATTATGCGATACAAATGTATATAACGATCATAGTATTGCATCATTCAGTGTTTCGGGACATGAGTTGCATAAGGGTATTTCGGAGTATCATTACTATTTATTAGATAGCAATTTGCATGTGAAAAACAAAAGGTTTTATATTGATTATCCATTTATTGCCATTGGAGATAAGGTAATATTACTAAATAATAGTAAGATTGACAGCCTCGATAAATCACAGTATTATTATCTATACCACGATTATAATATTAAATCAACGAAGCCCATAAATAAGAATGCTAATTGGATAATTTCGCAGAATATTCCTTATTGGGAGAGCAAAAAAATAATTCCCAAACTAGATAGCTTGGGAATTAATTACCACCAAATAAAAACTGATGGAGCTTGGGTTGTAAAGTTTTAATCTTATCTATTGCACCGTAATAGGTTTAACAATATCAATAGTATCGTCCCAAAGCAATGTATCAAAATTATTATTTAAATATGGAGCCAAAAATTGACTACGAGTTGTTAGGTGATTTTATACTAAACCGACATAGAAATTTGTAATATTAAACGCATCTTTTGCTCCTATTCTTCTTTATAATTTATCTCCGTAGCTACGGCTATGCAAAGAAATTATGCATCGACTAGGCGCAAAATATGCTATTTTCTAAATACAATTTTCTATCACGGCTTAGTATAACCCTAACAAATATGTATCTTTTTACACTCAAACAAGCTGATTTACTAATTCTTTTCACAAAAAAAGCATCCTAAACCGAAGTTAAGGATGCTTAATATATCTTATAATAAAGGAATCTATTTTTCCTTCATTGCATTTTCTAGTTTCGATATTCTTTCTGCTAATTTAGGAAGCTTGCGGAAGTAAACATACGATTGTAAGAATGATTTATGATTAAACGATGGAGCGCCCATTTCTACCGAGTTTGGAGTTTTGATACTAGAAGCAACTCCTGCAGTACCAGCAAGTTTGACACCATCAGCAATTTCTAAATGACCCGCAATAGCAACTTTACCACCAAACATACAGTTTTTACCAATTTTGGTAGAGCCTGAAATGCCACATTGTGCAGCCATAACAGTGTTTTCACCAATCTCAACATTATGTGCAATCTGAACAAGATTATCAAGCTTAACACCTCTACGAATAATTGTAGAACCCATAGTAGCTCTGTCAACAACAGAATTTGCACCAATATCTACTCTATCTTCAAGAATTACATTTCCTATTTGAGGGATCTTTCGAAAATCATCATTTTGCTGAGGCGCAAAACCAAAACCATCGGAGCCAATAATTACACCTTCGTGTAATGTACATTCGTTACCAACAATACAATTATGGAGCACCTTACTACCAGGCAAAAGTATGGTATCAGAACCAATTTTGGCCTCATCGCCCACATATGATTGTGGATAAAGTCGCGCACCATCACCAATTACAGCATTCATACCAACAAAAACAAATTCGCCAATATAAACATCCTTACCAATGCTAGCAGAATCACTAATATGAGCAGCAGGAGAGATTCCTTGCTTCATACTTTTTCTTGCTTCATCGTATTTTGTAAGAATTAAAGCAAAAGAATTATATGCATCCTCCACCTTAATCATGGTAGTTTTCATCTCCTTTTCAGGAATAAAATTATTATTAACAATAACAACCGATGCCTCAGTATCGTATATATAATGGTTATAAGCTGGGTTTGATAAAAACGAAAGGCTTCCCTTTTCTCCTTCTTCTATTTTGCTTAATGTATTAACAACGGCATTAGGATCACCTATTATTTCGCCATTTAGCCACATGGCTATTTGTTCTGCTGTAAAGTCCATAAATGTAATTAAAATGTTATGTGCGTAAAAGTAATAATATTTTTGGCTTAGGCTTTAATTCATTTCTTTAAAAAAAGCAAAAGGCCACTGATTAATATCAGAAGCCTCTTAACATTATATTTAATTTGAACTAAATAATAAAATTTAATTCAAAATCATATTCATTAATATAAACCCTTATCAAATTTTATTTTGATGTGTTTAAGCATATCCTCTACCATTTTGTCAAGGTCAAACTCATGTTTCCAACCCCACTCTTCGCGAGCAGCGCTATCATCAATGGTTTTTGGCCATGTATCGGCAATATCTTGACGATAATCAGGCTTATAATCAATTTCAAACTCAGGAATATGCTTCTTAATAGCATCGGCAAGTTCCTCAACAGTGAAGCTTATTGCTGCAAGATTGAAATCAGAATGGTGCTTAAGTGATTTTTTATCTGCTTGAAATAATTGCACTGTAGCATTTAAGCAATCAGGCATATACATCATTGGCAACATAGTGTCGGCTCTTACAAAGCTAGTATATTTACCAAACTTAATAGCATCATAAAAAATTGCTACAGCATAGTCTGTAGTACCTCCACCAGGCAATGCCTCATGCGAAATAATACCAGGGTAACGTAAACCACGTACATCCATACCATATTTCTGCACATAATAATCTCCCAATAACTCACCAGCTACCTTAGTAATACCATACATGGTTTTAGGCTTTAGAATAGTCTCTTGAGGAGTATCATAAGCAGGAGTTTCTGGGCCAAAAGCAGCAATTGAACTAGGAGTAAGCACTGTTTCCACCTTCTCCTCACGAGCAACTTCAAGTACATTTATAAGGCCATTCATATTTACATTCCAAGCAAGCATAGGATGTTCCTCGCCAACAGCAGAAAGAATTGCAGCAAGATTTACAATACCATCAATATTATATTTTTGAACTAGAGATTGCATTTTCTCTCTATCAAGAATATCCAATGTTTCGAAAGGACCACTATCCTTAATAACATCAGGTGCATCTTTTAAATCAGTAGCAACAACATTATCATTGCCATATATTCGTCTTAATTCTAAAGTTAGCTCAGTACCTATTTGTCCTGCACAACCTATTACCAAAATATTCTTCATCTGCTAAATTATTTCGTTCAGTTTAAGTCGCAAAAATAAGAGTTTTGAATTTACAAATCATAGTTCTCACAAGTAATATTACATGATTTGTGCATAAAAAACCCATTAAAACACAATATTTTAAATAATACACTCTTGCTATCATCGCTACTGATAATCAACTATTTGGATAAAATATAAACTAAGGTAATAAACATTTTTACGAACTTTTTCTTGGTTCTTTAACTATTTTTAATATCTTTGCCCTCGGTTTTAGTGTTAAAAATATCTAAAACTATCTTTTTTAAAGCAATATTAACAAAAACAACGGCAGACCACTATTGATTAAACTTTTACCATTTATTTTTATTTAAAACATAACAAATGGACCTAAAAAAGTTTAGTGATCAAGAGTTAATTAATGCTTTTATCTCCGGCAAGACTGCATGTATCAATGAAATTATTACCCGTCACGAATCTCGTGTACTTGGTTATATAATTGTATCTGTTAAGGATCGTGATATTGCAAACGATATTTTTCAGGACACTTTTATTAAAGTAGTAAATAAGTTAAAAGTAGGAGCTTATAATGAGCAAGGAAAATTTGTTCCTTGGGTATTACGTATTGCTCACAACTTAATAATAGATCATTTCCGTAAGACCAGCCGTGTACAAATGGTGAGGAGTAATGATGAATACGATATTTTTAATCAACTTCCTATTTACGATACTAATATTGAAGATGAGATTATTGCACAACAAACTCATGCCAAAGTAAAAGATTTGGTAGAGCTGCTTCCTGAAAATCAGCGTGAGGTTTTAAAGATGCGTCATTATCAAGAAATGAATTTTAAGGATATTGCTGACTCAACAAATGTAAGCATCAACACCGCTCTTGGGCGTATGAGGTATGCTATTATTAATCTTCGTAAAATGGTTGACCAGCACGGCATTACTCTACACCATTAATAAATAAATATATAAGTAATAAATTTGTAAGAGCTTTTTTTGATATTGAAAAACAATAATTGAAATAAAACTCCGTTATAGCACTATTATTAACAAACTTAATAGAGCCTATGCAAAAAAGCTACACTTACAATTATTATTCAAAAATGGAATTCAATGCTGACGCAACAGATGAGGATATTATGATGATAGCTTCGCTGGCAGAAGAAAAAGCTTATAAAGTAGATAATGTAATACTAAGCAACATCTACAATTATACTTGCTCCTTTGAAAGCCTAAAACTGAATAAAACTTCATTCGATGTTTTTGTAAATTAATAAAAGCATCTGAAAATTTAAACCTCCATAGACTATAGTTTATGGAGGTTTTTTTATTTATAAAAAAGGACATTAATAATTAGATAAAAAAAATCTTAATGTCACTAATTTTAAGTTTATAGTTGAAAATGAAGTTAAAAGAGTTATACCAAATTAATACCAAAACACGCCATATAAATCGTTTATATTTCCCTATTCGTTTTGTCTTTACTAATCGATTTTTTGAGGTATAAAATCGCCTTTTCTTTTTCACCAAAGAAATCGTAAAGCATTGCTATTGGAATAACTATCAATACTAAATTTCTTGTTACTAATCAGTGTAGATATGTAACTGATAATGTGATATATAGATTAATTATTTTGTCATAATTTTTGCGAAAAAAGCAAAAATTACGCCAAAACAGATACATATTGCTTTCAACGCCAAAACAGATACATATTGCTTTCATAGCTCCACCCTAAAGGGCAGAGCTAATGATAATTACGATTATTTATACATTTCATTCAACACTGATTAGATACAATTTCTTAATAATAAAAAAGGTGAAGTATATTATTATATTCATAATTTACTTCACCCTTCACCTCTATCCTTGTCCTTATCCTCTTTCCTTTATCCTCTTTCCTTTATCCTCCTGAGTTTACCGAAGAATCCTCTATCCTTCACTACGTCCGTGGCATTTTTTGTATTTTTTGCCGCTACCACAAGGGCAAGGGTCATTTCTGCCTACTTTTTTCTCGCGAATGATTGGCTGAGTAACTTCTTTTTGCTGGGTGTTATGTCCAAATTTATTAGCATCATGCCCTGCTTTATTACTACCAACCTCGGTACGCCCTGTTTGCAATTTCGATGAATCGAAGCTTGCAGGCTTGAAGTTAGATTCTACTGTTACTTCTTTATTTGCTGGCAAATCGCATTTTATTAGGAAAGAGATAATCTCACGATTTATACGTCCTAACATTTGCTTAAATAGCTCAAAAGACTCAAACTTATAAATCAATAATGGGTCTTTTTGCTCATAAGAAGCATTCTGTACCGATTGCTTAAGGTCATCCATCTCGCGAAGGTGCTCTTTCCAAGCATTATCAATAACTTTAAGACTCACAATTTTTTCTACAGATTGTATTACCTCTCTACCCTCAGTTTCTACCGAACGAGCAAGATTAGCAACAATATCCATCTGCTTCACGCCATCAGTCATTGGGATAGCGATATTATTATATTGTTTTTCGTTTTTATAAACCTCTTGAATAATTGGCAATGTTTGCTTAGCAATACGTTCCGATTTAAGCTTATAATTAGCATAAGCTAGGTCGAAAACCTCATCAATCATATTATCTGTCTTAGTCTCAAAAAACTGATTCTCGTTATAAGGAGATTCGATACCAAGGTTAACAATCAGCTCTATTTTAAAGTTCTCGAAATCACGATTATCATGATTTTCGGCAACGATATTCTCGCTCAAATCATAAATCATATTCGATACATCAAGCGCTAATCTTTCGCCATTAAGAGCATGGTGACGTTTTTTGTAAATAACCTCACGCTGAGCATTCATAACATCATCATATTCTAGTAATCGTTTACGAATACCGAAGTTATTCTCTTCAACTTTTTTCTGAGCTCTTTCAATAGACTTAGAAATCATAGAATGCTGAATCACTTCACCATCCTCAAGACCAAGCTTATCCATTACCGAAGCAATACGCTCAGAACCAAATAATCGCATAAGATTATCCTCTAGCGAAACAAAGAACTGTGAAGATCCTGGATCACCCTGACGACCTGCACGACCACGTAACTGACGGTCGACACGACGAGATTCGTGACGCTCAGTACCAATAATTGCAAGACCACCAGCCTCTTTTACACCTTCGCCAAGCTTAATATCCGTACCACGACCAGCCATATTTGTGGCAATAGTAACAGTGCCCGCTAAACCAGCTTCGGCAACAATATCAGCCTCACGTTGGTGAAGTTTTGCGTTAAGTACATTATGTTTTACTCCCTGCATTTTCAGCATTCGGCTCAATAATTCCGAAATTTCTACCGAAGTAGTACCAATCAATACCGGACGACCTTGCTTAACAAATTCTGCTGTTTTGGTAATCACCGCTTGATATTTCTCTCTAACAGTTTTATAAACCAAATCCTCATCATCATTTCTAACGATAGGGCGATTTGTAGGAATTACAGTAACATCAAGTTCGTAAATATCCCATAATTCGCCAGCCTCAGTTTCCGCAGTACCCGTCATACCTGCAAGCTTATTATACATTCTGAAATAATTCTGAAGTGTAATAGTAGCATAGGTTTGTGTAGCCGCCTCAACGGAAATAATTCTGAAGTGTAATAGTAGCATAGGTTTGTGTAGCCGCCTCAACGGTTACATTCTCCTTAGCCTCAATAGCTTGGTGAAGTCCGTCAGAATAACGACGACCCTCCATTATACGACCTGTTTGCTCGTCAACGATTTTAATCTTATTTTCTATAATTACATACTCAGTATTCAGCTCAAATAAAGCATAGGCTTTAAACAGCTGATTCATAGTATGAACACGCTCAGTTTTGATACTATAATCTTGTAGTATTACGCTCTTCTGATCTGCTTTTTCTGCTGCTGAAGCTTCAGATTTTTCAATAGCATCAAGGCTAACAGCGATATCGGGAAGGATATAAAAATTCTCGTCACCAGTCATTTCGGTAACAAGGTCAAGACCTTTATCTGTAAGTTCAATGGAGTTACTTTTCTCCTCAATAACAAAGTACAGCTCATCGTCCACAATATGCATAAGCTTATTCTGCTCAGCCATATAGTAGTTCTCTGTTTTCTGCATTCCGGAACGCATACCTGGCTCCGAAAGGAATTTTATAATTGCTTTATTCTTTGGCAAACCACGGTAAGCTCTGAATAATTTTGTAAAACCATC
This sequence comes from Bacteroidetes bacterium 4572_112, assembly GCA_002254285.1. GTDB lineage: Bacteria > Bacteroidota > Bacteroidia > Bacteroidales > UBA1556 > UBA6267. The sequence goes on along the minus strand of NIUZ01000050.1, from coordinate 5,418 downwards.
CTTCTGCTTCTCTTTATCATCAGAATTGATTAGTTTTTTTGCTTCCGCAAAAATACCAGTAACTAACTGCTTCTGAACAGAATATAATTTATGAACATAAGGTTTAAGTTGATCAAACTCCTGATGATCGCCACGAGGCGTAGGACCAGAGATAATCAGCGGAGTACGAGCATCATCAATAAGTACAGAATCGACCTCATCCACAATTGAGTAGTTATGCTTACGCTGAACAAGCTCCCCAATTTCGGTAGCCATATTATCACGTAAGTAATCAAAGCCAAATTCGTTATTAGTACCGTAGGTTACATCAGCAAGGTAGGCCTTACGGCGCGATTCGGTATTTGGCTGATGCTTATCCACACAATCAACAGAAAGACCATGAAATTCCATCAACATTCCCATCCACTCGGAGTCACGCTTAGCAAGGTAATCATTCACCGTAACCACGTGTACACCACGTCCCGAAAGGGAGTTCAGATAAATTGGAAGAGTAGCCACAAGGGTTTTACCCTCACCAGTTGCCATCTCAGCAATTCTACCTTTATGGAGCACAGCACCACCAATAAGCTGCACATCGTAGTGAATCATATTCCAGGTAACTTTCACGCCACCAGCGGTCCATGTATTTCCATAAATAGCTTTATCGCCATTAATTTCTATATTATCGTAATATGTACTAAGATTTCTATCGTGCTCAGTTGCTGTAACCTCAATTTGTTGAATTTCGGTAAAACGGCGAGCAGTTTCTTTCATAACCGCAAAAGCTTCAGGCATTAATTCCTCCAAAACCTCCTCTAATTTAACGGTAATAGATTCCTCTATTTTATCAACTTCTTGCCATAGATTATCCTTTTCGATAATATCCATGGTAGGATTTTCCTTAATTTGGGATTTTATTGAGGCAATCTGCTCATTTTCTTTAGCAATTTTCTCGTTGATTATTTGCTTGAATTCTGCAGTTTTATTTCTTAATTCGTCATTGCTTAAGCCAGTAATATTTTTCTCTGCAATATGCACAGCATCAACTATTGGCATAAGTTTTTTGACGTCTTTTTCGGACTTAGAACCGAACATTTTTGTTATAAATTTCAACATTGTAATTGTGTATATATTGTTGTATTTTATTCTCTATTTTATGGTAGGCAAAAGTATGATAAAAAAGGGGATAGTTGATGTTTAATTGTGGATTTGTTTCTCTTTCGCCTGCGGCTTGCTCGAAAGTTTTCTTCATCGAATTGATCTAATTTCACGCATTAGTTCCTCTTAAATCTTAAATCTCACTCTTAAATCCTCCTTTTTCCCTGCCTACCGGCAGGCAGGCTCCCGATTCCCATCGGGATCCTTTATCCTTAATTATGGGTACAAAAAAAGGGCTATAAAAGCCCTAATAAATATTTTTTGAGAGAATTAGTAATTAATACTCATCCTCGTGGAAGAAAAAGTCCTCTTTTGAAGGATAATCAGGCCAAAGGTCTTCGATTGAGTCATATTGCTCACCTTCGTCTTCAATTTCTTGTAAGTTTTCGATAATTTCCATAGGAGCTCCCGAGCGTAAAGAATAATCAATTAATTCTTCTTTTGTTGCTGGCCATGGTGCATCCTCAATTTTTGATGCTAATTCTAGTGTCCAATACATATCTTATTTGCTTTAATTATTTGCTAATTGATGTTTTTGCAAAAGTAAACTTTTAATTGAGAAAAGCAAGTTTTTTTCGTGGCTCTATTCTTAACCCACCAAAACCCTTTTCTGTAGACCATATATACCTAAATATAATAGCTATTTTTATGAGGTTGATGAGCCTACTTAAGTCGCAGCTTCCCTTCGGTAAACTCATGGCAGGCCTCGCAAAGTCTTGATTATGATAGAATCTGAAAATCAGATATCATCAAATAAATCTTTCCATTCGGGGTTCATTCCTTCAATAAGTTTAATCTTTCTAGCTCTATTCCCTGCTTTCAATTATTTTTCTCTTGCTCTTGCTGTTACAATACTGTTAAATTCCTCAAAATACATTAGCTTATCAACATTATACCTGGCTAAAAAAGCGTTTTTATACCTTTTTATTTTATGGCTATTTATCCTATACTTTAATTCACTTGTAACTCCAACGTATAAAACACCATCTTTTCTATTGGCTGTAATATATATCCAAGCTTTCATTTTTTACGATTTGTAAGTTTTTTAATTGAGATTCTCAGATAACAATACGAACTTCGTTCGAAGTGTTGAATTTGCAATCCCGATTTCTCGGGAGAAGCAATCTTTTTGTAGATACCACAAAGATAGTGGTGGCTTGACAAGTCTACTTCGGTCGTTCCTCCCCTTCGATAAACTCAGGACAAAGCTTCGTAGAACCTTAATTCTAAGAACCATTTAACTATGATTCCTCTACTGCCATAAAAGCTCTTCAACATCATTTTCCTTTGCGGCGAAACGTGCTAGGGTGAAAAAATAATCGCTGAGGCGGTTTAGGTATTTTAAGATATTCTCGTTGCGTATATCTTCGCCATCAGTAGCCAAGAACCGTAAATAAGCTCTTTCGCCACGTCGGCATATTGTGCGCGCTATGTGACAATGTGATATTGTTGGATGTCCGCCAGGGAGGATAAATGCTGTTAGTGGAGCTAATTGTTCCGTCATTCTGTCTATCTCTTTCTCCAGGAATTCTATATCACTTATTTTAATCTGCTGCATTTTCTCTCCTCGCTCAATTTTATCAATTGACATAAGGCTCTCCGCTACAAATAGCTGATTTATTACCTTCAGTAAACTTTCCTTTGTCTGTTTATCTTCAAATAAATCATAGATTAATCCTGTATAAGATTTTAACTCATCAATGGTTCCATAAGCCTCAACTTGAAGGCTATATTTTGGAACTCGTTTGCCACCAATAAGTGATGTCTGGCCTTTGTCGCCACCTTTTGTATAGATGTTCATTTCGTTGTTTAATTGTTGATTTGCTTAATTGTTTAACTGGTAGTCACCCTTGTTGTTCTTGATTTGTTGTTACTAATCTATACGACGTTCGAAGTGTTGAATTTGCAACCCCGATGGGAATCGGGAGAGAAGTGTGTAAAAAGTAGTAAAAAAATGGTAAAGGGTTCTTTGAAAGGCTAAAGCTTAAAGTGGAAAGGGCCTGTCCTGAGCTTGCCGAAGGGCTAAAATTTCCGTTATCGGTCATGTACTCTTTCGCCTGCGGCTCTCTCGAGGGGAGTTAATATTTAATTAATCGAATTATTATTTCGTTCTGCTACGCAGATCTCAATTAACCGATTATTGAAACATTAAGGAATTAAGATAATTAAGGTTTTTCGCTTGGCTTTACCTTGCTCAAAAGGATAATCCACTAATTTCACGAATTAGCACGAATTTATGTTCTCTTTCGCCTGCGGCTCGATCGAAGGTTTTCTTCATCGAATTAATCGAATTAAACTAATTTATTTCTCGCTTGCCTGCGGCTTGCTCAAAAAAGTTATCTACGTTCCGATAGCTATCGAAATACACGAATTAGTAACTCTTAAATCAAAAATCATCCTCTTAAATCTTAAGTAATGAAGGGTAAAGTGAATTATTAATCATTCACAAATCCTCCTTTTTCCCTGCCTACCGGCAGGCAGGCTCCCGATTCCTATCGGGGTCCTCTATCCTAATTTTTTAAGAAATCTCTTATTGCAGAGAGCGTTTCCTCCACTGCGTTTTCGAGTTTGTCGTTGGTGATTATGATATCGAATTTGGGAGCGTAGGTTAGCTCATGCTCTGCTTTATTGAGGCGCTTTTGTAGTGATTCCGCGTTTTCAGTACCACGACCTGTGAGACGTTTGCGAAGCTCTTCAACTGATGGAGGTTTTATAAAAATAGCCAAAGCATCGTCACCGTAATATTTCTTTACATTTACTCCGCCAACTACATCAATATCAAAAATAACATTCAATCCTTGCTCTCGTTTTTCTTCAACTTCCGATTTCAGAGTTCCATAAAACTGGTTTTCATAAACCTCTTCCCATTCAAGGAAATGATCCTTTTCAATGGAGTTTTTAAATTCCTTAATTGTCAGAAAGTGGTAATCCTTGCCATGGGTTTCTCCTGCTCGTGGCTCACGACTAGTTGCCGAAACAGAAAACCCAAAAGGAATATCACTTTTTATTATTTCTTTGACTATGGTTGTCTTCCCGGAGCCCGATGGGGCTGAGAATATTATTAGTTTTCCTTTCATTTGTTTAAGTTTTCAATAGTGAAGAGTGAAGGGTGAAGTAAGGAGTTGTAAAGGTTTTTTTGAAAGGCTAAAGGCGAAAGGCTAAAGGCTAAAGGCTAAAGGCTAAAGGCTAAAGGGCCTGTTATCGGTCGGCTTTGCTTTCGGCGGCGGATCGCTAGAAGGGAGTTATAATCGAATTACACTAATTAATCGAATTATTGTTCTCTTTCGCCTGCGGCTTGCTCGAAGGGGGTTGTCATCGAATCTCGCTAATTATACTAATTTATTTCTCGCTTGCCTGCGGTACTGTTATAAGGCTAAAGGCTAAGGGCTAAAGGCTAAAGTGGAAAGGCTAAAGTGCTTGTTATCGGTAATATCCTCTTTCGCCTGCGGCTCGATTGAAGGGGGTTGTCATCGAATTACTCTAATTAATCGAATTGTCTGACGTTTAAAATAATACAATTTACTGCGTTTCTCTCCGTAAATCACTCACCCGATAGCTATCGGGTCTGACGTTTAATAAATGAAAAGTCCAACTATATTAAATCACCTTTTCTTCCTTGTCCTCTTTCCTTGTCCTAGTCCTCCTGAGTTTACCGAAGGGTCCTTTACTAATAAATCTTCCGACCAAATTGCTTGATAAATATCGAAAGATTAAAAATATCTTAATGCAATTTGCCCCTGTCTGCCGGCAGGCTGGCACCTCCTTTTTACTTCGGTTAAACTCAGCACAAGTCAAAGGAGGACTTTCGCATACCTAAAATTCATTCTAGGATTCAAGATCAAGGCTTTCGAAAGTATTTATTTTAGGAGTTTACTTTAGTAAATGACTAAAATGAATACTGAGAATAACGCAGATATTGGATTATAGAATAATTTTCACTACCCTTATTTACAGCACATTCAAAGCTTGCTCCTTTATCTTCTCCAACTCATCCTTCATATTAACGACAATCTTTTGCATATCAGAGTCGTTTGATTTTGATCCTAATGTGTTTATTTCACGCCCTATTTCCTGGGTGATGAATCCTAGTTTCTTTCCTTTGGAAATATTGTTATTATCAAGAGTTTCTATAAAGTAGCTGCAGTGTTTTTTTAAACGTACTTTCTCCTCGGTAATATCGAATTTCTCAAGATAGAAAATCACTTCTTGTTCAAAGCGATTTTTATCAACCTTACTTTCGTCAATATTCTTTAAAAGTGCTTGTTCAAGACGATCCTTTAC
>NIUZ01000049.1 GCA_002254285.1 Bacteroidetes bacterium 4572_112 | reverse complement strand
GCCTTACGGTTTTATTATCATCAAGATATGGCTCCTGTGCAAGATATCCAATTTTATATCCTTGAGAGAAAACAACTTCCCCCTGATACTTCTCTTCTAAGCCAGCTATTATTTTTAATAGGGTGGATTTACCAGAGCCATTAAGTCCAATTACGCCTATTTTTATTGTTTATGCGTTTATTTGTTTAATTGAAACGTATATTCTCAATTCCCAATTCCTCTCCCGATGGCTATAGGGACTCAATTCACCTCCTTTCCTTATAAATACCCAACTGTTAATAACTCTAAGCTATACTATTGTTTATCTTGTACATTAGCTTTATTTTTGTGATTGTGAAAAAGATATTGGAGAATTTGCGGAACTACTACTCAGAGATTTATAAAGCTTTGTTGTTTGTATTTACTATGGTAGTAATTGTACTTTTGTTTCCCGAAAGTACTAAGTTTAAATATGAATATAATGAAGGTCGTCCGTGGTTGTATGAAGACTTGGAGTCGCCAGTAGATTTTGCCATAAAAAAATCTGATAAAGAAATAGAGCAAGAAAAGAAGGCTATTAAGCAACATTCTAAGCTGTATTTTACATTTAATCAAGATATTACTGATAAATACTTAAATACTATTTCGTCTAGTTTTGATACTTTATGGTTGCAAGAATATGGCTTAGGAAATAGAGAAAAGTTTGGGGTAAACAAGCAAGCTTGTATAGATATTGCTCAAAAAGTATTTCAAACAGGAATAATAAAATTGCCTGCTGATATATCTGAAAATCATGATGATGTAATAATTTATGTACTAAGGAATAATATAGCAAAGGAAGCTTTTCTGAATTACTTTTATTCGCAGAAAACAGCTTTTCTATATATAATGCAGGAGTTAGGAAAGAATAATGATATTGATAAAAAGTTTATTGCTAATTTTCTTCATGGAAATTTAAAGCCGAATGTATTTATTGATCGCGAAAAAACTAGTATCGAACTTCAATATAGGCTCGATAATATATCACCAAATAGGGGTGTAGTGCTTCGTGGACAGCATATTATTAGCAAAGGTGAAATTATTGATGCCAATGTTTATGAAATTTTAGAATCTTTACGAATTGATTTTCAGAATAAAGCAAGGTCATCGAATATTGGTTTGTATATCGGTAAAATCATTCTGGTAAGTATTCCGCTTATTGCATATGGCTTATTCCTATTCTTTTTTAGACCCGATATTTTTGAGGACAGTAAAAATCTATTGATGATTTTTATATTAATGATAAGCATGGTGGCTGTAACGAGACTAGTTGTTGTTTATGATAGTTCGCTGGCACTTCTCATACCTCTGATGATAAGCCCCATAGTTGTGAGGGCATTTTACGATACTAGCTTAGCGCTGATAGTTCACCTAACCACAGTTATACTTATTAGCTTTGTTGTTCCAAATAGCTTTATATTTATTTTCCTTCAGCTTATGACAGGAATGGTAGCTATAATTAGTGTTGTAAGGCTTCATAAAAGATCTCAGTTTTTCTTTTCAGCACTATATATATATATATCTTTTTCGTTAATTTACGTAGGTGTTGAGCTTATTACAGAGGCTAGTTTAGAGAATATAAATCTTATGGTATTTGTTTATTTTGCAATATCAGCAGGTTTAACATTATTGGCAACTCCTATAATATACTTATTTGAAAAGCTTTTCGGAATGGTTACCGATGTTTCATTATTGGAATATGCGGATACAAATAATCCACTGATTCGCGAATTATCGACCAAAGCGCCAGGAACTTTTCATCATTGTATTCAGGTATCGAACCTTGCTGAGGAAGCTGCGGTAGAAATTGGTGCTAATCAGCTATTAGTAAGGGCAGGAGCCATGTATCACGATATTGGGAAGATAGAAAATCCAATGTTTTTTACCGAAAATCAGAATGGAAATTATAGTCCACATGATGAGCTTAGTTATCAAGAGAGTGCAAATATTATTATTTCGCATGTGCTGAATGGTATTAAACTAGCGAAGAGTTATAATTTACCAAATCAGATAATTGACTTTATTAGAACCCACCATGGAACAAAGCGTGTGGAATATTTTTACAGAATGCACTTGAAGGAAATGCCTGATGAGGAAATTAAACTGCGAGAGTTTACTTATCATGGCCCAATACCATACTCCAAAGAAACCTGTATACTTATGATGGCTGATGCTGTGGAAGCGGCCTCTAGAAGTCTGAAATCGCCTGATGCCAAATCTATTAGTGAGCTTGTTGATGCAATTATTAAAAGTCAGCTCGACCAAGGGCAGTATAATAATGCAAATATTAGCCTTCGAGAAATTAATACGGTTAAGAAAATATTCAAGAAAAAATTACTAAATATTTATCATATCCGAATAGAATATCCTGATTAAAACTCTACTTTTAGTTTCTTTTGAATTTGGATACTCCTTATGATTTAGGGATTATTTTAAATAAGTTTAATGAAAATGAGTCCACTAAAACTGTTATTTTTGCGTTGATATAATAAAGACACGCATATGATTGACGGAATAATAAAACATTTTAGCAAAGTTGGCCTTAGTAATGAGTTCTTGGACTCAATGCAAATTATTGAACAAGCATGGTCAAAAGAAAAGGAAACAGAATCACCAATCATAGGAATGAACAGTATTCAATATTCATTTCGAATTTTGGATATCCTTAAGAATGAGCTAAAAGTTCAAGGTCCAACTTTATTGTCGGCAGGCTATGGCTTATACCAGTTTTTTTATCACAAAAAATTAAAGGATGTAAATCCTATTATAGATAGAATAGCAACTGATTATATGTCGGTATTAGCACTTCCTACAATAAATATTGAGCAGCAAGCCGATAATTATAGAGGTATGATATTGAATGTTGCTGGTGATTTGCGCGCTGTACTTATTAGTATTGCTAGCAATGTGCTTGAACTTAGAAATATTGAATATTACGATGTTAATTATAAAGGTGCTAAAACCAAGGAAGCTTTAATTCATATAAATAAGCATGTATATATTCCTGTTACTCATCGTTTAGGTTTTTATAAATTAAAGCAAGGGCTTGAGGATTTAATTCTTAAACTTGAGCAACCAAAGGCTTATAATGATATTAAAATTAAGCTTAAGGAAAGTGAAGAGGAAAGAGAGAAAATTATTGAAGATTTTATTAACCCCATAAGAGAGTCTCTTCATGATCAAGGATTGAAGTATAAAATTAAAGGGCGAACAAAAAGTATTCATTCTATTTATAAAAAAATGCAAGCTCAAGGGGTGAGCTTTGAAAAAGTATATGACCTTTGGGCAATACGTGTAATCCTTGATAGTGATATTAAGGAAGAAAAAGCGGATTGTTGGCATGTGTTTTCTGTAGTTACTAATCTATATACTCCAAATTTACCACGTATGCGCGACTGGATAAGTGTACCTCGTGATAATGGTTATGAGAGTTTGCATATTACAGTTGGCACAGACGAAGGGCGGTGGATTGAGGTACAAATACGTACCGAGCGAATGGATGATGAGGCGGAAAATGGTATGGCTGCTCACTGGCGTTATAAAGGTGGTAAGGATAGCTTCGGAACGGATTTCTGGCTCGATAATATTAAGCACTCTTTAGAGAAAGATGATGAGCTGCTTGGTAAAGATGAGTTTAGGTCGGCTAAGTTTTCTACTGAATTATTTGCTTTTACTCCCAATGGGGATTTAAAGAAATTGAATATCGGAGCCACAATTCTTGATTTTGCCTTTGCTGTGCACTCACAAGTTGGCTTAACTTGCGTTGGCGGTATTGTGAACGGAAAAAATGTGGGAATGAAACATCATCTTCGTAATGGAGATCAGGTGGAAATACTTACCCAAAAATCGCAAAAACCTAGCCTCGATTGGTTGAATCATATAACAACAAATAGAGCAAAACTGCATATTCGTAAGGCTTTTGATCAAGAAGGAAAAATAGAAGCCGAATTTGGCAAGGAAATTCTCCTACGAAAGCTAAAAAACTGGAAGGTTGCCTATAATCAAGATGTACTTGAGAAGATTAAGGGCGAATTTGATTTTAAAAGTATTAGTGACCTTTACCGATCGTTTTATAATGAGAAAATAGACCATAGTAGTGTTAAAAAATTCTTGGTTTCGGAAAATGAGGAAGTAGAAGATGATGTACTTATTGAAGCCGAAGATGATAAAATTGGTGTTGATAATTCTTCCAATAGTGATTTGTTAATAGTCGATAATCTGCAAAATATAAATTATAATCTTGCAAAATGTTGTAATCCAATTACTGGTGATAAAATTTTCGGATTCGTAACTGTATCTAAAGGAATAAGTATACACAGGAATAATTGCCCCAATGCCAAGGATATGCGAGTGCGTTATCCTTATAGAATTATTGATGCTGCATGGAAAGAGAAAACTGAGCGATTCAATTTCAGAGCCGAACTATATATTAGAGGTAATGATAAGGAGGGGATTATTGGTGAACTTAATAATGTGATTAGCAAAAAGCTGTCTGTTCCAATTCTGAATATTAATTTAAATAGCAATGGTAACGAATATTTTGGAAGCATAACCGTAAAGGTGTATGATAAGGAGCAATTGACATTACTTATTGAGCAGTTGAATCAGCTAAGTATAGTTGGAGAGGTTTATAGGAAAGCATAAAATCATAAAAAAACTCCTAATAAAAAAGAAAGCCGTTTAGAAATTAATCTAAACGGCTTTTCTTGGTTATATATCGGAAATATTAGCTCATTATTTCAGCAACTTTAGTAGCTGCATCATGTAATGTTACTGCCGAGAACACTTTAAGTCCACTAGCATCAATAATATCTTTTCCTTCTTCAGCATTAGTTCCTTGCAATCTTACAATGATTGGGATATTGATATCGCCAATGTTTTTGTAAGCTTGTACAATACCGTTTGCAACTCTATCGCAACGTACAATACCACCAAAGATATTTACTAGGATAGACTTTACATTAGGGTCTTGAAGAATGATACGGAAAGCTTGCTCAACGCGCTCAGCATTAGCGGTACCTCCTACATCAAGGAAGTTAGCAGGATCTCCACCACTCATTTTAATAATATCCATTGTAGCCATTGCAAGACCAGCACCATTAACCATACAACCAACGTTACCGTCAAGTTTTACAAAGTTAAGGTCATATTTTCCAGCTTCAACTTCAGTAGCATCTTCTTCTTCAACATCGCGCATTGCAGCAATATCCTTATGACGGTAAAGTGAATTATCATCAATAGCAACTTTAGCATCAGCAGCATAAATTAAATCATCCTTAGTTTTAGCAACAGGGTTGATTTCAAATAATGAAGAGTCAGAACCTTCGTAAGCGCGGTAAAGAGCAGCAACAAATTTTGTCATCTCTTTAAAAGCCTTACCATCTAATCCTAGGTTGAAAGCAACTCTACGAGCTTGAAATGGCATAAGACCAACTTTAGGATCGATAATTTCAGTGAAGATAAACTCAGGAGTTTCTTCAGCAACTTTCTCGATATCCATACCACCACGTGGAGAATACATAATCATATTCTTACCACTATCGCGGTGAAGCATTACGCTCATATAAAATTCCGCCATTTCTGATGGTCCATCATAAAAAATGTTTTGCTCAATATATATCTTGCGAACCAATTTACCTTCAGCAGTAGTTTGAGGAGTTACAAGTTGCATTCCTAAGATATTGCTTGCGTGAGTGCGTACATCATCAAAAGTTTTAGCAATCTTTACTCCGCCACCTTTACCACGTCCACCAGCATGAACTTGTGCCTTTACAGCCCATACTTCATGACCTGTTTCTTCGGTTAGTTTTTTTGCTGCTTCAACAGCCTCATCCGCAGTATATGCTAGGTAACCTTTAGGTACCGACACTCCGTATGATTTTAAAATTTCTTTACTTTGATATTCGTGTAAATTCATTTGGTTTGAATATTTATGTGTTATATTTATGTGTTTTCTTTAAGACCTCAAATGTAGTGTTTTTTCTATTTATTAATAGCTGAAATTAATCAGTTTTTAAATTGTTCTAAATTTGAAAAATTATTCACATTGTCTATGATTTTGTGAAATTTCCTTATGATTTATGCTTTTTTATTTGGGAGCAATTCGTACTAAATATACTGCAATTAAGAAGAAAATCATATTAGGAATCCATACTGCTACCAATGGAGATAATGCTCCAAAAGTGGCAAATACTGTGGATATTTGCATGAAAATTATATATGTAAAGCTCAGTGTAATACCTACTGCTAGGTGAATACCCATTCCTCCTCTTACTTTTCGACTTGAAAGGGCTGCCCCAATTACAGTCAAAATTAATGTGGCAAAAGGGAAGGCTACTCTACGATGCTTTTCTACATAATAGAACTTAATATTCTCGGATCCTTTAATCTCTTCTTTGGCAATAAACTCATTTAGTTCAAAATAGTCCATCACCTCCATATTTACTACTTTATTTGAATAATCGCGCGGAATAATATTGAATTTGGCAACCAATGTATCTCCTTCTTCAAAAGTTTGAGTGCTATCATTAATAAATTCGCGAGCCTTATATTTAACAATATTCCATTGACTATTTGCAGAGTCATAAATAATTGTTTTGGATTTTAATTTATAAATAAGTTTTTGTCCTTCAAATTTCTCCCAAGTAAAGTTATATCCAGTATTTGATCTATCATTAAAGCTCTCTACATATAGCAATTCGCCAGGCTTATTCTGAATATGAATATTCTTGCTGGTATTATATTTCTTACGCCATATATAAGTGTCCTCAAATTCCTTCTTTATTTTATTGGTAGTAGGAATAAGAAAATTTGCCAAATAGAATGATAGCAAGCCAATAATAGTGGCAGAAATAAGGTAAGGACGTAGCAACCTACGGAAACTAACACCGCTACTTAATATGGCAACAATCTCAGTATTATAAGCAATTTTGGATGTAAAGAATACCACCGCTATAAATGTTATAAGCGGGCTAAACATATTGGTAAAGAAAGGGATAAAGGTGATATAATACGAGAATATAATCTCCTTAAGTGGCGCTTCGTTATTGATGAAGTCGTCAATTTTTTCTGAAATATCAAAAATTATTACAATCAGGATTATCAATCCTAAAGTAAAAAAGAAAGTTCCTAAAAACTTCCTAATTATATACCAATCTATTATTTTCATTGCTGCAAAAGTAATGCTTTTTGTTGTTTAATTTTTCTAAACTTTTTATATCGTATTTATGAGGTTTATAACTTCAAAAGCTATGAAATATTGCCTGTATTTAGTTATGTTTTATTATCGTATTAATAATAATGTATTAGCTTTAAATTATCAATTCCCAAATTGTCAAAAATAAATTTATTCCATTTTTCGAACTCCTTATTATTTTTACCCAACTGTACTTCTTCAATATATTTATTGGTAATTAATGCAATGTTATTTTTACTTTCATTGTAAATGCTGTTGGCAGTGCTTAATTTTTTATCAGATTTGAGTATATTATCATGCATTTTTTGTCTTTCAATTTCGTATAAATCAAAATAAATATTGATAAATGCATTGCTAATACTATCAGTAGGTAATCGATAGAAAGTTTGATAAGAATCGAAAACAGAATATGATTTAAAGTCTAACGAATCACCGACTTTAGTAATGTCTAAAAGAATTTGTGCTTCAATATTGTATAAATCTCGTTTTACTATTAGTCCTTCTTTTTTCGGGTTATATAGTTCATTTTGTTTAAGGTCTTTCTTAATTGTAATACGTTTATCTTTATTCCAAAACGAATAGTAAAAGCCAAAATGAGTAGTTTCTTTGTCTTTATTATTAGTGGCTCTTAGTAGAAAATTGTTTCCGTAATTATTCTCTCTATAATTTACCAATTTGCCTTCCGCAGCAAAGAAACCTAGCTTTTCTTTTTGCTCTTTGCTAAGCGCAATGCTGTGGTTGTTGTTCCAAAATGCATCATTATATGGAATAAACGACATTTTATAATAGTCACCATAATACAGATTATCGGGATAGTTGAAGTACGGAATTATAAAAGTGTTTTCATAATCAAAAACTCTAATAATGCCTTTTGAGGATATATTGCGCTCAATTATTCGTGATTTATTATTAGCAATACCCATGGAACTGCCTCTTACACTTTTATAAACAAAACTATATTCAAAATATATATGATCAATTATCGATAGTTGTTCATTGGTATTATATGATTTTACAAGCTTTATGCTTACATCACTTATTTTATCGGTATTATGAATTGGTAGAAAAGGGTGTTTGCTAGTATTATTTGCTGTAAGTTCTAATTTTAGTAATGTATGTTTAATATTGTCTACCCATATTATTCCCGAGAAATATTCTGTTGTATTATATGGTGTAAATTCTATCTTAATAATATTACTGTTATTAGAATATGCTTTAAGTTTGAATAGTTTTTTGAGTTTTCGTTTATTGAATTGCAATGGTAGGGAAGGGTATACCTCGCTTTTGTGCAGAATATTTATTCGGCTAATGGCTTTGGCTGTATTAAAGGATTCAAAATAATTGCCATCAACACTGGCCAATCCCACTCGGCCATTTTTATAAGTTAAGTCAGTAATATGTTCGCCAACTAATTCGCCATTATAAAAACATTCTAAAAGCTCTAAAGGAGTGTTTCTGGTTTGAGATTCAATACCATAATATACTTTTGCTGTATAAGGGATTTTGTTTTTAAGAAGTTTCTTTCGGATATTAGTCAGCAGCTGGTATAAATAATCATTATCAGCATGCACTGCAAACTCTGATAATACGAATTCTGTTTTGTGGAGTTTAATAATATCTCCATTATCAATATTACCAATGGCAAGTTTCAGTGTTTTATATCCAATATAAGAAATTCGTATTGAATCGAAACTTGTATTATTATTGATATTGAAATAGCCTTCACTATTGCTAATGCTTCCCTGCTTAGTTCCAATAAAAGAAATGTTGCAGTAAGCAAGACCTTTATTTGTACCATAATCAACAATTCTGAGATTTAGATTATCCTGTGATAAACCTTTGGTTATTACTATAATAGAAAGTACTATAATAAGCCATATTCTCATAATGTGGTTCCTATCTTAGTAAATATAATAAACCACAAGCCCTAGCATCTTCAAGTGCATTATGAGGTATAATATCAATATTATATTCCTTACAAAGGTTTTTTAGTTTAGCAGATTCTGTTCCTTTTTCCTGAAAAATTGTTACAGTATCTTCCCAGGGTTTTGGAAGGTTTAGTTCCTTATAATTTAATCCGTAAAAGTCCATAACTTTCTCTAATACGTCTCTATCAAAGCCTTCGTTATGAGCAACCATAAGTTTGCAATTTTGTAGAATTTCTTTTACTTGTGGATAAATATCCTTGAATGTTGGAGAATCTTTAGTGTGTTTAGATTTTATTTTATGCACTCTGCTATTTCCCCAGTGGTATTCGTTTTTAGGAGGTTTTACAAGTGAATAATACTCATTTACTATTTCACCATTTTTAAAAGTAACAATCCCAATTGAGCAAACACTATTGCGCACTCCTGTTGCTAATTCAAAATCTAATGCTATAAATGTATCTTTATGCTTACTCATTTAGTCTACTTTTTTAAAAATCATTATTGTATTTCCATCTTTAGTCTGAAGATAGAGTTTATTGTTTTCGATTTTATAATGACGAACAAACTTTAAAGCGTCATTATATCTAGTTGGAAGGTCCATATCTTTGCACAGCATTCTTGTGACTAATATATTGCCAAATTTCAAATCTTTGTCAGTGCTTGAAGCTATCATGCCATTTATTCTGTTGCAACCATCAAAGCCATTTATCATGTTTTTAGCAATGTTGATTTCAATGTATGGATCTTTATTTTTAAGCTCCTTAGAGCTTTTAAATTTTTCGATGTCTTTGCCATA
>NIUZ01000048.1 GCA_002254285.1 Bacteroidetes bacterium 4572_112 | reverse complement strand
GTATCAAAACTTACTCCTGAGCAAACAAAGTATCATTTCTTATCAGGTTTTACAGCAAAGCTTGCAGGTACAGAGCGTGGTGTAACTAAGCCACAACCAACTTTCTCAGCTTGCTTTGGTGAGGCATTTCTTTCGCTACACCCTACGCAATATGCTGCGGAGTTAGTAAAGAAAATGGAAAAGCATAATGCCAAGGCTTACTTAGTAAATACAGGCTGGAATGGCTCTGGAAAACGTATTTCCATAAAAGATACCAGAGGAATTATTGATGCAATACTAAATGGAGATATTGAGAAAGCTGAAACAACAAAAACAGCAATTTTCAATCTCGAAATTCCTAAGGAATTGCCAGGAGTTGATACCAATATTCTTGATACCGCTAATACATATGATACTTATGAAGAGTGGGAAACTAAGGCTAAAGATTTAGCTGGTTTATTTATTAAAAACTTCGATAAATATACTGATAATGATGAAGGTAAGGCGTTGGTTGCCGCGGGTCCTGAATTGTAAACCTTATTTATTAGTGTCGGTGTCGCTCAAAGCGACGCCGACACTTTTTTGTATGTGCTTAAAGCTATACATTTAATCTAGGACTTGCCTAATATATAAACCTTACCTAATCAAAGTAAAACTACCCCTTCGGCTAATTTTTTCACCATTGCTTATTATGCTAATTATATACACATACACTCCAGTAGTTATGGTGTATGATTTATAAGTACCATCCCATCCAATATTTATATCTGTGGTTTCAAAGATTTTCTCACCCCAACGATTATAAATTATCATTTGATAATAATTATCGTTTAAGAAAGGAATAACAGGTTTAAATACCTCATTAATTCCACCACCAGGATGAAAAGCATTGGGAATATAAATATCTAAATCGCGAGCAATGCAGGCAGTGTTGGAAAAGCTAGTATCAATATTAGCACTAGCTTCCAATGCTTCTATTGAATAACAAAACCCATTACTATAGTTTTCAAATTCACTAACATCATCATCATAGGAATATTGCATAGCACTATTGCTAGGCACAGTTATATATGGGAATATCTCCATCTGTTGCACAATACGGTGAATGATATAATAGTCGACACCATAGCTCCATTGCTGATAGCTATTCCACTGCAGCTGATTTATACTTCCATTCTTTTGCTCAATATTAAGCAGTATTGTTTGAGCATAATTGCTAGTATCATATTCTTGACAGCGGTTTTCGGATAATATACGGTACTGATAATATTGGTTTTGTACATCCACTGCTGCATCATCAAACCACCATAAAGCTGAGTATTGATTGCTAATATTGGCAATATTCACAAAGTTTGATGTGGCATTATCTCTACGTTCAATTATATATTTATCAGACTTAGCTATAGTATCGCTTTCAATTTTAAGTCTTACAAAATTATTATTAGCAACAGAGGCAACTCTCAAAGAGGTTTTATTTTCATTTTCTGAAAAATTGGTAATAATACATTTTCTATTGGAGCTTGAACTACGATTGCCTGATAGCTTTGCTCTAATAAAATAGCAGTAACTCTGATTTTCAATTAGTGAGCTATGTATAAAGCTTGTATCTCCGTTGCTAATATTAGCCAAATACTGAAAAGTACCCGCATTTTGTTTATAAAATAAATCGTAGCTGAGCAAAGTAGTATCATTATTTGCTTTCCAACTAATAATAATTCCTTGAGTGCATTTATCTATGGCAGTTTGTAGTTCAATACTGCAATTAGTATCCGACAGGGTAGCATTACCACAAGAGTCCATTGCGCTTATATTAAAGCAATTGTTAGTGTCAGAATAAATATAATTTGTTAGCACACAGCTGTTTGTTCCCCATATTGTGTCTATTGCTTGGGCCTGATTATAAATAATATAAGCTACCACATCGTCAGAATTTGAACTTAGCCATGCTAGTTGTATTTTATTATTATTGCTAAGGCTAATGCTATCCCAAACTATAGGTTCAGGAGCTGTAATATCGGTAAAAGTATCTGTTTTAATATTAGAAATACTCTCGCAGCCGTTACTATCGCTTAGTGAGATATAATAACTTACAGCTAAAGAGCAAACCGATAAACTATCGTTATATACTGTAGCGTCGCAGGAGTCAAGCAAAGCCCATGCTGCACCATCAATGGAGCGGTATATTTTGTAATACTGATTTATGGTATCGTATCGGATGTCGTTCCAACTAAGGTTTGCTATATCTATAGCATTATTAAGCTGCAAATATATAGTAGATATGGTATCGGAAAAGGCAGAATAAATAGGGCTGCATGATGATACAGTTTCAATAAAATAGTATAATTGATTAGAGAAAGCATTAGTAGCATAATGTACAACGCTTGTTTGATTAATGTCGGTTATTGTATCTAGTGGCATAAAAGGCCCTATTGGTGATTGTGAAGTCCATACAATATATTTTTTAAAACTAAAACCGGTACTGTCAGTAATTGGATTCCATAAAAATATCACATTTGTATTTGTGCTTACCTGCGTGCAATGTGGTTGAGAGGCTTCTAGTATTGGATTGTTTTTTACTACTATACGTACCAACCTATTACCCATGCCTGCTATGGGGCAGTTATCGTCCATTGCAGTAAGATTAAAGTTATATGTAATCATATTATTATTTGCAGAAGTATTACTACAGCTAGTATGCCAAGCAAATATTGCGGTATCTAAAGCATGAAAGCCAACTGTAGGTAATTTACTAAAGCCTGCACAAGGCGGCAATCCACAAGCGGTGCCATCAACTAATAAATTGCTGTCCATTGCATAGCCGCTTGCATTAAATGTGATTTGCTGTGATGAGTCTAAATCTGATATATAAAAAGGAATACTCACGGAGTCTCCAGCAAATACAGTATCGATATATATTGAGTTTGGATTTGTAATTATTGGATCATGATTACTATCAGCAGGAAAAACTGTAAAAAATATCTCTCTATGTGTGGTAGAAAGCAAATAGCCATTTCTAAAAGCACTAACCTTAACGGCAGCAGAATAATTACCAGGGTTATTGCAACAAAAGTATATTTCGCCAGTATTAGAATCTAAAGTAGCAGCTATATTATTGGGATTGAAACTAGCATCAGGCAAAGGCTTATTAAAATCATAACCTGGTTTATAGGTAGCTGTGTCTAAAAATAAATGATATGCAGAAATGTCTTGCGGTAAATTCCCTATTGGCCATGCACTTAAACTAGTTGTATATTGTGCAGCATGTCTTCCATTAATATGATAATCCCAATCTACACTTATGGAATCACCATCGGCATCGTATATATTAGGATTATAATTTACTGTATCGCCACTTGTACAAACAACCACGGCATCACTAGCAAAACGAGGAGAAGTGTCGTTATGTGGGCCTGAGGTGTTTGGAAATGGATATATGCGTGTGAAATAGCCAGGAATATTATAGTATCTATCCCAAAACAAATTGATTTGTGAATTAAAATTAAAGTGATTTAAATTTTTTGCTGTTGTATCTCTTTCGTGTGATGCTGAAGTTGCAGCTATTACCCAACCATTTGCTGGAGGTGCTACAATAAATGGGATAGAAAAAGGTATAGGAAAACCACCAATATTATTTTGATAACAATATTGAGGAACTCTTAAAAAAATACCTTCTTGCCATAATCCTACAGTCGGTTGCGATGTTGGAGGAGTATACACTGCGTTACAATTTAGTGATGTAGAATCTATTTGCCATGGCTTAAAACTAACGGGAATGCCCATTGGGTAGTTATATATGCCAATATGTGAATCAAAAATTTCGCCTTTGGTAGGGTTACTGTAAGAAATAATGTTTATATTAAGATTTCCCGTAATACTATTCTGAGAATGTAATTCGTACCAAACCTCTCCACCCAATGCTGATATAGTGCTAACTTGTGCATTTACATTAACAGATAACCATAATATAGCAATAATAGCAAATAATAATTTGTTATTATTGATTATTAGTTTATGGTGTTTTGAGGTCATATTGTATAGTATAAAGTCTGATGCGGTTAGCCCACATCAGACTGTAATTAGTGTTAATTTATTATTAATTTAATGGTTTCTACGGTGTTTTCTGTTTTTATTTCTACAAAATAAACGCCATTTATTAGTTTACTTACATCATATTTAGTATTGTTATTATATTCAAACTGCTCAAGCATTTTTCCTTGCAAATCAAAGATAGTTATAATAGCATTGCCTATTCCATCTTTAAGCTGAAATTTCACTACATCGGTTGCAGGATTTGGTAATATTTTGCTTTCGTCAAATATTGGCTGCTTCAGTCTTACGTAATTATTACTAATATTACCTAACTTATAATTAATCTCATATTCTAGGATATCCATAAAAGTAAAATGAGCTAGTGGGCTACTTGAGTATCTGCCACTAACCGATGCAATAGATTGATGATCATCTATTGTTTGATTTACCACTTCATACGTATTTGGTGCATAAGGTAGACCAGTTGAAGCTGATAATTTTTGTTGTATAATGTCCTTTTTGTCAGTTAACGTAGATTCGTTTGTCCATGCCACTACTATGGTGTTGAGCACAAAGCTTACTACAGGCTCTGTATTAATACTTTGTTGTAAATTTGGGTTTAGTACAGTAGCTGCACTAAGTACTCCTAGACCACTAAAAGTACACCCCATAATAGTATTGATAGTTGAATTATATTCATGTTTATCAACAACTACTTCATACATTTCATTACCATTAGCACTTGCTGCTATTCGTGGTCGCCCAAAGTAATCAGGCTTATATGCTTCACATCTATCTACTCCAGTAAAAATTCCTGATGTCCAGGCATCATTTTTTATTATTATTACCGCATTTTCGCTATCATAATCTGAGTTAGCTGTAATTCTGACGTGTTTTTTATAATTAATATAATCGTACCAAATAGCTACATCAGGGTTCCATGCATTATGACATGCAGTAGTAACTGTGGTATTAGAATTAGTAAAGAAAATATCAGAATAAGCAATAATAATATCCTTACCATTGGTAGTATCAGCCCAAACGGCAACTAAATTATTTTGATCGTCAATATCCACATTTGGATTGCTACATAGGTTGGATGTTCCAATTTGTTGACTAGGTATTGGTAAACTATGAGTTCCTTGATAAAAACTATGTACTTCATAATATACTTTACCTTCTATAGTATAAATAATAAAAGCAAATAATGTATTATACATTTCTTGCAATACTACATCAGGATCTTCTACCTGCCCATATTGATTTCCATCAAGCATAAGTGATGCTTCTGGTCCATTCCCTGTACCATAATCATATCCTAGTCTTGCTCTATCACCATCCCAAACTGAGATTTGAAAAAAACTTGATTCAAAATATCTAATATCATTTCCTGTATTCTTAGTCTTTTTTTCGCATTTACCTGATATATTATCAGCTGTTTGCGAGGGAGTAAAGCTTTGTGCATTTAATAGACTAATATTTGTTAAAAGAAGTACCATTAGTACCGTATTTATTGTAATTTTGTATTTCATTATTAAAAAAAATTAATGGGTTTACGTTTTAAAAATTGTTATAAAGTTCTGTAGAGGGAACCTCCAATTTACGTAAACCCTTTTCCTTTTAATAATACATTCGGAATTTTTTTTGTGTATATTCTGTTATTTCTAATATATAGGTTTATATAAGAAGTACATTCATATATTTGTATGCTTGTATGCTTGTATGCTTGTATGCTTGTATGCTTGTATGCTTGTATGCTTGTATGCTTGTATGCTTGTATTTCATTTTGTAATATAGTAATTGTTAGTAACTCCCAAAGGTAGTAAATATATTAACAGGATTAATGATTTTTTTATAATTTATAATATATATTGTTATTTTATACAAGTGAAACGATGACTCCAAGTTGTTGCTTCACTAACAAAGTAGTATGCTTTATTAGCAATATCATTGGGCAAGATGCCCGAGATACACCAAGTAATTACCTAATAAAAGTAAAATTACTTTGAATTTTTGAACCCCAAACAAGGAAGTTTAAATAAGAAACAAAGAACCCAAAATCCCGAACACTAAACTAATTTAACTCCTAATTTTCTCTATTTCAATCAGCTAAAATTTTTTATTAAATTATTAAAAAATCTATGACTAAAATCATTTTTAAACATTCATAATCCACAAGAGTTTAGTATCTTTGCAGTCTTATTTTAATTTAATCTAAATAAGGATTGAAAATAAATTATAATGGCAAAAGACGAAGATAAATTAATTGATGAGGTTACGTCCTCTGATTATAAATATGGTTTTACCACTGATATTGAAGTTGATGACATAGGCAAAGGCTTGAGTGAAGATGTGGTGCGGATAATTTCCGCAAAAAAGAATGAGCCGGAATGGCTCCTAGAGTTCCGTTTGAAGGCTTACCGTAAGTGGCTTACAATGGAACAACCTGATTGGGCGCATTTGAAAATTCCTGAAATCGATTTTCAAGATATTATTTACTATTCTGCCCCAAAGCAGAAAAAGGAGCTTGAAAGCCTTGATGAGGTGGATCCTGAATTAATTGATACTTTCAATAAGTTGGGAATTAGTCTCGAAGAGCAAAAAGTTCTTTCGGGAGTTGCTGTAGATGCTGTTATTGATAGCGTTTCGGTAAAGACAACTTTCTCTGAAGTGCTTGAAGAAAAAGGAATCATTTTTATGTCCTTTAGCGAGGCAGTACAGAAATATCCTGATTTGGTAAGAAAATATATGGGTAGTGTAGTGCCTCCATCAGATAATTATTTTGCAGCTCTTAATTCAGCAGTTTTTAGTGATGGCTCGTTCTGCTATATTCCAAAAGGCGTACGTTCGCCAGTGGAACTTAGTACTTATTTCAGAATTAATGCTGCTAATACAGGTCAGTTTGAGCGCACACTTATTGTTGCTGATGATGATGCTTATGTAAGCTACCTCGAAGGTTGTACTGCGCCACAACGTGATGAAAATCAGCTACACGCAGCTATTGTGGAAATTATTACTCACGAAAATGCAGAGGTTAAATATAGCACTGTGCAAAACTGGTATCCTGGTAATAAGGAAGGCCTTGGTGGTATATTCAACTTTGTAACTAAGCGTGGTTTATGCAAGGGCAATAATTCTAAAATATCGTGGACTCAGGTAGAAACTGGCTCTGCTGTTACTTGGAAATATCCTAGCTGTGTACTTAAAGGCGATAATTCTATCGGAGAGTTTTACTCTGTGGCAGTTACCAATAATTATCAGCAGGCCGATACTGGCTCAAAGATGATTCATATCGGAAAAAATACCACAAGCACAATTATTTCTAAAGGAATATCGGCAGGAAAGAGTCATAATAGCTACCGTGGTTTGGTAAAAATAAACCCTAGTGCCGACAATAGCCGAAATTTTTCGCAATGCGATAGTTTGCTTTTGGGAAGTGAGTGTGGAGCACATACTTTCCCATATATTGATACGGCAAACGAAACTGCCGTGGTAGAGCATGAGGCAACAACCTCAAAAATATCTGATGAGCAGTTATTCTACTGTCAGCAGAGAGGTTTGAGTGCTGATAAATCAATTGGATTAATAGTAAACGGATATGCCAAAGAGGTGTTGAATAAACTACCAATGGAATTTGCTGCTGAGGCACAGAAATTATTATCAATAAGTTTAGAAAATAGCGTAGGCTAAAACAAAATATTATGTTAGAAATTAAGAATTTGCACGTAAGTGTACAGGGAAAAGAAATATTAAGTGGCTTAAACTTAACAGTAAATGCTGGCGAAGTTCATGCAATTATGGGTCCTAATGGTACTGGTAAAAGTACTCTTGCTGCAGTAATAGCAGGTAATGATGCTTATGATGTAACTAGTGGCGAGATTATTTATAAAGGCAAGGATCTATTGGAGCTTTCCATTGAGGATAGAGCTCGCGAGGGTGTTTTCTTGGGATTTCAATATCCTGTGGAGATTCCCGGTGTAAGCATGACTAACTTTATGCGTACTGCCATTGACGAAATTCGTGAATATCGTGGTCAAGAGCCATTATCAGCAGGTGCTTTTCTGAAGTATATGAAAGAGAAAAAGGAGCTTGTGGAAATGCATGCTAAATTAAATAATCGCTCAGTAAACCAAGGTTTTTCTGGTGGAGAGAAAAAGAAAAATGAGATTTTTCAGATGGCAATGCTAGAGCCTACTTTATCATTTCTTGATGAAACAGATTCGGGACTTGATATTGATGCTTTGCGTATTGTGGCAAAAGGCGTTACAGCTTTAAAATCGCCAGAAAATGCTACAGTGGTAATTACTCATTATCAGCGTTTGCTAGACTATATTGTACCTGATTTTGTACATGTAATGTATGATGGCAAGATTGTGAAAACTGGCGACAAATCTTTGGCTTTAGAGCTAGAGGAAAAAGGCTACGATTGGATTAAGGAAGAACTTGAAGCTAAGAAATAATGAGCAATAAATCCAAAGAAATAGCAATGGAGCTTAAACAAAATCTTTTATCGAAGGTAGAGACCAAATTAAAGGTTAATATTGAGAATGAAAGTGTTTGGTTGAGTGATTTGCGACGAAAAGCAGTGGTAGAATTCGATAAATTAGGATTCCCTACCACAAAACTAGAAGCTTGGCGCAAGACTAGTCTTAAGAATACTCTTGAGCGCAATTATGATGTAAATGCAATAGAAAATCAGGATAATTTGGATGATTCCAATTCTGCTCTAATGTGTTCTAATAATGAATATGATACCGACCTTTATACTCAGCTTAATGGGCAGTGGATGAAAGGTGCTGAAGGTGTTACTACTTACGAAAATGGAACTATTGTTTGCCCAATGAGTATTGCAATAAATACTTTTTCGGAGCTTATAGAGCCACATTTTGGCAAATATGCAATTGATGCTGAGAATGCTATGACTGCTCTAAATACAGCAGATTTTAGCGAAGGATATTTTGTATATGTGCCTGATAATGTTGAGCATGATAGAAGCTTGCAAATGGTAAACCTTATTGATAGCAAGGATAATATTTTTGCCAATATGCGTAATTTGGTAATTGTGGGTAAGAACTCAAAATTGCGAATGCTGCATTGCGACGATTCTGTTAGCAATAATACTAGCTTTATCAATAATATTACAGAAATAAGTATAGCAGATGGTGCAAAGCTAGATTTCTATAAACTGCAAAATAAGGATAATGAATCTACAGTTATTACTTCCACTTTTGTGAAGCAAGGTGCTGATTCCAATTTTGCATCAAATACTATTATTCTTAATGGTGGTTTGGTAAAGAATGATACTAAAGTTGTATTAAACGGCAAAGGTTCTAATGCTGATGTTATTGGTTTATACCTAATGGACGGACATCAGTTTGTTGATAATCATGTGCATATTACTCATGCTGTATCAAATTGTACAAGCAATCAACTTTTTAAAGGAATAGTTGATGAGCATGCGCGTTCGGTTTTCAATGGTCATACATTGGTGATGAAGGATGCGCAGCAGACTATTGCTTATCAAAATAATAATAATATTCAGCTTACAAAAACCTCGAAAATAGATACTAATCCATTTTTAGAAATATATGCTGATGATGTAAAATGTAGCCATGGAGCCACTGTAGGACAGTTGGACAATACGGCAATGTTTTATATTATGCAGCGTGGTATTTGTGAGCGTAATGCCAAAATGCTACTTATGCTAGCCTTTGTGGGGCAGGTGATTGATAAAATAGAATTACCAAACCTAAGAGCAAGCATGTCGGAGCTAGTAGGTAAGCGACTTAAAGGAGAGCTAAGCTCTTGCGAACAATGTTCCATAAGCTGCGCTGACCCAGATAAGCCAATACATTTTGAGATTG
>NIUZ01000188.1 GCA_002254285.1 Bacteroidetes bacterium 4572_112 | reverse complement strand
CAACCAAGCATGCTTGTTAAAATAACAAACATTGAAATCGAAAAAATACGCCGCCAGTTTCTATTTGATATATCTTTCATTCACAAATAATTAGTATTAAACTATATTCAACTATTTTAAAACGTACATATTCTATCTATATTGTTTTTCCTTGATTGTTTTATATCCTTATTTAACGCTAGGGATTTATTAGAACCCCAAAATTAAATACCATATTTTTTATACGATTTCTTTTCTTGTTTGTTGTGATTTGGAGTGATTATTTTATTGACTCAATCCCGTTGGCATTTTACAAACAAAAAAAACAACAGCGAGGCTTAAGACAGTTGTGGACAAATAAGACATTATTGTTGTTCTGACGGACGACTGAAGACGACAGCATCGTTGTTCTGACGAATGGCTGAAGCCGTCCGTTGATTTTTTTTTGTAAATAAGGAGGTGTTATCCCAAAAAATATCACCAACTATGCCTAAACAAGATGTTACCAACATTAAAACATTTTTTTACACTCTGCGTATTATAGACTGTGTATTTTTTGTAATTAACTAAGAGAAATAAAATGACAGATTTAGAAATTGCTCAATCAGCAAAGATGAACCGCATCACAGAGGTTGCCGGAAAACTCGGCATCGCAGAAGACGATTTGGAACTTTACGGAAAGTACAAAGCAAAACTGCCGCTTAATCTGCGCAACGAAGACAAGATTAAGCAGTCGAAATTGGTCTTAGTAACAGCAATCACACCGACACCTTCCGGTGAAGGCAAAACTACTATAACTGTAGGCTTGACCGATGGCTTTAATAAAATCGGTTTGAAGGCAACCGGTGCTATTCGCGAACCATCATTAGGACCGGTATTCGGTATGAAAGGTGGTGCAGCAGGTGGTGGATATTCACAGGTAGTACCAATGGAAGACATCAACTTGATGTTTACTGGAGATTTCCCAGCTATAGAAAAAGCTAACAACTTGCTATCAGCAATCATTGACAACAACCTACATTTTCAAAAGGGCGGGGACAAACTTCTTGATCAAAGAAAGATTTACTGGAAGCGCGTATTCGACATGAATGACCGTACTTTGCGAAATATCGCAATAGGACTTGGCGGAAACAAAAACGGAGTTCCCCGAGAAGACGGATTTAATATTACTGCGGCTTCAGAAGTGATGGCTATCCTATGTCTATCTCAAAGCCTGAGCGAACTCAAAGAACGCCTCGGATCGGATATACCTACAACGACGAACCAGTATATGCTCGCGATCTTAAAGTCCACGGAGCTATGGCAGCTCTTCTGAAATATGCCATCAAACCTAACCTTGTTCAAACACTAGAAAATAATCCGGTACTTGTTCACGGTGGTCCTTTTGCAAATATCGCCCACGGTGCAAACTCTCTAATAGCTACCAAAACTGCAATGAGCCTCTCGGATTATGTTGTTACTGAAGCTGGTTTCGGTGCTGACCTTGGTGCGGAAAAATTCTTTGACATAAAAGCAAGATACGGCAACATTTCACCGTCTGCGGTTGTACTGGTGGTAACTGCCAGAGCTTTAAAATATCACGGCTCAGGAACGACCGACAACATGAAAACAAGTGATACAGAAGCTTTGAAAAAAGGCATCCCTAATATGGTGAAGCATATTGAGAACTTGCGTAAATTTGGTGCACCGATTGTGGTTGCTATTAATAAATTCGCTTTCGATTCGCCTGAAGAAATCGAAATTATAAAAAATGAATGTGATACACTCGGAGTTCCTTACGAAGAAGCTGATGGTTGGGCAAATGGTGGTGAAGGCATGGTAAATTTGGCTCACAAAGTAAAAGCTGTTGCCGACAAATGCGATGCTTGCGCCAAACCTCTTTACGACTTATCTCTAACAATAAAAGAAAAAATTGAAAAAGTTGCGACAGAGATATACGGTGCTGCAAATGTAGAATACAGTGTCAAAGCCAAACGAGAATTGGAAACTATCAAAACACTCGGACTTGACAATCTACCAATATGTATTGCCAAAACGCAAAAATCATTCTCGGATAATGCCCGGGCTTATGGTGTTCCAAAAGATTTCACCTTGACTATTAGAGAGTTCGAAATTGCTTCTGGAGCAGGATTTATAGTTCCGATTGCAGGTAATATCCTCAGGATGCCGGGACTTGCAAAAAACCCATCGGCTATCAATATTGATATTGATGATGATGGTAAGATTACTGGATTGATGTAAAAGTTTATTAATAAAGATTTATGTAGAGGCGTTGCATTGCAACGTCTTTTGTTTATTGATGTATATTATTTTCATCATCATTCTATTTTAAAGGGTTATATCGAATATAATGTCTGATAGATTGTAATTCGATTGCATTGCGGATTATTCTATCATAATAATTGGATTGCCAAACAAAGTCATGACCAGCTCTTCCAGCTATCCTAGATACAGCAGATTTATAAGACCTTATTATTGCAGACAATGATTTCTGTTTAGGTGAAATCCCAGACATTTTTTGGCTTAGCTCACGATTTGTAGAGGCGTTGCATGCAACGTCTTTGGTATTAGTATGTCCATCTACATTGCTTAAATTACCATAAGTATTATACTCATCGTTCTGCAAATTAATAATACCGTGAATATGATTAGGCATAAGAATAAATTCATCTAAAATAGCATTGGGATAGTGGCTAGGTATTTCATACCAGCAATTTAGTGCGATATGCCCTAGCTCAGAAAACTTCATTTCATTGTGTAAAACATCTCCGAAATAATTACTTTTTAGATAAGTACATAATGTAATGAAATAAAATGAATCATTAGTATAATCCCAATTCGTTAGTCGATTTGATTCGACTCGGTATTTATTTTTAAACCGCTCCATCTTTTTTATTACGATTATGAATTATTAATATTTTTCTGTGAAATTGATTGGGTATTTTATTTAACTTTAGCTTAATAAGATATAAGACGTTACTTATATACATCAAGACGTTGCATGCAACGCCTCTACAAGCAAAAAAAACGGATACTATAATTATTATAAAAAAAAACAGCCATCTAAAAAAGATGGCTGTTTATAAATATCTTAACTCATTTAAAATTAGCATTTTTCGATTGCTTCTACAGGACAAGCTTCAACACATTGTGCTTCATCAAAATGTCCTTTACATTCGATACATAGGTTACCGTCGATTACATACAAATCTTCGCCTTCTGAAATTGCTTCAACTGGGCATTCAGATTCGCATGATCCGCAGCTTGTGCAATCTTCTGTGATACAATAAGCCATTATCGTCTCCGATTATAAAAATTAAACAAAATACAATTACAGTAATTCAAAATTAACAAAAAAAATTAATACGCAGGTGTGTTTTTTATATTAAAATATTTTTACTCTATTCTTTTTTTTGGAAAAAAACAAATAAAAACAAATAAATATTAACTCAATCCATTGTTAAATGAAATAATAGTCGTAATTTTGTAATCTTATTTAGTGAATATTGCATATTGGAGATGAATAATGGAACCAACTGCAAGAATAACAAAATCTTTCCGCAAGGAAGATGTTAAACGTGATTGGTGGGTAGTAGATGCAGAAGGAAAAACAGTGGGCAGGATTGCAACGCAAATCGCCATTGTACTTCGTGGTAAAAATAAACCATGGTTTACTCCGCATGTAGATACCGGCGATTACGTTATTGTAATTAATGCTGAAAAGGCAGTTTTCCAAGGAAAACGTGCCGACCAAAAGACTTATATAAGCCACTCTGGATATCCAGGTCGCCAAAAAGTCAGGAATGTCAAAGATATTAGAGCGTCACATCCTGAAATTATTATGGAACACGCTGTTCGTTTGATGTTACCGAAAAATCGTCTGGGAAGACAGATTTACAAGAAGTTGAAAGTTTATGCTGGTCCAAATCACCAGCACGAAGCTCAGCAACCTCAAGAATTAATAATTAACGCTTAATGAAAGCATATTTACAACTCAAGGGAGAGTTCTGAATGAAAGTTTATTCAGCTACTGGAAGACGGAAAACAGCCGTAGCAAGAGTGCGTCTTATTGCTCCTGGGTCAGGTAAATTCGTTATCAACAAAAAAGAGGTAATGAATTACTTCGATAATGAGATTAACCGTCGTGAAGCTCTAAAGCCAATTACAGTGACTGACCATACCGATCAGTTTGAGATCAGTTTGATATTGCTGTTACTGTACATGGTGGAGGAAAATCGGGACAAATGGGTGCCATCCGTTTAGGTGTTGCTCGTTCTTTAATCGAATTTGATGCCGAGTTAAAATCGACTCTTCGTACCGAAGATTTGGTTACCCGTGATCCTAGAATGGTAGAGCGTAAGAAATACGGTCGCAAAAAAGCCCGTAAACGCTTCCAATTCTCAAAACGTTAATTCGAGATTCCTTATTGTATTATTATTCAAGAAGGAATACTCGTGCTTCCAGATCCAATATTTATTCGTTTATCTATTTGGAATTTGGATTTAACTAAATCATGTTCGTGGATTACTTGTGTGTGGCAAAATTCAGTGATGCTGTGCAAGTAAGATGAAGCGGACAGTTGTTTAACACATAATATATCGAGGAAAGATATGAAATACGTTGCAACAATAGAGCAACTACTCGAAGCTGGTGCACACTATGGGCACCTCACCCGACGTTGGAATCCAAAAATGGAGCAATTCATCTTTGGAGAAAGAAACGGCATTCACATCATAGACCTACGTAAAACTCAGGTTTTACTAGAGTTAGCCGTTAAAGCACTCCGTCGTATCGTCGAAGAAGGACGTAATGTTCTTTTTATTGGCACTAAAAATCAAGCAAAATCATTAGTTGAAAGTGTAGCAGAAGAATGTGGCGCTAACTACGTTTCAGAACGTTGGTTAGGTGGCATGTTAACTAACTTTGCTACTATTCGTAAGTCTATTATGAGACTTAATGAGATTGAAAAAATGGAATTAGATGGTACTTTTGAAAAAATAACCAAGAAAGAAAGACTATTAATCACTCGTGAAAAAGATAGGCTTCGTAAAATCTTTGGTGGTATTGAAAGTATGAGCCGTTTACCAGGAGCTTTATTTCTGATACTATTAGTAAAGCAAGCGAAATTGCAAAAGTTCGTAAAGCTGAGCTTGCATCAGAACCTGATGAAGATAGGAAAAAAGATGATTTCAACAAGCCAAAAATCAAACGTAAACTGCGTGAAAGAAAACCTAACGATAGAAATTTCGATAGGAAGCCTAAACCAGCATATACGAACGATAAACCAGCTGCCCCACAAGCTGCTGCTCCGAAAGAAGAAGCGCCTAAGGAAAATAAAGCTGACTAAAACAGAATAATATTAAACCGCAAGTGAAAACTTGCGGTTTATTAATAATAAACTTGTATAATATATATTATAGAAAAATAAAATGGCAAACATTACTCCTCAAATGGTGAAAGACCTGCGTACTAAAACTGGTGCAGGCATGGGTGATTGTAAAAAAGCACTTACCGAAACTGATGGCGATATGACCACTGCTATCGAATATCTTCGTAAAAAAGGTGCTGCTTCTGCTGCGAAAAGAGCAGATAAAACTGCGACTGAAGGTAAAATCTTCATCAAAACTTCTGATAATCTAAAAACTGGTGTTATGGTTGAAGTTAATTGTGAAACTGATTTCGTTGGTATGAATGATGACTTCTTGAAATTCGTTGATATTATTGGTAATACTGTATTGAACGGTAACTACAAATCCTTTGAAGAAATGAAAAAAGTAGAAATTGAAGGTTCAACTGTTGAAGGACTTTATAATGATATTTTAGCGAAATTTAGCGAAAAAATTGAAGTTCGTCGCATTCATAAAATTGAAACTGATGGTAGTGTTGTTTCTTACTTGCACTCTAATGGTAAATTAGGTGTATTGTTAGAATTGTCTAATAATACTCTAGAGGGAGACGCTCTAGGTTACGCTAAAGATATTACTATGCAAATCGCTGCTATGAATCCATCTTTTATCGATAGATCTGGTGTTAAGCAAGAAACTTTAGATAAAGAAATTGAAATCTATCGTACTCAAGCTATCGAAAGTGGTAAAAAA
>NIUZ01000187.1 GCA_002254285.1 Bacteroidetes bacterium 4572_112 | reverse complement strand
AATACTTTCTGAGATAATTAGTTCACGACTGTTAACGTCTTTTACAATATTATTATCAGTAGTTTCTATTTCTTTGTCTTGCAATACGTTATAAGTCCTTTCAACTATTACATCATCAGTAATACTTACATTTTCAATTATAGGTCTTTCTTCTGTTTGTATAGCTTCCTTTTTTATAGGTACATTATTTGCGATAGTTTCTTCAGCTACTATAATATTAGCTTCAGTCTTAGGCTTAACTTCCACTACTATTGTTGCCTTATTTTCTGACTTATTGCTTTCTATAACTGTATTATTTGCAGCAATATAACTTTGTTGTTTTACAACATCAACCATATCAGATTTTGGTTCTATTGTAGTATTAATTACTGTTTCATTTTGTTGAATATCTCTATCTAAATGCTTGTCAACAGAGTCAACATTAAATGTAATAATTAAAGAGCTAATAACGGCAACGAAGAAAGTAGCAGCTACAGAAACATTTCTGTAGAGCTTAGCCTTATGTTGCTTTTTAAGAGCGCTGTCGATCTTACTCCAAGAAGCTTTTGGAGCAGGTGCCGAATATTGCGAAGCAGCATTCTTAAAAATGTTATCTATCTTATTATCACTCATTATTAAATATCAAATTCGTTTAATTTCTTTTGTAAAATCATTCTTGCTCTAGACAAATTGGATTTTGATGTTCCTTCAGTTATTTCAAGCATTTTAGCAATTTCGCGATGTTTATATCCTTCAATGGCATATAGGTTAAAAACTAATCTATACTGTTTGGGGAGTTGAGCTACCAACATCATAATATCGTCGGCATTCATTTGAGCATTTCCTCCAAAATCTATCTCCTCTCCTAAATAATCGTCTTCGTTTATTTGCTCAGTACTTAATTTATTCTTTCTATAGTGCATTAATGCCAAGTTTATAAAAACTCTCCGCATCCATGCTTCTAGGTTATTATCTTTATACTTACTTATATTATCAAAAATGTGTAAGAAACCATCTTGTAAAAGGTCTTCGGCATCTGCTTTACTATCAGAATAGTACAAGCATGTTCCGTACATTTTGTCGGAATACATCTCAAAAAGATCAGCTTGAGCCCAAGCTTTTTTCTTTATGCAAGCAGCAAGTATTTTATCTATAGATTTCAATCAGAATATTTTCATAAAAATAAAGAAATTATCTTTATTATAACCAAAAAACTACTCCAATTATTATACCACTTTTGTGATATAATCTATAATATAATACTATACTTCTATTGTAATGATTCCGTCTTCAAGAATATTATGATTATCGTAAACAGTAAAGTCTGATTTATCGTAAAACTCCTTACCTTTATTATTGGTCTTATGCATATCTAAACTAAAATTTATGCTAAGATCCGAGCCTATTTTCAATTCGTAATCATTAAAACCATCAAACCAACCTAAAGCCGATAAATTTATAAATGGAGTATTATCGATAGTACAAATACCTACATCTATCTCTTTATTATTTCCATTTGTAAGAATAATATCGTTGAGGTTATAATTTATTTCTGATAGTAAATTATTACCATTCATTTTATTTTTTAACTCTACAATAAATTCTGGTGGTAAAATTAAGCTCTCGTAATTATGATTAATACGTGTATGAGAATAATTTTCGACCTTGCTTGGTGTTATAAATAAAAAGGAATTGTTGTTCATAATAATAATATAAGTTTTGCAGGAATCAAAAATGATCGCATCTTCCTGCTTATGTTATTATAATGCACAAAATGGTGAAATGGTTGCGTTAATATTCAATAAAAAATGACTTATTTAAACAATTGATGTAAATCACTAATAACAAGGTAGTTGCAAGTGCACTATTTTTCAACTTTAGATATAGAATTTAGTAATTTTTCTATTAGTTTTTTCATTGCTTTATTATGAGAATCAAAATCGCTAATCTCTTTGCCAACATATACAATACCCATTTGAAGTTTAAGGTTATTCTCTTTGCAATATTCCCAAATTACATTCTTATTAATACGGTATGATTCTCTGATTAGTCGCTTAATAGCATTACGGTCAACGGCTTTCTTGAAACGTTTTTTACCAACGCTCAATAAAATCTCGGAAGGAATAATATCTTCGTCAAGTTTATTCTCAATCCACACAAGTCGATAAGGGTATGAAAACACAGAATTTCCATTCCTAAATATATCTTCAATAGTTAGATTACTATTGATACGTTCCGCTTTTGTGAGTCCTTGATTCATTGCTGCAAAAGTAGTTTTTATTATGCACTAAGAATACATTATTTTTTATTTTCGGCAGCGGCAAACCACTCTCGTAAAATTACCGCTTTTGCTAAGCCAACTTCCTTCTGCCATTGCTCAAAGCCAGCCTCTTCAAGCCTTTTTACCGATTTAAACTTTTTCAATAATTTGGTTTCTGTTGCAGGGCCTATTCCGCCAATATCGCCAAGTTGACTTTTCACCAACGATTTTTGATGTTTCTTACGATAATGGGTAATTCCAAAACGGTGAGCCTCGTCCCTAGCCTGCTGTATTATTTTCAAACTTTCGGAGGTTTTGTCTAAGTATAATGGTATACTATCCCCAGGGAAGAATATTTCTTCCAAGCGTTTTGCAATTCCTATTACGGTAATCTTACCTTTTAAGCCAAGGCTTGCGATACTATTCATAGCAGCAGATAATTGCCCTTTTCCTCCATCAATAATTATTAGTTGTGGCAAGCTCTGCTCCTCTTTTAGCAATCGCGAATATCGTCTATAAATAATTTCCTCCATAGAGGCATAATCATCAGGCCCAACTACAGTTTTGATATTGAAATGACGGTAATCTTTCTTGCTGGGCTTGGTGTTTTTGAAAACCACACAAGCTGCCACAGCATGGTCGCCTTGTATATTCGAATTATCGAAACACTCGATATGATAAGGAGGAAAGTCTATAAAATTTCACATTACGCTCCGATAGGTCCAAAAGCTTCTTTTTATCACCACGCTGAGGAATTAAGAACTTAACATCAGGCAGCTTCAACTCTGGTAATATTGGCACCAATATCTCTTTGGAGTTGCTATGTAGTTGCTTGCGGATATTAAGAATAGCATGTGCAAGAATTTCAGAATCAGTTTCTGCTAATCGCTTTTTTATCAGTACAGAATGCGCTTGTACTATGGCGCCATTTATTACCTTCAGATAATTTACATAAGCCTCATCCTCTTCCGAAATAATGCTAAAAATATCCAAGTCATTCAATGATGTATTAACCACCACCGATTTGCTTTGATAATTATCTAAAAGGTCAATTTTCTCCTTTATTTCCTGTGCTTTTTCAAACTCCATTTCCTCAGCAAATGACATCATTTGCTTTTTAAGATTCTGCTTCACTGTGTGAATATTCCCTCTCAGCAAATGCTTAATTTCATCAATATAAACCTGATATTCTAGCTCCGTTTCTTCGCCAATACAAGCTCCCATACATTTACCAATATGATACTCTAGGCACACCTTAAATTTTCGTGTTTTAATATTATTCTCCGACAAATTGAGCTTACAAGTACGTATTGTAAATAACTGCCTAATAAGGTCGAGCATAGTATGCATCATCTTGCCCGAAGCATAAGGTCCAAAATAAAGTGAACCATCTTTTATGACATTACGAGTAGGAAATATTCGTGGAAACGGCTCTTTTTTAATACAAATCCAAGGATAGGTTTTGTCATCTTTCATCAGCACATTATAACGAGGCTGATATTTTTTTATAAGATTATTCTCCAGCAATAAAGCATCAATCTCCGACTCCACAACAATAACTTCAATATTGGCAATTTGCCTAACAAGGTAGGTTATTTTGGCTCCATGTTGCTGATCATTATTAAAGTATGAACTTACCCTCGATTTCAATGATTTTGCCTTACCCACATATATAATTGTCCCATTTTTGTCAAAATACTGATATACACCAGGCTTGCTTGGTAAGCGCTTAACTATTTCTTCCAAATGCTGTTTGTATTTACTATTTGCTTGGGCCATTATTTGTTATTGTTTCTAATGCAAATATACCTTAAATATAGAATTAATGAAAATTATAAATGCACAAAAATGACCTTGCAAACATCACTTATAATTAATAATTTAGCAGATTAATTATACAGACAATATATGTCAGCAGAAAAAAGCGCCAAAAAATTGTCACAAAACGACCTGGTGATGCCACTCGTTTTGCTGGTCAATTTGTTCGTGAGTTTTTTGATGCAGTGATAGCTGTTGGTGGTGACGGCACTGTAAACGAAGTTGCCAACGGTATTAGAGGCGGCAATATTGCCATGGGAATTATTCCTAGCGGCTCAGGAAACGGCTTTGCACGACATGCTCATATTCCTTTGAAAACAGAAGAAGCTCTTAAGGTAATTTCTGATTTCTTCACCATTGATGTTGATACTATGAATATCAATAATAAAGTATCGGTGAATGTATCGGGTGTAGGATTTGATGCTATGGTTGCCGATAAATTTCAGAAACTATCGAAACGTGGCCTTAGCTCTTACGCTAAGATTATTATTGCCGAATTGCCAAAATATAAAGCACAAAACTACAGCATAAGTATTGATGGTGAACAAATTGAAATAGAGGCTTTCCTTATAAGCCTTGCCAATAGTTCACAATTTGGAAATAATGCATATATATCGCCAGAAGCTTCTGTTACCGATGGACTTATTGACCTTTGTATAGTAAAAAAATTCAAGAAAATAGAATCACCAATATTTGCACAAAAACTTATGTTTGGCAATATTCATAAGTCAAAATATGTTGAGATTATTAGAGCTAAAGAAATAATAATTAAGCAGCAAAGTGATGTTTACCACCTCGATGGTGATGCAATGTATAATGGCAAGAATTTAAAAATAAGCATCTCACAGGGGGCTTTAAAAATGATTATTCCACAAAACTCAAAAGATAAAATAAACCCTAAAATCGAAATGTGGTGCTGGCGGCAGCGTTAAGAATAACGAAATATTAATTCAAGGAGATTTCCGCGACAAAGTACTTCAACTTTTGAAGAATGCAGGTTATGGCGCTAAGAAAGCGGGAGGTTAATTTGAATAATTGTTAATGATTAATTGTTAATGGTTAATTGGGGTCTTTCTTTGTTTGTGGGTTAGTGCCTGTTTTAGTATGGCAGTTATATCAAACTAAAGAATTAGGTTATGCTAAAATAGCATTTGGGGAGGTAGCGGTGCTTTTAATTTCAGTTATACGATAATTTAGTACAACTGATTAAACCCTTCTTTCCTTAGCGTTAATCAATCAGCTCAATTTTAATAGATACATCTTGATTGGCATCAATATAACAATCTTCAAAAGTTGGGCCAGACAGTTTTGGCGACACTATCCGCTAAAGTGTGTAAACCCAAAATTGAACACCTTTCAATTAAGGGT
>NIUZ01000186.1 GCA_002254285.1 Bacteroidetes bacterium 4572_112 | reverse complement strand
ATCCCTTAAATCAAAAAATTTTTGTGCATCGTGAGTAATCTTTCCCATGTTTTGTAATTGTTAGTGTTGTTTCTACATGGAATACCTATATCTTTTTTATTTATTGAAAAGTGTTAAATATTAATAGTTAAGTTTGAATAGATGTTTCAGCGGTATTAAAATAAATATTTAACAGGAGCTCAAATATATGGATTATTTCAATATAATGTATAAAATATCATATTATTTTTTGAATAAAATAGAGTGTAATAAAATGGTATGTACTGTAAGTATATTCATCCCCAAAAACTATTTTTCAATAGGCATCATATAAAACCTTAAATTTGCATCATAAGAAAACGTTTTCATAAAAAGAACACAGACAAAACATGCCAAAACATTATAATACTAAACCTTTTTTATCTGTTTGGACCATAGCATTATTATCAATAGTGTTTTATATGGGTAGTTTGTTGATGTCTAGTTTTCAAACTGGTGATTTGGGGAACAATTATTCCACCAACAAACTCCAATCTTATTTATTAGATGTTGAGCACGAGATGGATTATATCCATAATGAGCTAATTGAAGGTATTGATTCTACTTTTGTAGATAGTGCTCAAACATACTTTTCTGATGAACTTATAAACTATGCAAATACAGAGCATATCCATGTTTTTCTATATAAAGGAGTTAGTAATAGTATTATCAGCTGGACCGATAACGATTTTATTATCGAAAGTCCCATAAATGGAAATCGTACATATTATGTTCATAATAGTATTGGCGATTTTTTGGTTAAAGACATTGTTACAGGAAGCTATACAAGTCGCTTTGCCTATCGTATATATCGCTATTATGCAGTTAGTAACGAGTATTTGCAGAGTGGGCTGAATCCCAATATTGATATTAGTAAAGAGGTTGAAATATCTGATAATAAACAAATAGGAGAGCCCATAAGCAATTCTAATGATGAGTTTCTTTTTAGTGTTGTTTGGAAAACCAATGATCAAATTCCGCCACAAACTTATGGTTTAATTTATGGCTTATTTGTGCTGTCATTTATGCTATTTGTGGCATTTTCACAACAAATTATATCAAAATATTTTTCAAATAAAGCCATCTGTTTAATATCAAAAATAGTGGTCATTATTATAATCGATTATATATGGCAATATGCTTTATTACCACGAATACTAATCGACAGCCCACTATTTTCACCAACCACATTTGCCTCAGCAGCTTTTAATAGTATTGGGGCATTAAATATTCATTTGCTCACAATATTGTTTATCGCTTTTGCAATAGGCAATTATCTTAAGAATAACATTTTTGAAAAGCTTGGGAACAAAAAGAGCTTTATTTTCTATTTGTTCTCGGTTCTATTATTTGCTATAATACTGCATTTTATCAAAATAATTGTATCTGACCTAATTTTTAATTCTACAATATCTTACGACTTATCACGAATTTCGCATATATCGTATATTGCTGTTATTGGTCTAGTTGCATTGGGTGTAAGTATTTCAATATTTATCTCCTTATTTGTTAGGGCAAATAGCTTGGCATCCAAATTGAGCCTAAGGAAACAAATTATTGCAATAATAGTTTTCGTAATTATTGAGTTATTGTGGTTGCTTGTTTCTGGAAATATAGATTTCTCTATTCTAATATTCTATCTTGCAGTAAGTGTTGTTAATACCATACTCCTAAATATTAAAACAAAGCTTGGTGGCGCTACCATTGTTACCATATATTTATTGATGTTTTCGCTGCTTATTGCCTTCTGGTTCAATATGCTTAATATGGAAAATGAGCGTATAAATAGGAAAGCAATAATACAATCATTATCAATAAATCAGGACCCCAAAACAGAGTACCTTTTTACAGAAATTTCGAAAGAAATGTATAAAGATACTGGGCTGATAAAAATGTTTGATAATCAGAATGTGGACTTCGATAGCCTTACCGAATTTATTGAGAATAAGTATTTCAAATCGCATAAGCATTTTAGAAAATACGATTTCCAAACAACCATTTGTACCAAGGACTTGAAATTAATGATTCGTCCGCAAAATATTGAAATAAATTGTGATACATTCTTTTTTAGGAACTTAATAAGCTTTGGAAAACTTACCGATAATAAGAATCTTTATAGTTTGGATTATGGAACTGGACAGGTAAATTATTTGGGAGTATTTCGTTTTTATAGCATGAGTGATGATGGTTATATTGTGTATACGGTATATATGGAAATAAACTCTAAGCTTAAGCGTAAGGGTTTTACAAGAGTGCTCAGAGCAAAGGAGTATGATCCTTTTTTCAAAATTGCTAATTATTCTCTTGCAAGGTATGAGAATAATAATCGGGTGGAAAATTATGGCGACTATACTTATCCCGAGCACCTTCCAAAGAGATTTAATACGGAGAAAGATTTTAGTTTTTCGGAAAATAAAAACTATAGTCATTTAGCTTACCACCTTAGTGACAATGTGGTGTTTG
This sequence comes from Bacteroidetes bacterium 4572_112, assembly GCA_002254285.1. GTDB lineage: Bacteria > Bacteroidota > Bacteroidia > Bacteroidales > UBA1556 > UBA6267. The sequence goes on along the minus strand of NIUZ01000186.1, from coordinate 5,901 downwards.
TGTTAAGTTTAAAAAAACAGCCAATGTTAGGCCGTCTAGCTCCTTTCTCTTATTTATTTATTTTATTCGGAACCTTATTCGCTATTTTGTTATTTTTTAATAATCTAAATATTATTGAGCAAGCAAAAATAAAATGGAGTTTTGGTAAAAATTTGAACATAAGTTGGCTTCTGAAAATGATCTTACCAAGGTTGATCCTGATTATTTGCAATCCTTACTTCAGAAATTTGCCAAGGTATTCGATACCGATATCAATATCTATCAGTTGAACGGTAAGCTGCTATCTAGTACCCGATACGAGGTATTTGACCGTAAACTTATGTCGGAGCTTATAAATCCTGTTGCGCTTAAAGATCTTAAACTCGATCATCAAAGTATATTTATCGATAGAGAAAATATTGGAAATATGCTATTCTCATCGGCATATATGCCATTTCATAATTCGGAAGGAGAGATAATTGCTTTTCTGAATTTACCATATTTTGCCCGTGAGGAGGTGCTTAGGAGCGAAATATCCACTCTACTAATGGCACTTATGAATGTTTATATTTTGATAATAGTGGTTGCTATTCTTACAATTTTGTTTGTAAGTAAGTATATATCTCGCCCATTAATTATGCTAAAAGAAAAACTGCAATTAGTAAGTGTAGGCAAGGATAATACAAAGATTGAGTGGCATGGAATAGAGGAAATTGAAGCTTTGGTGTCGGAGTATAACCGTATGATTGATGCATTAGCACTAAGTAGTGAGCGACTAGCTAAAAGTGAGCGCGAAACAGCATGGCGCGAGATGGCCAAGCAGGTTGCTCATGAGATAAAGAATCCGCTTACTCCAATGAAACTTTCTGTGCAATATATGATGTATTCCTTTGACGAAAATGCTACTGATAATAAAGATAAACTTCAAGCATTAGCAAATACTCTTGTGGAGCAAATTGATACTCTAACTAATATTGCTACTGCATTTTCTGATTTTGCAAATATGCCTAAATCGACCAAACAATTGCATGACTTTGCATCCATAATCAATACTGCTGTGGATATTTATAAGGATTATTCTAATGTAAGTATTGAGCTTAGTATAGAAAATGATTTGCAGCTATTTATAGATAAAAATCAGTGGCTTAGAGTGTTCAATAATCTGATTAAGAATAGTCTGCAAGCTAAAATTCCTGATCAAAAACTTATAATATCAATTGATGTAAAAACCACAGATACCAAGGTTATTATTGCCTTTAGGGATAATGGACATGGTATTGACGAGGATATGAGAGATAAGATTTTTGTTCCTAATTTCACCACTAAAACCAAAGGCTCGGGCTTGGGACTAGCCATGGTAAAAAATATTGTGAATAATAGCGATGGCAAAATTAGTTTTGAATCAGAATTGGGAAAAGGAACAATTTTTATAATAGAATTATATAGAAATAATGGGTAAAATTGTAAAGTTTGAATACGATAATCAAGAGCTACATAAAATTGCTGTGGATATACGTATGGAGGTATTTGTTGATGAACAAAAAGTGCCTGCAGGAATAGAATTGGAATTTGAAGAGGATTGTACACATTTCTTAATTTATTATCGACGCAAAGCAGTTGGTACGGCTAGATATCGTATAGTTGATGATGTAATTAAATTTGAGCGATTTGCATTTCTTAAAGTGGCGAGGGGTAAAGGCCTTGGCCGCGATATAATGCGCTATATGCTAAATGATGTGCGTCCCCTCAAAAAACGTATTATGCTCAACTCTCAAGAATATGCCGTGAATTTTTATAAGCAAGCAGGTTTCATAATCTGTGGTAGCAAATTTATGGAAGGCGGTATTCCACATTATCCTATGGAATACGAAGCTCCTGATATAATGGAGAAAGCCCTTGGCTTGGCTGTTTGTAGAAGATAGGGGGAATTGGGAATTAAGAATTAAACATTAACAATTAATAAATATCAATAATATGAACATAGTATTTATGGGAACGCCGGAGTTTGCAGTAGCATCACTCAGGGCTTTGGTTAATAGCAAACATAATGTGGTAGGAGTTGTTACGGTAGAGGATAAGCCTGCTGGACGAGGCAAGAAATTGCGTGCAAGTGCTGTAAAGGAATATGCTGTGGAGCAAGGAATAAAAGTGCTGCAACCAAATAAACTCCGCGATGAGGAATTTGTCGCTAGCTTAAAGGCTATGAATGCAGATGTATTTGTGGTGGTAGCTTTCCGTATGTTGCCTAAGGTGGTATGGGAGATTCCTAGCCGTGGTACATTTAATATTCATGGTTCGTTATTGCCACAATACCGTGGTGCAGCGCCAATCAATTATGCTATTATTAATGGTGATAAGGAAAGTGGACTTACAACCTTTATGATTGATGAAAAAATTGATACAGGAAAGATTATTCTCCAGCGTAAATGTGATATAAAGGATACCGATGATGTTGGTGACTTACACGATAGACTAATGCTTATGAGCGAAAGTATAGTTGTTGATACTGTTGATATGATTGAGGAGGATAAAATAGACCTTCTTCCGCAAGAAGAGGCTGCCAAAGATGTGGAACTTCGCCCGGCTCCAAAAATATTTAAAGATGATTGCCGAATTCCTGTAAATATTGGTATATCTAAAGCCTATAATCTTATTAGAGGACTGAGCCCATACCCTGCATCTTTCCTTAAAATTATTTCTCCAGAAGGAGAGGAGCTAACAATGAAGATTTTTAAAACTGAAAAAATAGATACAAAATCTGAAGCTGGAGCTATATATACAGATGGCAAAAAAGAGTTTTATATTGGTTTCGCTGATGGAAGGCTTAAGGTGCATATGCTTCAACTACAATCGAAAAAACGTATGGCTGTTGGTGATTTCTTAAGAGGTTTTTCAATTAATAACGAATGGAAATGGGCTTAAATAAGCTCTAAAAGCATTGATATTGTTGATGTTTTGCATTGAAAAAGGCGTTTCTTTAGCCATATACTTATTAACAATTGAATAATTATCGATTATTTTCCGAAACTCTTTATAGTGAGTATGTTGTGATTTTGTTGAGTTTAGGCTTGTTTGTTTCAAATATTCTATTATATTTGTGGTATATATTATAATAATCATATAAAAAATATTCAAGATGAACAAAACACAATTAATTGACGCAATGGCTGAGAAGTCAGGTCTAAACAAAGCAGATTCAAAGAAAGCATTAGAAGCATTTATCGGAGCTACAACTGGCGCACTTCAAGGTGGTGATAGAGTTGCTTTAGTAGGATTTGGTTCTTTTTCTGTAAACGAAAGAGCTGCTCGTACAGGTCGTAACCCTAAGACTGGTGCTGCTATTCAAATCCCAGCTAAAAAAGTTGTTAAATTTAAGGCAGGTTCTGATCTAGCTCTATAATTTACTTCAAAAGAAATTTATTAAGCCTTTTTCGTTTTACGATTAAGGCTTTTTTTAACCCCATTAAATTATGAGCAATAGTATTGATGATAAAAAGAAATTAAGAGACTATCTTTTTGGTTTTATTTCTGATAATAAAAAGAATCTTTTTGAGAAAAATATCTTGAATCGCACAAGGCAACTGACGGTGGTTCTTGAGAATATTTATCAACCTCATAATGCAAGTGCTGTACTTCGCTCCTGCGATTTGTTTGGAGTACAAGATGTACATATTATTGAAAATTCGAATAGGTATACTTTAAGCGAGGAGGTGGCAATGGGTTCATCCAAGTGGCTGAATATGTATAAGTATAATAAAGCGGAGGATAATACCACTGCTTGTTTTGATAAACTTCGTGCTGATGGATACAGAATAGTAGCAACTACTCCCCACGAAAAAGATGTAATGCTTGATGAACTGCCTTTGGATCAGAAAACTGCTTTGGTATTTGGTACAGAGCTCGATGGACTTTCTGATATAGCAATGGAGAATGCCGATGCTTATGTTAAGATTCCAATGTATGGCTTTACCGAGAGTTTCAATATCTCAGTTTCGGCAGCATTAAGTATGTTTCATTTGAGTGAGAAAATTCGCAAATCGGATATCGATTGGCAACTCACCGAAGAGGAGCAAGTGGATATACATATCAACTGGGCGAAAGCTGTAATAAAAATGTCGGATCTAATTATAGAAGAATATCTTAAAAAAGAAGAGAAATAATGAAAGACTATAAAAAATATTATACGATAAGAACAACGCCTGATCAGGTATATCTTGGACTTACTACTCCATTAACAATACATTTGTGGTCGGGAGAGGAAACTAAGTTTATTGCCGAAGAGGGAGCTGAATTTTCAATGTTTGAAGGTAGTATTCAAGGAAAAATTATTGAACTTATTCCTGACAAAAGAATTGTACAGCAGTGGTATTTTGGTGAGCAAGACGAAGATTCGATTGTTACATTTATATTGCATGAAAATAAAAGTAATACCTCATTAGAACTTCGCCATACAAATATCCCTGATGAAGATTATGATGATATAGTAGGCGGCTGGAATGAAGTATATATGGATCGCCTTATGGAATTCTATGATGAGTAATTATTAAAGAAGAAGGAAAAAGGAAAAAGGAGAAGGCGAATGCGAAGGAGGAATAGTGAATTCGCCTTGAGGTGTTCTAAAGGATTAAGTATTGCTTATTATTTCTACTTTCAGTTAAACAATTTGTCAACTAAACTATTTCCTCTTTAATAGAATAAACTCTTTTAACCCCATATCCTGTTTAATATAGTTAGCAGGAATTTCGTTTTTACTATTTGTTCTGAATAAAAGAAATTGCTGTTCATAAGGCATTTTAGTTTCCAAACTAATATTTGCATAACGGTAAAAATATGCGTGAATAGACCATTCGCCATATATATAGTTCGCTATGGAAATTGTACTTCCCTTTGGCACTACTTCAATAATAGAATAAATATCTTCTAGCCTATCCTTATCTCTTCCATATTTTCCAATTTGCATTCCAACCAAAAGTATGCTAATGGCTAATAAAGAATAGCTTACTGTTCTGAAAATCTTGAATCCCTTGGATTTAATATCTATTTTATTGGTTAGTAATAATACTCGAGGGGCTATTAGTAAACTCAAAGCTATGGCAAATAAAGGGAAAGTAGAAAGTATGTAAAAGCCACTTTGTTTCATACTTATCATAATTGGTAATACTCCCGAAAATGCCAATGCAATAATGGCATATGCCCAGCCATTATTAGATTTTCCGACTTTCGATTTTCGAGTAAATACATATATCAATAATATGATAACTCCAATTGTTATATGCTCTGAAATAAGCTTTACAAGAATCCAAAATCTACTATCCACAGTTTGTACATTCTGTATGCTGCCAACAACTTGTTTGTTGAAATATGCCAATAAACTATCATAACTTTCTGGAACAAAAAGAAACAGAAGAATAAATGGAATTACTAATCCAATTGTAAGAATTACAGTATCAGTAAAAAACTGCTTAATACTAATATTACGTTTAAATATCAATATCCAAAATAATAATGATAGCGGATATAATGCAACAAGCCCTTTGGATAGAACCCCTAAGGCAAGCATGAATCCGGCAAGCTTGATATTGATTATTCTGTGTGATTCGGTGCTTTTTATAATGAATAATGTTGCCAAAAGTGTAAAAATCATCATTGTGTTTTCGAGCATATTATTTGTTGCCGACCACGTAATAAGTGGAATTAAAGCTGTAAATAATAGTGGTAACCATGCTAATTGCTTATGTTCTTGAGGAGTAATAAGCTTCCATATTTTATTAATAATAAAGGCTGTAATAGCAAATGTGCCAACAGAATACAGTCTTTCTATATAAATACTATCGCCAAATAGTCTGAAAAATATACTTTGTAAAGCCATTGCCAAAGGAGGATGCTCATGAAAGTGAGGATATAGAGTTTCAGTAAAAAACA
>NIUZ01000047.1 GCA_002254285.1 Bacteroidetes bacterium 4572_112 | reverse complement strand
GTGATGTTTAGGTGTGGAATTATTTATTTTAAACTAGCAACATTAGGCACAATAATTACATAGAGCAATAAGAAAAAAAGGCTACTGTTCCCTATGACCCTTATGTATCAATGTGGTTATTTGAAACCTTAAAATGGGCTAACAAAATCGGCAAACAGTGGGGATTCCATATCTTTTTCCGAGAGAATAGGATTCTTAATATTCCAATCAATATTAAGTGTCGGATCATTCCAAAGAATACTCATTTCGCTCTCTTTATTATACACATTAGTACATTTATAAGAGAATATTGTATTACGCTCTAAGGTAACAAATCCGTGAGCAAAACCCGCAGGAATCCAATACAGAAGTTTATTATCTTCGGTAAGTTCCACAGCTTCCCATTGCCCATATGTTTTGGAGTTTGGGCGTAAATCCACTGCCACATCAAGCACAGCACCTTTTACAACACGCACTAATTTACCCTGAGCATAAGGAGGTTTTTGAAAATGCAAACCACGTAAAACACCTTTCTGCGATTGAGATTCGTTATCCTGCACAAATTCCGTTTCCAAACCTAAAGCATCAAATTTGGGTTTATTATACGACTCATAAAAATAGCCTCTTTCGTCGCGGAATACGCTTGGCTTTATAACTAATAAACCTTCAATCTTTGTTTTAATTATTTGCATTTTAAATGGTATAAAGTTTTTCGTATGAATTAAGCATCCTACTCATACTAAAATTAGATTTAGCAAAGTTAAGAGCATTATGCTTCATATCAGAAATATTTTTTTCGTTTTCCAATAAATTCTGTAAAGAAGACAAAAGCTCCTCTTTATTATCGTATAAGTATGCTGTTTTATTGCGCTGAACAATATCAGGAATACCACCTACATTAGGTGCTATAATAACTGTTTGCATCATCTGTGCTTCAATAATATTGAAAGGAGTGCCTTCATTTTTGGAGCTAAGCATAAGAATATCCATTGCCGAATATAGCGGAATTAGCTTGCGCTGCCAATCAATAAATAATACATCAGTATTATCAGCTGCAATATCAAAACTTATATTCAAGCCACTATCTTTGGCCTGAGAAATAAGCATAGGCTTTTGATCACCATCACCAATTATCATTAGCATAGCATTATTGATTTTGCCTTTATTTTTAAGTTCGGCAAAAATACTAACAGCCAAGCTAACATTTTTAACATCAGCCAAACGACCCAACATTCCAAGCAATATTTTATTGTCAGGAATCCCCTTCTCTCTCCTAAATTCAGCGCCTTTTTCTTCAGAAAATACATATTCTTGTTCCGAAACAGCAAGAGGAATCACCTCCACTTTATCAGCTGATATTTCGCCAATATTTGCGATAATCTGTTTTTTCTGAATTTCTGAAAGAGCGATAATAACATCCGTAGATTTGGCAATATACTTATCAATTTTTGCTAAAGTAAGCGAAAGTGTTTTTGAGAAATAAGAATCAAATATAAGTCCGTGGTAGGTATGAATAATACGTTTTACACCATATCTTTTTGCCATCACACGACCAATAATACCTGGCTTATATGTATGAGTATGAATAATATCGGGCTCAAAATCCTTAATAATTCTCCCAGCAGAAGCCATGCTCAGCATATCAAGCAATGGATTTTTACTTCTTTTAAGATTATCGATCTTATGCAAAAGTATATTATACTTTCGAAACTCATCCTCCATGGAAGCCTCGTTTTCAAGCGGTGCTCCATAAAGCAAAAGTATGCTATGTTTTTTGCTAAAATGTTCCACTAAACTCAAAAGGTGGACACTTGGTCCACCTATTATAAGTCTGTTCGAAAACATTAATATTTTAGCCATTATCAGTTACAATTAGATAATATGAATAGCCTCGCCATAAGCATGAGCAACAGCTTCCATCACTGCCTCACTCATTGTTGGATGAGGATGTACAGCGTTGATAATATCGCTTGCTTTCACCTTCATTCGGCGTGCAACTACAACCTCGGCAATCATTTCCGTTACATTATCGCCAACCATGCTACAGCCTAGCCATTCGTCAGTTTTGGCATCAAAAATAACTTTTACCAGTCCATCAGTATTACCACCTGCGGTAGCTTTACCCGATGCTTTGAAAGGGAATTTACCAATCTTCATTTCGTATCCTTGCTCCTCGGCTTGAGCCTCAGTAAGACCAACACTTGCAACTTCAGGAGAAGTATAAGTACAACCAGGAATATTATCATAGTCCATCGGTTCAACAAGATGCTCAGCCAATCTTTCAACACAAATAATACCTTCACGAGAAGCCACATGAGCCAATGCTGGACCATGCACTATATCACCAATGGCATAAAGTCCTTCTATATTTGTTTTATAATAATCATTCACAAGGATTTTGCCTTTCTCATTAGCAACACCCAATGTATCAAGTCCAAGACCTTCGAGGTTAGTTTCTACACCAACAGCCGAAAGCACAATATCTGCTTCCACTTGCTGAATTCCTTTCTTGGTTTCTATGCTCACAATGCATTTATCGCCAGAGGTATCAACCTCAGTAACCGATGCCGAAGTCATAACTTTCATCTTAGCTTTTTTGAAAGAGCGCTGAAGTGCTTTTGAAGCATCAACATCCTCCACAGGTACAATATTTGGCATATATTCCACCAAAGTTACTTTTGTACCAATGCTATTATAGAAATGTGCAAATTCGCTACCAATTGCTCCCGAGCCAACAACAACCATACTTTCGGGCTGTTTATCAAGCGTCATTGCTTTACGATATCCAATAATTTTTTCGCCATCAATTGGCAGATTTGGCAACTGACGAGCACGAGCTCCTGTTGCTAAAATAATATTTTTTGCAGTAATTATTTTCGACTCTTCGTCAGCAAATTCAAGCTTAACCTTATGAGCTTCCAACAAGCTACCATGAGCCTGAATAAGTTCTATACCATGCTTTTTGAACAAAAACTGAACTCCTTTACTCATATTTGCAGCGACACCACGGCTACGCTCAACCATTGCATCAAAATCAGCAATAATTTCGCCTTCAACCTTTACTCCATAACTCTCAGAATGCTTAATATAATTATAAACCTGAGCACTTTTCAAAAGAGCTTTTGTGGGAATACAACCCCAATTTAAGCAAATACCTCCAACCTCAGCACGCTCAACAACTGCCACTTTAAAGCCCAATTGCGATGCGCGAATTGCAGCCACATAACCACCTGGGCCACTACCAATTATTATAATATCGTAATCCATAAATATCGTTTTATAATTATGCTATCAAAACCTATTATTCAATATGCAAATGTAAAATTAATTATGAGGGGCTTATCGTTTTTTTCGGATAATAAATTACATTTTGAGTTTATGAAAAATCAATTTTTTTTATTAGCATAGAGTAAATAGAATTCATGAATTCTGTTTACATGAATTCTATTTACTCTATGCTAATAAAAACACTATGTTTGTACCTATAAAAGGAAACAACTAACATGCAAGAAAAACACAATAGTACCACTATACCTAAATGGCAAAAAGACATTGTGAGAGAACGGATTAAAAACTCTAATGATGATGATTATGTTAGTTGGAAAATAGCAAAAAAAACGTTAAATCATATTTACAAAATAATAAAAACTGATTAATTGTGTAGTCTATTTAAAACTATATTTACAAAACTCAGTTTAATAAACCTAAAAGGGCAAACAAAAGAAAATAATCTATTTTTTGGAATTTTAATTATGACAACTTTCCAAATTATTAAAACTCTTTTACATTATCATCATGATTAACATCGGGCATATCTAAGGTATTAAGTTCTGCTTTTGTAAGCTTAAATCCTTCTGGAATATCTACCAATAATGCATCAGAATCCTTCCAAACATTAGCCTTAAATCTAAGCTTTTTATACTCCTCGCCACTATAAATAGTTAATAATACAGCCACAGGTAATCCTCCATTATTTACAATATTTAGTTTACCATCATTAAGCTCTCCGATGGCTAAATCGGCATTCTGCATTCCAAAAAACCAAGGATTCCAAAACCATGAAAGGTTTTCGCCACTTACAGTATTAAAAGTATTAAAAAAGTCATAACCAGTAGGATGCTTATGTACCCAATTAGCAGAAAATACTTGTAAGGCTTTATTAAAAACATCCTCACCAAGGTAATTGCATAATACATGAAATGCCACCGACGATTTGTTATAAGCCTGATAACGATATGCAATACCGGTGTTAAACGAAGGCACCATCAAAGGCATCTCTTTTTCAGTTGTTGCAACTTTATTGTATTGTTTTACTAAACGGCGATGCGCTGTAAATTCCTTATCATCAACATATTTCTTTACAAACTTGCGAGGGAAATATGTAATCAAACCCTCGTCCATCCATGCGTAACGCTGCTCATTTAAGCCAGTATTAAAAGGAAAATACGAATGACCAACTTCATGAGCCGTTAGGTATAATGTTCCCTCCAAATCAGCATTATCACCATCATTTACCATTGCAGGGTATTCCATTCCGCCACCACCGTTGAAGGCCGTCATTTGTGGAAAAGGATATTCAATACCGGGATTAGTATTACTAAAAAAGTCAATAACATTACGAGTAATTTCTGCTATCTCAGCAAAATCCTTAGAGTCTGATTTATATACTGCATTAACATTTACTCGCTTAGTTTTTAGCTGAATACTTGTTGCATCCCAAAGATAATCTTTGCTAATGGCAAAGGCAAAATCAGTAACCGAATCCATTTTAAGAATCCACAAATTCTTAGTTTTGTTTTTAAGCACTTCTTTTTTTTCAACATCTTTTTTAGTAATGATATTAACTACTTCATCACTCTTTTTTGCTTCTTCAATTCTTTTTAAAATAGTCTTTGTATATAAATGCTCAGGATTTTGCAATACACCAGTTGACCATAGTTTATAATCTTTTGGCGTAGTGATTTCTACATTATAATTTCCAAATTCATTATAGAACTCTGCCATTCCTGTATGGGGTATTTTGGCCCAGCCATACATATCATCGTAAACCTTCATTTTAGGAAACCAATACCCTAACATATAGTTAGTTTCGCCATATATTCCATTGCGCACAGTAGTGTATTTAGGAATAATATTTGTCCATTCTATTTTAATTTTATGAGTAGTTTTTGGCGCAAAATGACTTTTTAAAATCACAATAAAATCGGTAGTGCTACTAAATACAGTTTTATTATTTATCATTTCAAAATTCACACCATCAATCTCTATAGAGTGAATCTGTACACCATCGTGCAAATCTTGCGTCCCCATATCCCAATCACGCTTTATACCTTTCTTAAATAAATCTTGCACATTAGAAAAATATAGCCTTCTTAAAGTATCAGGACTATTATTAAAATAAGTAAGTACTTCTGTTCCTTTAATCAACTTTGTGTCGGTAAATATTTCTGCTTTAATATCATAATTACAATAGTTTTGCCAGTAGTTATCGCCTACAACACCTGTATTTGTTCTTGTATTATTATCAATTGCATTTCGCACTTCTTTATGAACAAAAACGGTTTTATTAGTCTGAGCATTCACGTTTATTCCACTAATCATTATAATTAATAGAATAGATTGTATTAAAAAGCTTTTCATTATTACTATTGGTTTAAATTTATTTGGAGTGCTAAACTACTAAATTTTAGGAGGATTGCAAAGATGATTTCTTTCAAAAAAATATTATTTTATAAAAACGTTAATAATGTAGAATAATGCAATGACAAAAAGAAAAAAGCACTATTTTTGCAACTTCAAAATTTATAAATAATTATTAATTTTTTTAAAGTTCTTTATTATGCTAAACAGACGACAACTGAGAATAAAAGCCTTACAATCATTGTATGCGCACTTTCAATCAGGTGAAACAAATGCTCTCGCTACAGAGAAATCATTGGTCACTAATCTTGACAAATTATACGATTTATATATCTATCAGTTGTCATTCCTTACAGCAATCCATCGTTTTGCTGAGGAGTCGTTAGAAGCATCAAAAAATAAATACATCCCTACTCCCGAAGATTTAAATCCCAACACAAGATTCATAGATAATAAGTTTTTGCACCAAATTGCAATGAACAAAGATTTTCTTTTAAAAGAAGATAATCTAAAGATTACATGGTCGTTGGCATCTGATACTATCCGCAATGTTGTTCACGAATTCCGTTCAAGCAAGGAGTATGTAAAATATATGCAACGCGAAGAGAATACCTACGAAAATGATAAAGATATTATCTTAGGTTTAGTGCGCAATCACTTGATTAAGAATGAGGTTATGCGTTCTTATTTCGAAGAGATTAACTCTATGTGGAGCGAAGATTACTATATGAGTTTGGCAATGGTGAATATTACAATTCATTCGTTTTCTGAAAAAACAGATATTAGCCAAAAGCTACCTACCTTATATAAAGGAGAAAAACAAGGTCGTGTTGCCGAAGATAAAGCATTTGTTATTGATTTGGTAAGAGAGACTATTGTTAACCGCGAGAAATTTGACGAGATTATTGTCGAAAAATCAAATAACTGGGAGTTTGACCGTATTGCAAATATGGACCTTATTTTACTCCGTATGGGAATGGCCGAGATATTCAAATTCGATTCTATTCCATTGAAAGTAACGCTAAACGAAATGATTGAGCTAGCTAAACACTTTAGCTCACCACGTAGCAGCGTATTCGTTAACGGACTGTTAGACAGAACTATTGCTGACGGATTACGTAGCAAAACTATACAAAAAAAAGGTAGAGGATTGGTTGGACAGTAGTTTAATAGTGAAGGGAGAATAGAGAAAGGTTAAGGAGTTGGGAAATAGGGTAAAGTATAGTAAGGAGTTGTAAAAGGTAGTAAAGAATTGTAAAATATGGTAAGGGGTTGAAAAACCTACTTAACCATTTAACATTTAACCTTTAGCCTTTAGCCTTTAGCCTTTAGCCCTTCGACAAGCTCAGGACAAGCCTTTAGTTAAAAAATATAAAACCAAGGAACAGTGCTTCGTCATTATAATATTCCGATATTTATTCCCGAGAGGGCGTGTCCTTTTCAGTGTATTTATTGCAATCAGCAGAAAATAACTGGTAAGGATGCGGCTATTGATTTTGACGAAATCAAAAACACAATAAATCAGCACCTAGAGAGTATTCCCAAAGAAAATTCTGAAATACAAATTGCTTTTTTTGGTGGCACATTCACTGCCATGCCTATTGAAGAGCAAATAGATTTCCTAAAGCTTGCCAGTCCATATATTAAAGATGGTACAATCACAGGCATAAGAATCTCAACTCGTCCCGACAATATTGATCAAAATATTCTTGATATTCTTAAAAAATATGGCGTAACTCATATTGAGCTCGGCGCACAATCATTGGATGACGAGGTATTAATAAAAAGCCACCGTGGGCATGATTATAATGCTGTGGCAAAAGCCAGTGAACTAATAAATAAGAATGGATTTACCCTTGGCTTGCAAATGATGATAGGCTTGCCGGGTGATACTCTTGAGAAATCTAAGGAAACTGCTCATAAAATCGTACAACTTGGAGCCAAAGAAACTCGAATTTATCCCACCCTTATTATTAAAGATACATCTTTAGACACCTTATATAAAAGAGGCAATTATAAAGCTATTTCCACAGATGAAGCCATAAGGCAAAGTGCTGAAGTTTATAATATTTTTGAAGCTGCAGATATAAAAGTGCTCCGTATTGGGCTTTATCCTGATGATAATCTTATGGAAAATGAAGTTACTGCCGGACCCGATATGTACAACTTCAAAGAAAAAGTAATGACGCAGGTTTGGTGGCAAAAACTACAATCTTTAATTACCGAAGAATCCAATAATCAAAGAATAAAAATATCCGTTGCAGCAAAGCAACTCAACTATGCCATTGGATATGAGGCGAAAAATAGAAAACTACTTTTTGAGAGTTTTCATAGAATTAAGTTTTATGCCGACAGTAATATTAAAAAGCTAGAATATCATGTTGATTATTATTGATAAAAAGCTCCCACAGCAAGCTAAAGATAAGCTCCAAGAATACGGAGAAATATATGAGCTTGAAACTTCAGGAATTGTATACGAAGCAATATCTGGCCATCCCGATATTTTTATTTTTCAGCATACTAATAAATTGGTAATTGCTCCACAATCACCTCTAAGTTTAGTTATAGTTTTGAATAAACATAAAATAAAATTTCAATTTGGAGACAATCAACTTGGCAATAAATACCCTCTAACAACGGCTTATAATGTATCTTATAATAATGATGTTGTTATAGGAAATAATAAGTTTTGTGACCCGAAAATACTTGAGCTTACAAAGGATAAAACATGGATACAGAGCAAACAATCTTATGCAAGATGTAATACGCTTATTATAGATAACACACATATTATAAGCAGCGAAAAGAGTCTTCAAAAGAATTTCCCTGAAGGTTTATTTATAAATCCCAATGAGATAATATTAGAAGGATTTGATTATGGATTTATTGGAGGCTGCTTGGGTATTTACAAGAAAAATATTTTTGTAATCGGTAGTCTAAAACACCATAAACAAGGCGAGCAAATTCGAGATTATTGCAATAAATTAGGTTATACTATTATTGAATTATATGATGGGGAATTGATTGATGGCGGTGGGATTTTCTTTATGAAATAAAAACTCCTTATGAATAGATTCAATAGTCATGCCCTATAGGGTAGGGCTATGAATTATAATACATAGATAATTTTGGCGAAATTTTTGAAAGCGCAGCCAAAAATTATGACAAAATGGTATAATACCAAATTGGTATAAGCAAAATATCCCCATAATTCTAAAAAATAAGGTTGCAAAAAAAAATGCAATTGCAGAATAAAACTACAATTGCATTTCAATAAATATTTTAAAACCGAATTACTTTATAGTCCAGTTGATATCAATAATTTCGCCTTTACGTAATACTTTAAAAGTATATTTAGTACCAGGTTTCATAGCATTTAAATAATCCAAGGCAATAAGAATGTGCTCAGGGCTATCAAGTTTTTTATCATCCAATTGAAGCAATACATCACCACCAATGGCAAGCTCTTCGCTTCCTATTTTAGTAATAATATTTCCACCTTTAAGACCCATATAGTAAGCTGGAGAGTTGCTAGTTACATTCTGAACTAGAACACCACCACCTTGCTGAACATTTAATGCCCAAGCCAAAGGACCGTATAGAATTTGCGAATCCATTCCTAACCAAGTATTATGCTTTTCTATTAATAACTCTTTAATAATATTGATAGTAGCAACAAAGCCGATACCTTCGAAACCACCAGAGCGCGACATAATAGAACTTACAATTCCTATAACCTCACCATCCAAATTAAACATAGGACCGCCTGAGTTACCTGTATTTATAGCTGCATCAGTTTGAAACATCTCCAACCTACTGAAGTTGCTGGTTTTTGATTTATGCTTTTCTTTTCTACTGATATAACCTACCGAAAGAGAATGCTCTAATCCCATAGGACTACCAATAATCATTACTTTATCACCAATTTTGGCTTTATCACTATCACCCATTTTTGCAGGATGAGGATCCTTAATTACTCCTAAAACTCTAATTTTAGCAATATCTGCAATCTTAGATAAGCTTTCTACTACTGCAGCAAGCTCTTGTCCATCAGTAAAAACTACTTTAATTTTATCACCATTATTAACAACATGAGCTGCCGTAAGAATAGTTTCCTTTCCAACAAGAACTCCAGAACCAAGCGCACCATAGGATACCTTATCCGAAGAATTACCTGTACCTTTGGTCTTGCTCTCCATTACTCGTATTACAACTACCGACTTATTTAGTTTCTCGTATAAAGCACTTATATCTTGAGCAAAAGTGCTAGCAGAGATTATAATAAATGCTGAAATTAATGTAAATATTTTATTCATGTTTTGTGTTTTTTGAATTTAGATGGCAAAGATAAAATAATTCAATTAGGTATTACAGAATATAATAAGCTGATGTATTTTATATTATATAAAA
>NIUZ01000185.1 GCA_002254285.1 Bacteroidetes bacterium 4572_112 | reverse complement strand
TTCGCTTGTTCTAAGTTAGCAAAATAGTGATAAGATCCAATAACTATCCAATAATGCGCACAGCGTCGGCGTCGCTCAAAGCGACATCGACGCTAGCATGATTTACCCTCTAAAAAAAAGTTTGTAATAACAGACCTTTTCCTCGGAAAACCCTATGTTTCCGAGGGTAAAAGAGAAATGTCCTCAATAATAATCATTAACTGTTTTTTTTAATATCTTTGATTGTTGTTAATAAAGTAAGAGTTTTTTTGATCGCAATTTGGTCCGTTATTACGTACCATGCCCTCGGGAAAACCACATTATTATATTTAACTGAATTATAGAGTAGAAAATTTTGATAATGATAAATTATACAAATGGAGGTCTTTATGGCGTACAGTCTTAGAGCGTCTGTAAGTCTGCCCGGACCTAGTCTCTATTAGGTCGGTTGGTGCATATGGTGAGGTTATGAGCTCCTCGTATAATATGCGTGATATGGCCAAAGCTGTCTATGTTTAAATAAATTGTAATTTTATTTGTAAGCGATGCATTAGTTTTACTACTTTTAATGTCATATATTAAATCAACAGTAATTAATAACTAATTTTGTCACTAATGTATTCACGCTTTACTATAATATTTTTAATATTATTATCTTCTTTTATTTCTGTTGGGCAGATAAAGAAAGTCCTTTTTGTAGGAAATTCGTATACTTATGCCAATGATTTACCATTGATACTCAGTAAACTGGCTAGAAGTGCTGGAGATAGTGTATACTATGCTAGTAGTACAGCTGGTGGGCAAACTTTGCAAGGTCATAGTGCAAGCTCTGCTACTATTGGCATGATGCAACAAGGAAGCTGGGATTATGTTGTTTTGCAAGAGCAGAGTCAACGTCCGTCTTTTCCTATGTCGCAGGTGAGTGTTGAAGTTTTTCCTTATGCCAAAATTCTATGCGATACATTCAGATATTATAATAACTGTAGTACGCCCATGTTTTTTATGACTTGGGGTAGGCAAAATGGTGACCAGGGAAACTGTGCATCATGGCCTCCTGTGTGCACATACGAGGGTATGGATAGTTTATTGAATCTTCGTTATCGTATGATGGCTGATTCTAATGAAGCCTTAGTGTCGCCAGTGGGTGCTGTATGGCATTACCTTAGAGATAATTATCCAACAATGAATCTGTATTCGTCAGATGGCAGTCATCCTTCTTTATTAGGCTCATATGCTGCAGCTTGTACCTTTTACTCTTTGGTGTTTAAGAAATCGCCATTGTTAATATCTACTGATTATGGCCTTTCGGATTCTGATGCTTCAAATATTCGTAATGCAGCCAAGCTTATAGCATACGATAGCTTATCAAAATGGAATGTGGGTAAGTTTAGCCCTGTTTCAGATTTTGCAGTATCTGGTTTTATGGATAGCATAAGTACTACTAATTATAGTAAATATGCCGATGCTTACTTATGGGATTTTGGTGATGGCGCTACATCAACATTATTTGAACCATATCATTTTTATTCTATCGAAGGTACATATACAGTTTCGTTGGAAGTGTCGAAATGCGGTACTAAGGTTGTAAGTGATACTACTTTTATAATTCTTATTGGATCTATTGAAGATAGTAAAAGAATTAATTTTTCGGTTGCTCCGAATCCAGTAGGAGAGTTCTTTATCGTAAAAGCTGATTATATTATTAATGCAACTAATGTGTGTCTTTATAATTTGGAAGGAAGAAAAATTAAAACGTTTCCTTCATTTTCATCTTCTGAAAAAAGCTTTGATGTAGCTGATTCGACATGCTCAGTACAGGCTTTTATGCAAATAATTTTTGTCTTCTAATAGGAAAATATATTCCAATTTATTTATAGCGTATTTTGATACCAAATTGGTATTACTTATATAACTAAATAAAAGATTAAGTAAATTATAATATTAGAAAAACAGATGGAAGTCTGTTTGATTTTAAAGAAAGCCCCATAATAATCAAATATTATGGGGCTTTGTGGTTTTATGTTTGGGCTAATAATTATTCCTTAGTAGTTTCAATAGATTTTACAGGCTTTTGCACAAAAGTCATTTCCTCACGGCTAATGTCATAATTGAGATCACTCATTGTACCTTCCCAATTTCTGTCGAAGTTGATTCCTATAAGGTCGCCATCAGCATTTAAAGCAGGGCTTCCCGAGTTTCCTCCAGTAGTATGGTTTGATGCAATAAAGCAAACGTGCATACTGCCATCCTTATCACCATATTTGCCATAATCTTTGTCATTATACAATGTCTTTAGTTTCGGCATTACCACGTAATCATAAATATCAGGGTTTTCCTTTTCAATAATACCACTTAAGGTAGTATAGTAATTATACTTTACACCATCTCGAGGTACGAAAGCTTCAACTTTACCGTAAGCAATTCTTAAAGTAGAATTAGCATCAGCAGCAAGGGTTTTGCCAGTATTAAACTCAAGTAAGCCTTTCATATAAATACGTTGCAAGCTATCCGTTCTATTAGTAAAAGAGCCTAAAGTTGGTCTTATATTATCAATAAAATTATAATATACATCTACAGAGTGAATATACATAGGGTCTTTTTCTAATTTGGTAATTTTCTTTCGACTACTATTCTCCAAAAAGTTTTTGATCTTATCTTTTGATGCAAAAAGGCTTTTTGAGTATACATATTCAGCATATTTATTAGCATCACCTTTATATTTTTGATTTATTGTATGAATAAATGTTGGTAATGATACATTCATATATGGAAAGTCTTTATATGCTGTAACTACGGCTTTAAAAATATCCAAGTCTACAGAAGTATTATAATCTTTATAAAAGCTTTCCGTTCCAGCAATGTATGTTTTTAGAGTTTTGTCAAAATCCTCATCACTAACGTTTTTATCTTTTGCATTAGCTACTAAACTTGTATACGAATATGAGTATTTTGTTAAATCGTGATAATAGCTAGTTTCAATAAAATAAGTATAAGCCATTTCGTAAGGAGTTTGTTCAGCAATAAGTTTATTATAGCCCTCGAGTACAGTAGCATATTCTTTATGTCCGTTATTAGCCCACTTAATAAAACTAGCTTCCATTTCTTGCTTCTTTGCAACAGCTTTATTACCTTTTATTCCTTTATTCTCACCTATCCACTTTTTCCATCCATTGGCAACACCAGCATATTTTGCCGAATATTGAATGCGGATTTTTTTATCATTCTCCATCGCATTACTCATAATATCAAGTTTTTTGCGACGTAGGTCTATCTTAAAAGGGTTCATAGTTTGAGTAATATACTCAACTTGCTTTGCAGGAATATACTCTTGAGTACGGCCAGGATATCCAAATATGAAAGTGAA
This sequence comes from Bacteroidetes bacterium 4572_112, assembly GCA_002254285.1. GTDB lineage: Bacteria > Bacteroidota > Bacteroidia > Bacteroidales > UBA1556 > UBA6267. Next base: position 1,827 of record NIUZ01000185.1, on the reverse strand, counting down.
ATCGCCTTCATTATATCCGTTCAAAGAAATTTTAAGATGTTGCTTAGGTTTATAAGGCACATTATCATCAGCTATATCGCAAGCTTTGTTTTCAGCATTGGCATAAATTCTAAATATTGAGAAATCACCAGTATGACGTGGCCACATCCAATTGTCGGTATCACCACCAAATTTGCCAATATTTGATGGAGGAGCACCCACAAGGCGCACATCAAAATACACATCATATTCCATCAATATATATTGATTGCCATTATAAAATGGACGCACATCAACTTTATGAAATTTTGTAGGCTTAAGGTTTTCTTTAATGGCCTTAATATTTTTTGCAATAATTTCTTTGCGTTCATTTTGGCTCATACTAGCATCCACACCTTTAAGTGAAGCCTCTGTTACATCAGCCATAGATGTAAGTATGCGAGCACTAAGGTTAGGGTTTATAAGTTCCTCCTCTTTGCTCATTGCCCAAAAACCATCAGTAAGATAATCGTGGTCAATGGTGCTATGCTTCTGTATTTGACCATAACCACAATGGTGATTTGTCAAAAGAAGTCCTTTGTCGCTAACAATTTCACCAGTACAACCTCTGCCAAAAAATACTATAGCGTCTTTTAGGCTTGGTTGATTAACATTATAAATATCTTTTGCTGTAATATGCATTCCCATTGCTTGCATATCGCTTGCATTTATTTTTTCAAGAAGGTAAGGAATCCACATTCCTTCTTTGGCTGTTGTTTGTTGTAAAAATCCTACGAATAAGAGAATTACGAATACTATTCGTTTCATGATGTTTTGTTTGGTGATTTATTTTCAAATAAAAAAAAGCTATTCCATGCTATAATTAAAGTATGGAATAGCTATTAAGGTTTTGTTATTTTACTGCAATAGTTTCAATCTCAACTAATACTCCCAAAGGAAGTTCCTTAACGGCAAAAGCTGCACGTGCTGGAGGATTTTCTGTATATCTGTTACCATAAATTTCGTTCATAGCCGCAAAATTCGACATATCACTAAGTAGGCAAGTAGACTTAACTACATCAGCGAAAGTATAGCCAGCCTCATCAAGAATAGCCTCAATGTTTTTCATAACTTGCTCTGTTTGAGCGGTAATTCCGCCTTCTACTACTTTGCCAATTGCTGGGTCTACAGGTACCTGACCAGAGATGTATAATGTTCCGTTTACTTCTACGGCTTGACTATATGGTCCTATTGCTGCAGGTGCGTTTTTTGTAAAAATAATCTTTTTCATATTGTTGTTATTTATTGTTTAATGTTGTTTTAAAAAGGTGTACAAATTTAATGGTTTTAGTTAAACATTCAATAGTATTTTGAAGTAAAAAAATAAGGCCAATATTGTATAAATATCAGCCTTAATATATCTGTTTATATTAGCATGTTAATGCATATAAAATTTCATAATAAATAATACTGCAAGAACGTACATTACTATTGAAATATCTTTGAATTTTCCAGAGAATAATTTTATGAGAACATAAGCAAGCATTCCGAATACAATACCGTCGGCTATGCTATATGTTAGTGGCATCATTATTATTGTAAAAAAAGCAGGAATTGATTCAGAATAATCTTCAAAATCTATTTTTAGAATAGGAGTCATCATAAATAGTCCAACAATAAATAATGCTGGAGCAGTAGCTGCACCTGGTATCATAATAAATAATGGAGCAAAGAAAAGTGCTATTAGAAACATCATTGCTGTTGAAAAAGCGGTAAGGCCTGTACGCCCACCTTCCGCAACTCCTGATGCACTTTCGACATAAGTTGTTACAGTAGATGTACCTATCATTGCGCCAAAAGTAGTACCAA
>NIUZ01000046.1 GCA_002254285.1 Bacteroidetes bacterium 4572_112 | reverse complement strand
AGTTAAATAATTATTTTGTCATGCTCGTTTCATATGTTTATATTTTTAATGGTGATATGAGTTACATAATAATATTTTAATCCTCAATCTATGGGGTAAATTAAGATTAAAATCTCTTATGTTCGTTTCATATATTAATTACGTAATTTTTTGATATTTAAGGATTTCAAATCAAATGAATGTTCTATTAGCTGATTTTTTTTGTAAATAACTATAAAAAAGTTGTATCCTTGTAAATTAATATTTGGCACCCAAAGTATCAAATATTACTATAAAAAAATGAGTGTTTCTTTGTTGTAGAAGGGCTCTCTTATTGGGAATTACGTACCCAATATTATATGATGATATTTGCTTTATGCATAGAAAACTAGGGTGTTATGTATTTTGGAGTGGATTTTGCTAAGCGGTAAAATTCTAATGCTGTTTTCATGTAACAAATTTTATTTAGATGAATAAAAAACATATTAATATATTTATGGAAGGTGATTTAAATCGTATTGATTTTAATTTCTATTCTCAGATTGGTGCTTTTAAACATGATATACAGGCTGTTTATAAAAATGGTGATTCTGTTCATGTTGATATTGAAGCAGAAGGGAGTGATGATAGCCTTAATAAATATATTGACTACTTAGAGCATGGTCCACTTCGAAAATATATTAATATATTTAGAACAGAGGTCTCAGAAGTTGTTGAGATATCTGGATTTACTTCATTGAAAGTGCATAAAGATGATTTCACTTTCATACAAAAAATAAAAAATAAATATTTCAAATCATAATTATTATTTCTCCCCTAATAATAATCTCATTGTACTTTTGAAAAAATAAATAGTAAAGGTTTTCACTTCTTGTATTTGGGAATACTATTTTTTGATGTATAAATTTCACCCTGCCGAGGCAAATGTGTTTTTACCATTATCATTAAACTCACTTGCTGTGCTGGAAAACTCGTTTAGGGATTGTTATATAAGTCAAGTAAATGCATCATTCCCAAGTCCAAATTTTGATGGCCTTTTATACCAATTTGGTATCAAAATACGCTATAAATAAATTGGAATATATTTTCCTATTAGAAGGCAAAAATTATTTGCATAGCCGAAGCTATGGAAATAATTTTTAACGCAGTAATAGGGAAATATAAACGATTTATATGGCGTGTTTTGGTATTAATTTGGTATTAGTCATTTATCACAAAAGATATGGAGCCAACAATTTAAGTATTTGCAACTTGTGTTGGGGAAAGAGTATTTTTATGCAAATACTGACCATAAAATTTGAGCTACCCACGGCATGATTTATACCAAATTGGTATTATTATAAAGAAATGAAGCTTGATGAATTCCTAACCCGCGCCCGTAAGTTGAAAAAAAAGCATGGAAGGGAAGAGATAGAATTGGGAATTAAGAATGTAGAATTAGGAATTAAGAATTAAGAATGTGGAATTAAGTCCTTATTGCCAAAGTGATAATAATATAAAATCTAAAGAGGATTATTTTACTTCTACCCTTAGCTCTGCATTCATAGTTTTCAAGTAATCTTCAATGGGATTTAATTTCATTCTTTTTCTTAAAATAGAAAGACTATCTGGTGAAGCAAGATTATCCCCTAAATAATATACTTGTTTTAAAGAATCATAGGACATCTGCGTACCATAAATTTGGTTTTTACCTTCATATCCTAAAATTCGATCAATATATGTAGCATATTGATTCTTAAAAGAATCATCAATTTCAGCATTTTTTCTTAATAATGGTTCATACTTACGCATTAACTTTACATCTCCACAATGTTGAAACACTAGGAATAAAACATAGTTAGAAATTTGTCCAACATCCTTTGTAAGTACCCAACCGTAGTTCGCAATTATTTCCTCTGCATCTTGCACGTTTTTATCGTTAATTTCTTTTTTCATTTTCCAATAATAGTCAGAAGAATCAGGATAAATATTCATGAGAGTATTATATGACTGGTCTAAAACGTCTATAGTCATTAGTTGTTTCGATAGATTAGGATAATTTAAATCTCCAAATTTTGCTTGATATTTTTCAAACCTAATATCAACTACATCTTTCCAACGATTATCATTTACTAAGTTTATTAATTGTCCATTCGATAATCTCCAAGCTGACGAATCAAGGGAGGCGTTAATCAAATTTAAATGATAAAATGCTGAGTCTAAATTATTTTCAAGAGCATAAATGTATGTGATATTATACAGTGTATTTATAGACTTATCAATTTCCAATGATTTGTTATAGTTTTTTATAGCAGCATCAAATTTGCCAAGCATTTTCAAACTATCGGCTATAATTTCGAATTTATTATTGGGACGTTTTTGTATTAAAACAGAAGGGTCTACTTTCTTTGGTGAGTGAGAGTTACATCCAAATATTACTAATCCTGTAATAGAAATAATTACAGCCATTAAAATGGTGCTTTTTTTCATAAGTTTCATTTTCTTTTAATGATTTACATAATTGATAATACAACTTCACCCTTATCCCTTTATATAAGTGTTTAAAAGTGAATAGTGAAAGCTTAAGTAGTTATATGATTAGTTACTTCACCCTTCACTATTCACTATTATATTTGGTCTTCCGCAAACCACTCAGCATAGCTAGTGGCCGTTTCGTGTAGTTTAATGGCAACTAATTCAATGCCTTCTGGTAATTCTGGAATAATTTTGTCGGCAAAATCAATAACCATATTCTCGCAAGTAGGTTGGTAATCAACCTCATATGTTCTGCCGAATAATTGTTGATTATTTGTTATCCATTCCGATGGAGTTTCGCTATTTATTACAAAAGCATGATCCAGTGGGTCAACAATAAGTCGGTTTACAATCTTTTTTAAAGCTCCAAAATCCATTACCATACCACGCTTTGGCGACGCTTTGTCCCAATTTGGCGTGGCTTTTATTGTTACAGCCAATTTATACGAATGACCATGAATATGTTGGCATAGGCCGTCGTAATTAAGAAGCGAATGTGCCATCTCAAATTCAAACTCTTTGGTAAGTCTTATTTTTGTCATTGCTTTATTAGTTTAAAGGTTTTGAATTGATTTTCTTCGTTTCTGATGCTAAGGATATAAATGCCAGTTTCTAAATTAGAAATATCTATACGCGATTTATTTCCACTTTTCTGCTCATTGATAAGTATTCTTCCGCTAATATCTATTATTTGAACATAATAACTGCTGTTATTTGCATCAATTAAAATATTCACCTCTGTATTTGCAGGGTTTGGATAAAAATCCACAATTAGCTTTTGAGCGGCTTTTTTGTTTCTTTAACGCTTACAGGATCTTGTATATGCCATTGGTATAGCATATTTAGGGCCCATGGTTTTGGCTCAGCGCCATTTACCATTGCATTATTCTGCCACGATCCGTCTTCACTATAGTATCGAGAAGCCATATAAAAGTATGTACGAGCAAAATCTCCTTTATACTCATCAATAGGCTCAAATACGGTTCCTGAATACCCAGCAGTGGTATTTGGTCCTAATTTACATCCATTTAGCGATGTTTTTGTAGGATTGCTTACTTCGCCATAAGGATAGCTTGATCGCATTCCATTTACCTTACCATCAGTAGGGTATACGTGAAATAAATCTGATTTCATAGGTGAGCTTTTATTGAACCACGATTGTGGAAAAGAGTGCTCTCTATTATAACAATCGCCTTCGTTTTGATAATTTCCACATTTATCAGTCATAAATGTAAACTCATAAGGAGGTGTTCCGCCAGGTACATCAGAATACATATCCCATACCTTGCCATTGGCCTTTTTATCGGTTGTTTGATAATGAGTATGAAGTGAACTATAGCTTGCAACAGTATGGTTATCAATAATATTATGTAATGCTATCTTCATTTGTAATCCTTTTTTACCAACAGCACTATCATAATAATTTGGTGGAATTTGTGCTTTTAAAGTTATGCCTATAAAAGTAAAAAGGCTAATAAGTAATATTTTGTAATTCATAGTATTTGTCTTTGTAAGTTATTAAATTTCAATATTATATTGTGTTTTATTTGTTAAATAATAAGCGTTTTCCTCTAAAGTTTTCATCAAATTTACCATTATTATAGACTAGGCTACCATTAACGAAGGTCATCATTACTTTAGATTTAAACTCTTTGCCATCAAATGGCGACCAACCTACTTTATATAGTACATTAGATTTGTCGGCAGTCCATTTATTATTAAGGTCTACAACCACTAGGTCGGCAAAATTTCCTTTATTTATATATCCTCTATTGTTTATAGCGAAACAGTCGGCAGGAGCATGACACATCTTTGTTACTATCTGCTCAAGGCTTAACTCGCCTCTATGATAAAACTCTAACATAGATACCAATGAGTGTTGTACTAATGGCCCGCCAGATGGTGCCTCAAAATAGTTATTATCCTTTTCTTCAGCAGTATGTGGGGCATGATCGGTAGCTATTACATCAATTTTGTTGTCAATAAGAGCTTGCAATAATGCTTTTCTATCGTCCTCGGTTTTTACAGCAGGATTCCACTTAATTTTTGTTCCGTATGTATCATAATCCTTATCATTGAAAATAAGGTGATGTACACAAACTTCGGCAGTAATCTTTTTATCCTTTAAAGCTATAGTATTGTCAAAAAGCTCCATTTCTTTTGCCGTAGTAAGGTGCAATACGTGCAGGCGAGTATTATTCTCTTTTGCAAGCTTTACAGCCATTGATGATGATAGGTAACAAGCTTCAGCAGAGCGAATAAGTGGATGCATTCTAATTGGCATATCTAGGCCATACTTTTTCTTAAATTCAGCAGTATTCTTTTTTATAGTTTCTTCATCCTCACAATGTGTGGCAACAAGGGTAGGAGCTTGGCTGAAAATACCTTTCAACGTTTCAGGATTGTCAACAAGCATATTTCCTGTTGATGAGCCCATAAAAACCTTTATTCCACATACGTTTGATGGATTAGTTTTAAGTACTTCGTCCAAATTATCGTTTGATGCACCCATATAAAAGCTGTAATTAGCCATGGATTTTGTAGCCGCATCCTTATATTTTTTCTCCAATAAATCTTGTGTTAGAATAGGAGGGTTATTATTTGGCATATCCATATATGATGTTACTCCACCAGCAATAGCAGCTCTACTTTCGGTGGCAATATCAGCTTTATAAGTAAGTCCTGGATCTCTGAAATGTACTTGGTCATCAATAATACCGGGTAATAGATATTTACCTTGCAAATCAATAACTTCAGCATCAATTTCAGGGATTTCTCCTTCAAAAATATCTTTAATTATTTCACCTTCAATTAGTACCGATGCTGTAATTACCTTATTGTTATTTACAATATTGGCGTTCTTAAGTAATATCATTATGTTGAGTTTTTTTAATTTATTAATTGGATGGTGTTATTATGTCTTACTTACTATTATAAAGTATTCCACTTATTTTAAGCAAAGTATCCATAATTACAATTTTACCATTTACGTTTCTCGAAATATGGAAAATGCAATCATTAAGAACATCAGTAATCTCAGGAGCGTTACCATAATGTACAAATTTGCTAAACTTTTTAATAAAGTCGAGCTCCTGTCCACTAGCTTTTATTAAATTTGTACTTCCCAAGGATTGATACATGCACATTCTCACTGTTTTAAGGCCAAAATACATTAGTTGTTTAATGTTTTCTCTACCCATTTTCGATATTTTGTCGGCACTGCCACGCATTTTAGCAAAATCACGCCCATAGGCCAACAGCATCATTTGTCGGAATATGTCGAAATATGGATTTGGCTCCTCATTATTAGCAAGTATTGGCAGTAAATTCTTGAAATTGCCATCAGCTACATGCACCAACGAATCTATTCTTTCTTGAGGAAGGTTAAAATTGCTTTTTAAGTAATTAGAAATACTATTATCGTCTAATGGCTTGAGTTTCACTAACTGTGTACGCGAAGTTATGGTTTTAAGTATATTATTTGGGTCTTCGGTAAGTAATATAAATAAGGTTTTTTCTGGCGGTTCCTCTAGTATTTTAAGGATTTTTGGAATAGCGTCATGGTGCATTTTTTCTATCATCCAAATAATCATAACCTTATAATTGCCTTCATAAGAGCTCATTGCTAAGGTTTTAATTATGCTATTTGCTGAGTTTACACTAATGCTTCCTTGCTTATTTTCAATGCCTAGTTTAATTAGCCATTCGTTTAAGCTAATATAGTAATTGCTTTCCAAAAGTGCTTCTCTCCATTCTTTAATAAAATTATCGCTAATAGGTTTACTTGTAACGGTCCTTGTGGTTGCCACTGGGAAAGTGAAATGTAAATCGGGATGAGCAAGCTTATGATACTTAATGCAGCTAGGGCAACTACCACACGAATCGGCAATTAATCCACCCTGCAATCCCTGAGTTTGCTTATTATCGCAAGCAATAAACTGTGCATAAGCTATAGCCAAAGCAAGTTTTTCACTTCCTTCTGCTCCCATAAATAATTGAGCATGACTAATTCGTTTGTTTAAAACACTGGTAATTAGCCTGTTTTTTATCTCAATATGTCCTACTACATCTTTAAATAACATTTTCCAAAGATAATTTATTTAGTTAATAGAAAGAAACGAAGATGTATAAAAATAAATGTAATAATTATTGTGTGTAAAACTGCTTTATTACCGAAGTTTTGTTGCTATTTTATTCCTGATAATATAATTATATATAGTATATTTGTTTTTCTTAATAACACGAATTACAGATATTTAAACATACAAAAATGAAGTTAGCTATATCCCTAATACTTACGATATTATTTGTTTCGGTGCATGCACAAGACCAAATTTATAAAAAAAATAATGAAGTTATAGAATGCCTAATTGTTAGTGTAGATGCCAATAGTATTAAATATACTCAGCAAAAATACACTGGTGATGAGGTTCATATGATTGATCGCGATTTGGTTATTAAAGTTGTATATGCTTCTGGTAGGTACGATTTTATTAATCAAGTGCCTAGCTTGGAAAAAACTCTTCAGAAGCAGCATAAAAATATTATGAAATTTGGTTTATTCTCTCCATTAGGGGGTGCGCTTTCGTTGGGTTATGAGCGTAGTATGAAACCCAGTAGGAGTATGGAATATGCAGTTGGTATTATTGGGCTTGGAACTTCAATGCACGAAAATGCTAGAGGTGCATATATACGTGCAGGCTATAAGCTAATTAAGAAGCCTTCGGTTTATAAAAAAGCTGGGGAGTATGCTCATATAATGCATGGTTCTTTTATTCGCCCAGATATGGTGGTCTCATATTATTCCTATGAGTCATATAATAAGTCAACTAGGGAAGATGCTTTTTCTTTTGCTTTGCTACTAAACTTTGGCAAGCAATGGATACTCGATGATGAATTCTCTCTATCAATAAATGCAGGAGTTGGTTATGCAATCTCTATTGGAGACGAATATTATTATAGTCATATAGCCTATGGTAATGAATTTCCTTTAGCTCTTTCGGTTGGTTTGTCAATAGGTTTATTGAATTAAGGCTATTATAAAGGTTGCTTTTTTATTTTCATATTTATTGTTTTTATAGCTATAAATTACTGATAGATAGTTCGTAATAATTACTTTTTCAAATATTAGATTATGGTAAATAGGGAGATAAAATTTTATACCTTTGTCCATTGTTAAAAATACAATAATTTACATGGAATTCGATTTTTCAGACATAAAATATTACGAGGAAGATGACCTTAAATCTGCCTTAGAGAGAGTTACTAAAGAGCCCACTTTTGGACAAATATGTAGGTTCGTGGAGCCTAATTTGACAGAAGAGGAGGCAACAAAAAAAGTGCTTTCTTATACTAAAATTAAGGATTTTCAGGTAGATTTTATTCTTGGCATAATTAAGCTTTTGATAAGTAAAAGTATCACTAAGCTTAGCTCCGAAAATGCTGAAAAACTAAGTAATAGTAACTCCGATAAATACCTATTTATTTCTAATCATCGCAATATTGTGATGGATGCAGCTCTTCTTAATCATGAGCTACATAAATCATTCGATTCTGATTTTGAATCTACTGCTATTGCCATAGGAAACAACCTTTTAGGAACGCCTTGGATTAAAGATATGGCACGATTGAATAAGAGTTTTGTGGTTATTCGCGATGCTAGTGTTCAGGAAATGCTTGAAAATTCGCTGAAACTATCTACTTATATGCGTGAGCTTATTACAACGCACAAAAGCTCTGTATGGATTGCTCAACGCGAGGGTAGAGCTAAAAATGGTAATGATACAACTCAGCCCGGTTTATTGAAAATGTTCCAAATGTCGGGATCAAAGGATTTTGTTGAAAATTATAGCCAGTTACATATTATCCCTGTTGCCATTAGCTACGAAAATGATCCTTGCATTATTAGTAAGGTAAATGAGCTTTGCGCAATAGAATTAGATGGAAAGTTTGAAAAAGGTCCAATGGACGATTTCAATAGTATGTATAATGGTCTAATGGGATTTAAAGGTAGAGTACATATACATTTTGGTAATGAAATTACAAAAGAAGAGCTTCGTGAAATGGATGAGCAAGCTCCTCGTAAAAATGAAAAGATTAAGCTATTAGCAGACCATATTGATGGCTTTATTCATAGTAACTATAAGCTATGGCCAAAGAATTATGTTGCTACCGATATTATTAATAAAAACACTCAGTTCAAGAGTTTCTATACAGAAGAAGATAAGGAAGCATTCCTAAAACTTATGGATGATAAGCTTAAAGATATTAAGTATGATGACGAACTTAAATCTACTATATTCTTGAAAATGTGGGCTGTACCGGTAAAAAATTCTTATAAAAATGATGATAGTTTTACATTTGATTTCTAAATAAAACTAATACATCAAATACGATATTCAAAGACTCTAATTATTTAGGGTCTTTTTTTTTGTGCCTATTTTGTTGATTGGGCAAGTCCTACGGACTTTGATTGTATTTGTAGCACAAAGTGCGACAAATAAGGAAGTTCTATGGATTTAAGCTTTTGTTCGTAATATGATTTCGTGTGACTTGGTGGTGAAGATAGAGTTGATTGACTGTATAAAGCCCATAGGGCTTCTCTATTTGTAAACTACAGTCATATATGTTTAATAACTCCGTTAGGAGTTCCCTGTTTGTTTATTTGTAGATGGCGACACAGCTTACTCAATAATCTCAAACTTAATCTTAAAAGTACTCTCTTCCATATACTCATTGGTTTTTAAAGTAATCAATTGAGTATAAGAACCTTTATTGAGGTCATCAGTATTAATCAATAGATAAAATTTTCCTGATTTCCCTGCTTGAATTTCCTTTTTAGGATTCTGTACTTGTAAACAATCACAATCTTTTTCAAATGACTTTATAATAAGCTCTGATTCTCCTTTATTTTCGAAATATACGATAAGTGATTTATTTTCGCCTTTCTTAATGTTACCAACGTTTATAAGGTTGTTTTTCCATTTAAGAATAGGGTAGGCATTTGGGCTGATTTCAAAACTATTGTCACTGCTATACATTATAATCTGTATTTTTCTTTGTAGAGCTGCCTCTCTACTATAAATCGAATTCCTTTTATCGTTTGGATTGTCGCTTACCAAGCCCGTAGATTGACTATCGCCCAATGGATCTTCGTAAATACTTAACCTATTGATTGTATCAGTAATATTATCGAGGTATTTTATAAAAAATCCATTATCGTACTGTCTAATAAAGTTCTTTAAACTCGAAATTCGCCTTTTTGATAATGCTAGGTTATACTCAGGACTATTCAATGGACTGGCATAACCTCTTATCTTTATCCTTACATGCTTTTGTTGTTCCAATTCTGTTTTTAAGAGTTCTACAAATTTATTCAAATCATTAAATCCATTTTCAACCTTTTTGCTAAAAAAATCATCAATCTGTTGCTCTGCAATTATTGATTCTTCTCTATCCAGCCCTTTAGAATACTCTTTTTTATAAAGCTCTTTAGCCTTAATGTACTCCTTTAGTAAATCTTTATAATTTGAAGTAGTATAGGTTTTTATACTTTTTCTATCAGGCATATCATTTTCGAAATATAGGCTCAATGGCAATAGCTTATTAATGGCAATTACTGTGGTGTCTTTAGGAATGCTGTCGGTATATTCGAGCTCAGCAATTGCCTCTTCTGTTTCAGTTATTTGCTGAATCATATATATATCGGTACAGCAATTTTCTCTATCTCCGTGGAAATATGAACCCTTGCGGTTTGAACTTAAAAAGGCAGTTCCGTCATCTATTCCTTTAATGTAATATAGGTCGTTTGATGGGGAGTTTATCCCTGCACCCATATTATTTAGCCCTTTGAAGCTCGAAAGAGCTCCGGTGACTTTAAAAATGTCAAAACCGCCATATCCTTCATGTTTATTGGAACTGAAAAATAGAGTTTGAGTTTCTGTATCGTAGTAAGGAGTTATTTCGTCACCATCAGTATTTACAATACTGCCTGCATTTAGAGGTTCTTCAATCTTATTATTTCTAATCATGCAATACCATATATCCTTGCCTCCAAAGCCATTGGGCATATCAGAGCTGAAATATAGAATCTTATAATTTTCGAATATTGCAATATATGGGTGGCTATATGTATAATCAACCTTATTTATGGTTTCAACTTTCCTTGGGCGCGACCATTTGCCGTTTTTTAAAGCCGAATTATAAATCATACATCTTCCAATTTGCCCACCATTATCATAGCAACGGGTAAAGTATACCTCTCTTTTATTTGGCGTAAAACTCACGTTTGCAGAAAAATACTTATTGCTAGATAGCTTTTCGCTATAAATTCGTGGTTTGCTCCATCCGCTAACACTCTGCTTGGTAACGTATATATCCGAGAGGTAATTCTGCGAAAATACATTCTCAATACTATCGGCAAATTGTGCATGATATCGCGAGAATATTAATTTATTGCTAGATGTTTGCACTGCATTAAACTCCGAGTACTCCGTGTTGATAGGAGGTGGTAAGTGAATGATTCTTATATCTATACTGTCTGCTTTATTGCTTAATGCAAACTGCATTTGTTTTATTTGCTGTTCAGCAATCCGTCTAAGTTCGGCTTGCTTTCCGTATTTTATATATTTGCTATATCCATTTATAGCTTCATTGTATTTTTCTAATATTTCAGCCGTTTGAGCATAATAATAAAATGCCTCTTTTGGAAAATCGTCTTTTGTATTTATGATATTATTAAATTCATCAAAAGCCTTGCTATACTTATGTTCTAGGATTAATATTTTGCCATATTTTATTCGTAATGCATAATTTAAACTATCGTTTTTGAGTAGTTTGCTATAAATATCGGTTGCTTGCGAATAGTTTTGTTCAATAACGTATTTGTCGGCGGTGGTTTCCCTTTCCTTTGAGTTTTGCCCATAGCTGATACTACTTATCGATATTATCAATAAGAATAGGGCTTTCCATAAGTGCTTTGTTAAACTCATTATTAGAAAATAGGGCAAGGGGTTGTTTTTATACTGGGAACTTTATTGTGTTTATGAATTAGCCATTTAAGACTAATTTCGGTACCGCCACGGTATAGACTTGCTGCTTTTAGTGGCGATGTGTTAATGTCGTATGAGATAGCTAAGCGTGCATTTTTATAATCTAAGCCAGCATAGATAGTCGCAGCATCTTTATTTCTTGCGTAAAGCCCTGCACTAACGGCCATATACTTTTTCCTCTGCTTATGTACTTTATAATTAATTCTACCACCATACATTATCTCCTTATATGGTCCTTGAAATGAGGTGTAAATGCCTGGTAATACGTTTATAGGACTGTTTGTGCTAATTTCAGATTCTATGTATATTTGGGTTTTAATATTTAATTTTGCCTCATTGTTTTCTATCAAGTTTTGATTTGGTTGACTAATATGCCATAAAGATAAACCACCGCTTATCATAAATTTTGTTGATGGAGCAAAAGTATAATGCCCGCCTGCAGCATAGTCCATAAAGCTGAAAGAGTTAACAGTAAATATCTCGCTATGAGATTGATTGATATTAGACATATTACCATTCCATTGCTCTGGGAAATAGAGCTGTGTATAATCTATGGAACGCTGTAAATAAGATGCTTGTCCTCCAAAAGATATAATATGATGGTTCCTTCTGCCCAATGATTTTACCCATGAAATTGATAGGCCTATTTGTGTAGTACCATAATGCGAGTCTCCGGCTTCATCTTTGTTGAAAATCAGTCCAATACCAAAATAGTCCATATTCTTTTTTCTTTTAAGTACTTTGAAATCAAAACTACCAGATATGGTTTTGTATGGCACTGTTACCGAAGCCCACTGATTCCTATTATTAAGTATCATTCGGAAATCTGCCTGCGAATATGCAGTAAGGGCAGGGTTGAGGTTTAATGGTGAATTAAAGTATTGAGAGAAGTGTATATCTTGAAGATATGCCTGTTTTGGAACTAATAATAAACCAAAAAAAACTATAATTACAGCAAAGCTATTACTTAAATTAATGTTATAAGTAATATTATGTAAATTATTGTATTTGAGTTTTATAAGTTTCAAAAAAAATTATCTAATTAATGTGATATTACCTTTCTTTGTGAATGTTTCGTGATTATAACAAGTAAGCCTTAAGTGATAAACATATATTCCCGCTTGTGCTTCTTTTCCTCTGAATTTACCATCCCAAGTTTTGTTTATATCTTCGGTTTCGAATACTAATTCACCCCAGCGATTATATACTTGAAAGAACATATCGTAACCAACGCTTGATTCCACTTTTAAGAAATCATTTTTGCCGTCATTATTAGGTGTAAATGCGTTTGGAACATAAATATATGGTTCGTCACAAATAACATCGGTAACATAAATGGTAACAGTATCAGTCCAGTAACAGCCGAATGCATCTTGTGAAATCACAATGTATGTGGTGGTGATAGTTGGGGAAGCTGTTGGGTTGTATATATTTGGATCAGATAAGCCGCTGCTTGGTGTCCAGGTATATGAGTACTGATTGCTTAATATTGTTGAATGTAAGTTTACGATTTCGCCTTCGTAAATAGTATCTCTATCGCTCCATGCTTTAAAGTCTAAATTTACACTTTCATCTCTTATTGTTACTGTATCTGTTGTTACACAGTTGTTTGCATCCGTTACGGTAACTAAATAAGTTCCACTACAAAGTTGTATTGCTGGGTTTGTGGCCTGTGTATTAGCGTCATTCCATTGCCACTGATAGGGTAGTGTGCCTCCTTGTGGATTTGCAAAAGCTTTTCCTATACATGCAAGATCGCAAGGTATACTTACGGAAGCTGTGTCGGTTTTAAGCTCATTTGGCTCAATTAGTAATGTGTCGTAATTTCCAATGCAACCATCTGCATCTGTTATTGTTAGTGAGTAATTACCTGCTCCAAGGTTTATTATATTTTGTGTATTATCGCCATTACTCCAATTGTAGTTAATTGGGCTTACTGCACCTTGTATAGTTGGTGAAATACTTCCG
>NIUZ01000003.1 GCA_002254285.1 Bacteroidetes bacterium 4572_112 | reverse complement strand
ATCTTATCGCTTACGTACATTCGAGAATTCACCACTATTTTGCAGATAGTTCTATATTGCGTTGGAGAATACCGCTGCTAAGAGCTTGTTGCAATTCTCAAAGAAATTAACGCCTTTCGTTTTGAACTTCATGTTTATTTGCCACTGTTGTGTGGGGGTTTTCTTGATTCTCAAGCTAGGCTTCCACTTAAAACTACCTTATCGCTATAAATACTTTCGAGAATTCATCAGAACTTCGCAGGTGTTTCTATATTGCGTTGGAAAGTACCGCTGTAAGAGCTTATTGCAATTCTCGAAGGTGTTAATCATCCAAGGCTTGAGCTTTTTTTAAGTTTTATTTCTTAAAAAACAAGCAAGAATCCCCATAGCTTAAGAATCGGAATTCATTATCCAGTGCATAGTCGTATGATTCTTTCCACTGCTCGCCATAAAACGCTGAAACCAATAATAGCAATGTGCTCTTTGGCTGATGAAAATTAGTGATAAGAATATCTACAATTTTGTATTCGTAGGAAGGAGCTATAATTATCTGAGTATCGCCATGTAGCTCCTCAATATTATTTGCATCCATATATTCTATTACAGCCTTCAGGCTACGCTCTACTGTAACATATTTTGCAAACTCATTGTCATAAGGATCCCATTGCTTAATATGGAAACTCGTGCTCATATCTTGTAATAATTGCACTCCGTACCAATAAATACTTTCCAAACTGCGAGTAGTAGTAGTCCCCACGGCAATGATTTTTTTGTCAGAATATTGCAATAAATCCTCGACCAATTGCTTCTGAATAACCACCTGTTCGGTATGCATCTCGTGGCCTTCAATTTTTTCTGCCGAAACAGGCTTAAAAGTACCTGCGCCCACATGTAGACTAACATAATTATTCTTTATGCCTTTATTGGCAAGTGATTTTTCAACTTCAGTGGTAAAATGCAATCCTGCAGTTGGAGCTGCTACAGAGCCTTGATGCTTGGCATATATTGTTTGATACCTCTTCACATCTTCCTGCTCGGTATCGCGCTTCATATAAGGAGGCAAAGGTATACTGCCTGTGGCTATTAGCACATCCGAAAAAGTTAATTCAACAGGTTCCCAACGGAATTTTATACGAAACGAATTTCCAATAGTCTCAGCTTTTTCGGCATAAACAGTGAATCTAGCACCATTATATTCCATCTCTAACGAAAGCTCTCCTTGCTTCCATTTTTTAGCCCCACCAACAAGGCATTTCCACTCACATTGAGCAGTTACCGAAAATGAATTCTGTATTTCAACTGTCGGAGATAATGGCTCAAGAATAAAAATCTCAATTTTGGCTCCTGTGGGTTTTCTGAATTGCATTCTTGCACGAATAACCTTGGTATTATTATAAACAATAAGGCTATCTTTAGGCAGAAAATCTGCAATATTCTCAAAAACAGATTCCTGAATATCACCATTATTAGAAATAAGCAGCTTACTTTTATCACGCTGAGCAACAGGATGCTGAGCAATTCTATCGTCAGGCAATGGGTAATTATAATCAGCTATTGAGATGTCTTTTGGATGCACAGTTTTCTATTTAGGGTCTTCTTCTTTAGTTTTTTGACTTTCCACAAGGCTTTCCTCATAGATATTTATAACCGTGATTATCAAAAAGAAAATCTGATTATCGAGCTCAAGGCTAATATCATCATACTGATCCTCATCACCTTCGAAAAGGTCGAGAGTAATAAAATCAATCATCATTTTCTGAGGATGACCTTTGATTGTAGCATCAAAAGCTTGCTCAAAATCCTCTTCGCTAAGCTCACTTAGGTCTTCCATTACCTGCTGATCTCTGTCTTCAACAGCAAGAATCAACTCCTTACTAATTTCTGGAAAAAAGCGGAACCTATTGGTATAAGAGCGATGAACTAGCATGAAAAAATAAAGAAATTTATTATAATATTCATCCTCATCTTCAAAAACATCGCCCATTGACATTACGTAGTCAGCCATGTTTTTTTGCTCCTTACTTATGGTCTTCTGATACTTTTCAATATCCGAATCACTAAGTTTTTGAAGGTATTCGTCAGCTCGTTGAATTATTTCTTCTTTTATCATCGTATTTATTTGTTGTTTATAGTTTGTTGTTTGTTGTTCGCTCAACACGAAACAACAAACACAAAACTACAAATGTTTTTATTTTTCAATTCTGATTCTTGCATCCACAGCAACAACCTTTTCGGCAGTTCCCAAAAGTGGATTTAAGTCCATTTCCATAATCTCAGGAGCATAATACAATAAAGCTGATAAACGATAAATAGCTTCTGCAAAAGCATCTTCATTAATACCTGCTTGACCACGTACACCTTCAATAATTTTATAACTTTTAAGACCACGAATCATTTCATAAGCTTTCGCTTTTTCAATTGGGCCCAATGCCGAAGAAACATCTTTCAGTACTTCGATAAATATTCCACCCATTCCGCAGAGTACCATATGTCCGAAAGTATCTTCGTATTTAGCGCCTGCAAAAAGCTCAGTACCACTTAACATTGGTTGCATAAGAATTGCTGTAGTTTCTGCAATCTGCATCATTCTCTCAAACTCAGCACGTACAGTAGCTTCATCTTTAACATTAAGCACCACGCCACCAACATCAGACTTATGCACTGGGCCAACCACCTTCATCACTATTGGGAAACCAAGTTTCTCGGCCTCAATAATAGCATTTTCTACGGTATCAACCACAGCCTCACCTGCTCGGGCAATTCCTGCTGCGTCAAGTAATGCTTGCACATCTTCTGGATTTAAATATCCATCTTTTGCATTGGTAATTATATTTCTAATTCCATCAATATCAACCTCTGGCAGAGTAGTTTCTGCAGCAGCCGGTTTTGGAGTATTATATATTTTTGTAAGAGCACGACCTAGGTTTACCTCATCAGGAAAATTAATTCTTCCTTTCGCTAAGAAATCAGTAACCTCCTCATTTGCAGTAAGTGTAGAAGGAAGAACAGGATAAATAGGTTTTTTAGCAGTCTTCATTTTATCATCCAAAAGGTCGTAAACATCAAATATGCGTACTAAACCTGGAGTTCCAAAAATCACAACCATACCATCAATCTCAGGCATTTTTTGATCTACATAATCAATAATATCGCCCAATTGCTCGGCAGTACCAGTAGCCAAGAAGTCGATAGGATTGCTAACCGAAGAGCCAGCATATAATTTTGTCAATAGCTCATCAGCCACAGTACCCTCAATATGAGGAACCTCCAAACCACCATCGCTAAGCGCGTCGGTAAGCATTACCGCAGGACCACCAGCATGAGTGATTATTGCAATATTTTTGCCCTCAAGAGTTGGGTGCATAAATACCGAAGCCACATTCATAAGTTCCTCGCGACCGTAGCAACGCACAATTCCTGCCTTTTGGAATAATGAATCTACAGCCAAATCCGAATTTGCCAAAGCTCCAGTATGTGAGCTAGCAGCACGGCTTCCGGCATCAGATGAACCTGCCTTTATAGCAGCAATCTTACAGCCTTTTCGTATAA
This sequence comes from Bacteroidetes bacterium 4572_112, assembly GCA_002254285.1. Lineage (GTDB taxonomy): Bacteria > Bacteroidota > Bacteroidia > Bacteroidales > UBA1556 > UBA6267. Next base: position 21,571 of record NIUZ01000003.1, on the reverse strand, counting down.
GTGATGAAGCGTGTTTGAGAAGTTTCTCTGGCTTCGAAATAGTTTCTACATATAATAATTTTACCTTTGAGCTAGTTTCAGCGTCAAAAGTTTCGTCAAGATGTTCAAGAATTTCTTCCACTCCTATTTGAGCAGAATTTCCAACGGTATAAACCGATGAAAAACTTAGTCCCTTTGGTATTCCTGACTCTAGAATAAAGCAAGCTGTAGCACCTGATCCACTAATGAAATCAATACCTTTAGGATTCAATTTTGGAATTGGCTCAGTAAAAATACTATGGTGATTAGAGTTCATCACTCCAGTACAGTTAGGGCCAATTAGTGCGCCATCAACCTTATTAATTTTCTCTACAATAAGATCTTCTAGCTCTTTACCAGCTTCATTTTCTTCGCTATATCCAGCAGAGATAATAATGAAAGCCTTGGTATTTTTTGTGGTAGTAAGCACCTCCACCACATCAGGAGTATATTTTGCAGCAATGGCAATAATTGCAAGATCAACCTCTGGCAATTCCGCAGGAGTATTAAAACTCTTAATACCTTGTACTTCGCTCTCTTTAAGATTCATAACATAAAGATCGCCAGCAAAATTACCGTCAATAAGATTTTTAAGGATTTTACCACCTGGTTTATTGATGTTGTTTGAGCCACCAATTACTACAATACTTTTAGGGTTTATTAATTGTTCGTTTATCATTTTATATAAATTTTAAATACGTTTATGAAATATCAGCCCACTAATCTTAATGGGTTGATTATAAATGATGTATGAACGTATATTGTATGTTTGCAAATTTACAATTAATTTTCCAATAATTGGGGTGGGAATTTTAATGGATAATGGTTGATTGTTGGTGGAAAGAGTGGGAAAGGGTGGTAAGGAGTTGTAAGGGGTGGTAAAGGATTGTAAAAAATGGTAAAGGGTGGTAAAGGGTTTAATTGTTGATTTGTTTAATTGCCGGCCTGTCGTTAGACAGAGATCTAGTGTTTTATAAAAAGTTAGGTTACCTAACCCCTAACCCCTAACGCAAAACGCTCTTTTTTTGCTTGTTATACACACCACGAAAAAGGATTATCCCGGAAGCAGTATAAGGTTATCACCTGATATTTACAGATAATTTATCAGGTTAAAACCTGATTATGTACTATTATAGCTTCGTTTTTAAATAGTCACAACTAATTAATGATGCATTAAATTATAAGAATGACAACTACTAAAAGTATTTATACTCTTCAAAACTACGGGCAGCTTTTACCAGTGTGACAATAAACAATAAGACTCCTCGCCCTTCTCCTTTATCCTCCCGATTCCTATCGGGATCCTATCCCTTTCTCCTTTCTCTCATTTTTTACCCTACTTTTGCAAACTGATAAAACATAAAATAACAAAATGTCGGATATAGAAAAAATAACCAATAATAAAGCAGATTTGCTCTTACAGATAAGCTCAATGCTTATGGTTTCGGGAGCAAATACCAATAGGATATTGCTTATTATTAATAAATTTACCAAGCAGTTACATACTGATGCACAGGTATTTATTAACCATAAAGCGTTTATTATAAGTCTTACAGATAAGGCGAGTGGTAATATTACTACCCATGTAAAACGCTTACCTCCACATACCGTAAATTTCAATACTATTTCGGCTCTTAGCAGAATAAGTGTGCAGGCTGAGCTCGAAGATTGGGACTATGATATTATAAAACTTCGTGTAGAAGAGATTGAAAAAGCAGGACATCATCCTCGAATTCTTACTCTTATTGCAGTGAGTTTTGCTGGTGCAGGTCTTGCAATATTGTTCAATGGTGGATATTATAGCTTTTTGGCAGTATTTATAGGTACTTTCCTTGGGTTATTTGTTAAGCAAGAACTTCATAAAAAAGAGTTTAATGCCTATATTCTTACTTTCGCTGGCACCTTGACTTCAAGCTTTGTGGCAGCTTCTATTATTAGTCTTTTCCCTGAGGTGGATCCCAATGTCGCTATTGCTACATCAGTACTTTTCTCTATACCTGGCGTTCCTCTTATAAATTCATTTACTGATTTTATGGATGGCTACTTCATAAGCGGACTTGTACGATTTATGCATGGTTTATTATTCGTAATTGCCATTGCTGCAGCATTATTTGTTATTATGTATCTTTTTAATATTCAACACATATAATCTTTAACGCTTTCTTTTTAAAGATATTAATCTAATTATAATTATGTATTTCGAAATTATAGAAAAAGCTTTTTGGTCAGGAATAGTAGGTTTTGGCTTTGCTGTATTATTTAATGTTCCAAAACGGCTATTACTTACAATTTTAATAACTGCACTTTTTGCAGGCCTAGTAAAATTTGGCGCCCTAGCCAATGGTATTAACATTATTGTTGCATCATTATTTGCTGCATCAGTGGTAGGCTTTGCCAGCGTTTTCCTTTCACGAATAATGAATACTAGCCCTTTTGTACTATCGATTCCTTCGGTAATAGGAATGATTCCTGGCTACTTTGGATACAAAACCCTATTGGGAATTATGCACTTTGCCCTTGACACCAGTCCCGAAATAGAAACCACTATCTTATTAGGCATAGCACATAATGGTATAAATATGATGTTTATATTGGCAAGTCTATCAATTGGCGTATCATTACCTTGGCTATTGTTCCGTAAAAAAGGCTTGGAAAAAATTACTTTCTCGCATCATGAGGACCTTGTTTAAATTAAGGGTTGAGAATTAAGAATTAGGAATTAAGTTGTTTTTTATAGAATGAGGGAATTATTTAATGGTTCAATGATATAATGGTGTAATTATATAGTTATTGAAAGTTTTTTTACTTAATATTTGTAATCTCTAAATCTAAAATCTTATCCTTGTCCTCTATCCTCCCGATTTCTATCGGGGTCCTCTATCTTAGTCCTTTCTCCTTTTTCCTCCCGATAATTATCGGGTTCCTCTTTCCTAGTCCTTTCTCCTCACTAAGGACATTTTGTCAGTACAAACCCAATGGCACATATATTGATTTGTGGGTTATCGTAAAAAATAAAATTATTTTAACCATAAAATATATTACGATATGCAAAAAGGTAAAATTAATGTACAAACCGAGAATATCTTTCCGGTAATTAAAAAATTCCTTTATTCTGACCACGAGATTTTTCTTCGTGAGTTGATTTCGAACGCTACTGATGCAACAGAAAAAATGAAAGCTCTTGTGCGTTCTGGCGAGTCGGATGTTGAACTTGGCGACTTAACAATAAAGGTAAAACTTGATAAAGAAGCTAAAACTCTTTCTATTACCGATAGAGGTATTGGAATGAATGCTGCCGAAATTGATAAATATATCAATCAGATTGCTTTTTCTAGCGCTGAAGAATTTGTAGAAAAATTTAAGGATGTAGATAATACAAACATCATTGGCCATTTTGGATTAGGTTTCTATTCTGCATTTATGGTTGCTGATAATGTTGAGCTTATCTCTCAAACATATAAGACTGACAAAGATTGCGAAGCCATAAAATGGGAATGCGATGGTAGTCCAGAATTTACAATTGAGCAATTAGAAACTCAAGATCGCGGTACTACTATTGTACTTCATATTTCGGAAGAGAGCAATGAGTTTCTTGAGGAGCATAGAGTAAAAGAAATCCTTGACAAATATTGTAAATTCTTACCAGTAGAGATTGAGTTCGGCGAGGAAACTACTTTTGAGGAAATTGAAGACAAAAAAGATAAGGATGGAAATCCTGAAACTAAAGAAGTAAAGAAACCACGTATTATTAATAATACTGACCCTTTATGGAAAAAATCTCCTTCAGAATTGAAAGAGGAAGATTATAATAAATTCTACCGTGAGCTTTACCCAATGCAAATGGAGGATCCTTTATTCCATATTCACCTAAATGTTGATTATCCTTTTAATCTTACAGGAATACTTTATTTCCCAAAGGTGAAAAAGAATATTGAGCCTCAGAAAGATAAAATTCAATTATACAGCAATCAGGTATTTATTACTGATAATGTAGAAAATATTGTTCCTGAATTCCTTACACTGCTTCATGGTGTGATTGACTCACCAGATATTCCACTTAATGTATCACGCTCATACTTACAGAGTGATCATAATGTGAAAAAAATATCTAACCATATCAGCAAGAAAGTAGCTGATAGATTGGTAGAGCTTTTCAAGAATGACCGTAAGGCTTTTGAGGAAAAGTGGGATGATATTAAGGTATTTATACAATACGGAATTCTTAGCGACGATAAATTTTACGATAGAACAAAAGACATCGTTTTATTGAAGAATACCGAAGGTGAGTATTTCACTGTAGAAGAATATAAAGAGAAGATTAAAGCTACTCAAACCAATAAGGATGACTCATTAGTTATGCTTTACGCTGTAAATACAGAGTATCAGTATACTTATATTGAGAAGGCTAGAGCACGCGAATATGATGTACTTATTATGGACGGCCCATTGGATAATCACTTTGTGGATTTGATGGAACGTAAGCATGAGAAGACAAAATTTGCTCGTGTTGATGCCGAGAGCATTGATAAGCTTATTGAGAAAGAGGAAGCTCAAGTATCAAAACTTACTGAGGATCAGCAAAAAGATTTGAAGCCAGTATTCGAAAAAGGCCTTAACGACAAAGAATACACTGTGCAATTTGAGAGCCTAAGCGAAAGCGAAGATGCTGTAATGATTACTCAGCCAGAGTTTATGCGTCGCATGAAAGAGATGCAAGCAATGGGCGGCGGAGGTCAAATGGCTTTCATGGGCGATATGCCAGATATGTATAATGTGGTTGTAAATAGCAATCACCCAATGGTGGCAAACCTTGTGGAAGACAAAGACGAAGCGCATAAAGAAACTATTGCTAAACAATTGGTTGATTTGGCTAAGTTATCGCAGAATTTACTTACTGGAAAAGAACTTTCGGACTTTGTAAAGCGCAGTATGGATATTATCAAATAGGTTAAGAACTTAACCACGTTTACGTATTAGCCCTGGGGATTGATTTCTCTGGGGCTTTTTTTTGTTCAATATATGTGTCTTGGAATCAGATGAACAAAAAAAGCCCCAATCATAAATATGATTGGGGCTTCGGTATATTTGTGAAATAAAATATTAAATCAAATTCAAACCATCAAATACATTCATTACAGATTTAACAGCAGCAGAAGAAGTTTCCATATCTTTCATTTCTTCTTCATTAAGATCAACTTCAATAATTTCCTCAATACCATTACGGCCTAGGCGTACTGGAGATCCAAGATAAACATCTTTTTGTCCCCATTCTCCGTTAAGCTTAACGCAAACTGGGAAAATATGCTTTTGATTATTAACGATTGACTCTACCATTTGAGCAGCAGCAGCACCTGGAGCATACCAAGCAGAAGTACCAAGAAGCTTAACAATTTCACCGCCACCTTTTTTAGTACGATCAATAATTGCATCAAGTTTATCCTTCTCAATTAAAGAAGTAACAGGAATACCAGCTACAGTAGTAAAACGTGGTAGTGGCACCATAGTATCACCATGACCACCCATTAATAATGCTTGAATATCGTTAGGAGCTACATTAAGTTCTGTAGCAAGGAATGCTTTATAACGAGAAGTATCAAGAATACCTGCCATACCAAAAACTTTATTAGCTGGCTTACCTGAAGCCTTATGAGCTGCATAAGTCATTACATCTAGTGGATTTGCCACTACGATAATAATTGCCTCTGGAGAAAACTCAGATACTTTTTTTACTACGTCCATCATAATATTGGCATTGGTAGTAATAAGATCATCACGGCTCATTCCTGGTTTACGAGGAATACCTGAAGTGATAACTACAACTTCCGAACCAGCAGTTTTTGAATAATCATTAGTATATCCAGTTACGCGAGTATCGAAATGATTGATAGCAGCAGCTTCCCAAATGTCAAGAGCTTTACCTTCAGCAAATCCTTCTTTAATATCTATTAATACAACCTCATCTAAGAAGTTCTTTTGAGCTAATACATCAGCGCAAGTTGCTCCAACGTTACCAGCACCAACAACGGTTACTTTTTTCATAATAATATATTTTGTGTGTTTAATTTACAAAAATAGAATAAAGTTTTGGAAGCTAGCTTCCAAAACTTTATAAATTATAAGTGATTTTAGTTGATTTCTACTTAATACCTGCAGTTTCTTCTAGCATAGCAGTAGTTAACGACTTAGGGCGCTCAAGAGCATATCCTAAAGCTCTATCCCATGTGATGTTAGCTAAAACACCAATTGCACGGCCTACACCAAACATTACTGTATAGAAGTCATACTCTACAATACCATAGAACCACTGAATAACTCCTGATTGAGCATCAACATTTGGCCATGGATTCTTAGCTTTTCCTTGCTCTCTCAAAATATCTGGAACAACGCGGTAAAGCATATCTACATATTTAAATATTTTATCATCTGGAAGATGTTTCTCACAGAATTCTCTTTGAGAAGCATAACGAGGGTCAGTTTTACGCAATACAGCGTGACCGAAACCAGGAATTACTGCTCCACCATTAAGAGTTTCCCAAACAAATTCTTTCATCATTTCTTCTGTTGGCTCAACACCATCAAGCTTATCCATTACGCCTTGTAACCAACGTAATACTTCTTGATTTGCCAATCCGTGAAGTGGTCCTGCTAAAGCATCCATTCCTGCAGAAAGAGAATAATAAGCATCAGATAAAGTAGAAGCTACTAAGTGAGTTGTGTGTGCAGAAGCATTACCCGACTCATGATCTGAGTGAAGAATGAAATACATACGTGCAACATCATCATAAGGAGCATCAATACCCATCATTTTAGCAAAGTTAGATCCCATATCTACTTTAGGGTTAGCAATAATATCACCACCTTTATACTTATAACGATAAATGAAAGCTGCAATTTCTGGTAAACGAGCTAAAAGATCAGTTGAGTCTTCAAACATTGAATCCCAAGCATCCATCTTATTATATCCTGCTTCGTAGAATTTAGCAAACTTACTTTCCTTTTGCATTGCAAGAATTGCAGAATTAAACATAACCATTGGATGAGAATCCTTAGGTAAAGCTTTAATTACATCAAATACGTATGATGGAACTTCGCTTCTGTTCTTAAAGTCTTCTACTAATTCCATAGTTTCTTCCATTGTTGGAATATCACCTGTCAATAGTAAATACCAAAAACCTTCAACATAAGGATAATCTTTACCTTCTGGCTTTGGCAATGCTGCCATAGTTTCAGGAATAGTATATCCACGGAAACGGATACCTTCCATTGGGTCAAGATAGGAGATGTCTGTTACTAAACATCTAACGCCTCTAGCGCCACCTATTGCTTGATCTATTGTTACTTCACCAACTTTAACATTACCAAACTCTTTCAATAGTTTAGTTGTTCTTGGTCTGTGTTCTTGAATCTTTTTGTACAGTTTCTCTTTTAAAGCTGTCATAATATTTGTTTTTTAATGTTTTATGTGTGTTTAAATAATCTTTTGTTTATCAATGAAATACTTGATATACAATTATGGAATTTTTCCTTATTATTTTCTTGGGGGATATGCACATAATTACCTAATCCAGGAGTGGATAGGTGTAGTTTAGATATATCTATTCTTTCTAAATTCATATTGTGCACAATGTATATATTAACTTTGGAAAAGTAGCTGTTTTTGATTAAATAAAACAGTATTTTTTCGAACTACTAAAGTACAAAAGCTTTTCCATAAATCACAATATTAATGTCCTTAAACGTCTATTTATTAAATGATATAAATCTGTTTTTTATAGTTATTTATATCAAAGCATAAACTGAGTGCAACAAATACTCCTTGACGATTAAAAACTCACAAAACACTATTATTAGCTGATTTTCAAAATATTGAAAAAAGCCTAAAACAAAAATATGATAATAAAAAAGAGGCTAACCAATAAAGGTAGCCTCTTTTTGAGTATGTTGGAATTAATTCTTTTAATCTAGTTTTTGTTGGCCATTAATAGCATCAACAACAGCAATAGCCGTCATATCAACAATCTCGCGAACAGAGCTTGAAAGTTGAAGCACATGCACTGGTTTTTTAAGTCCCATTACAATAGGTCCAATAGCTTCTGCATGTCCAATTTCTTGCAACATTTTATAAGCAATGTTTCCTGAGCTTAAGTTAGGGAATATTAATGTGTTTACACTTCTATTACCTAATTTTGAAAATGGGTAACGTTCAATACGCAATTCTTTATTTAGCGCAAAGTTTGCTTGCATTTCACCATCAACCATAATATGCGGATGCTCTTTATGTAAAATAGATACCGCATTACTCATTTTTGAGGCACTAGGACCTTGTGCTGACCCAAAGTTAGAATAAGTAATTAACGCAATATTAGGATCTATACCAAAACTACGAACTTCGTTTGCAGTAAGTAGTGTAATATCAACTAATTCTTGAGCTGTAGGTTCTGCAGTAATTGTTGTATCGGCAAAAAAGTAAGGTCCTTTATTAGTATTCATAATATACATACCAGCTATTTTATTGATATCGTCACGCTTACCAATCAACTGTAATGCAGGGCGAATAGCCGAATTATATTTTGTATTAATACCAGCAATCATAGCATCAGCATCACCGCTTTCTACCATTGCAACAGCAAAGTAATTCTGATCAAACATTTTACTTAATGCTTCGTCATATGCCATACCTTTTCTATTTCGCTTTTTACAAAGCAACTTAGCGTACTTCTCACGAGTACTTAGCATTGCCGATGAGGCAAAATTCACTATTTCTATACCTGTAATATCTAAAGAATACTCTTCAGCATTTTCCTTAATTAGTTTTTCTGAACCAACAAGAATAGGGATAGCTATACCATCATTATTAACCTGAATAGCCGCCTGCAATACTTTTACATCGCTAGCATCAGTATAAACAACACGCTTTGGCGAAGATTTTGCTTTAGCATATGCCGAACGCATAATTGAGTGGTCGATACCCATACGCTCACGTAGCTCAGCACGATAAGCATCCCAATCAGTAATTTCTTTGGTAGCAACACCTGAGTCAATAGCAGCTTTTGCTACTGCTGGAGCTACATATTCAATCAAACGAGGATCAAGAGGTGTAGGCACAACATACTCTCTTCCGAAAGACATATCTGTTTTACCATAAGCTTTCATCACTACATCTGGTACAGGCTCTTTTGCCAATTCGGCTAGAGCGTGAACTGCAGCAATCTTCATTTCTTCATTAATTGCAGTAGCTCTTACATCTAAAGCACCACGGAAAATGAAAGGGAATCCCAATACATTATTAATTTGGTTAGGATAATCAGAACGACCTGTTGCAAAGATTAAATCTTGGCGTGTATCTAAAGCATCCTCATAAGTAATCTCTGGATCAGGATTTGCCATAGCAAATACTATTGGATCAGCCGCCATTGAAGCAAGCATATCCTTACTCATAGCTCCTTTTACTGAAAGACCTAAGAAAATATCTGCATCAACTAAAGCATCAGCAAGAGTTACCTTATCAGTATCACGAGCAAATTCTTTCTTAGCCTCATTCATATCAGTACGAGCAGTTCTAAGAACTCCTTTACTATCGCACATCAATACATTCTCTGGCTTAACACCAACAGCCATATATAAACGAGTACAAGCAGAAGCAGAAGCACCTGCACCACTAACTACTAATTTTACTTCCGAAATATCTTTTCCTGTAATCTCCAAAGCAGAAATTAATCCTGCAGCAGAAATAATTGCTGTACCATGTTGATCATCGTGCATTACAGGAATATCTAAAGCCTCTTTTACACGGCGCTCAATTTCGAAACATTCTGGAGCTTTAATATCCTCCAAGTTAATACCTCCAAAAGTAGGAGCAATCTCAATTACAGTTTCAACAAACTTATCAATATCTTTTGTGCTAATCTCTATATCAAAAACATCTACATCAGCAAAAATCTTAAATAAAAGACCTTTTCCTTCCATTACAGGCTTACCTGCTAATGCTCCTATATCTCCAAGACCTAATACTGCTGTACCATTTGATATTACAGCAACTAAGTTACCTTTTGCAGTATACTTATAAGCATCGGCAGGATCTTTCTCTATTGCTAGACAAGGATATGCTACTCCTGGCGAATAAGCCAATGATAAATCTCTTTGTGTTGAATATGGTTTCGTTGGTACTACTTCCACCTTTCCAGGTTTTCCTCCTTGCATGTGATAATCCAAGGCTGCTTTTTCTAACGACTTACTCATTATGAATGTTTTAAATGGTTTGTGTTATATTATGTTTGTTCTATTTTCAATAATAATAATTATCAGCAAAGTTAATGCTTTACATTAATTGCATAACATCTCAAATTACAATAATAATATTGCAAAGTTAACAAATTAATTTATTCTATTAATCCTGCATCAACAACAGCAATTGTGGCCATATCAACAATCTCTCGAGTAGAACTTGAAAGCTGAAGAACATGAATAGGCTTCTTAAGTCCCATAACTATTGGCCCAATAGCTTCTGTAGAGCCAATTTCTTGTAATGTTTTATATGCAATATTACCAGAGGTTAAATTAGGGAATATAAGAGTATTCACATCCTTATCTTTAAGTTTAGAAAATGGATATCTTTCAATTCGTAAATCCTTATTTAAAGCAAAATTAGCTTGCATTTCGCCATCTATCACAACATCACTATGTTCTTTATGAAGAATAGATATTGCCGTTTTCACTTTTAGTGAAGATTTGCCACTAGCTGATCCAAAGTTAGAATACGACAACATTGCCATAACTGGTTTCACACCAAATTCTTCAACTTTTTCTTTAGTTAAAATAGAAATATCAACTAAATCTTCAGCAGATGGGTCCATATTTATAGATGTATCGGCAAAGAAATAAGGTCCTTTCTTGGTTCTAAGCAAATACATTCCAGCAATCTTATTTACATCATCACGTTTTCCAACAATTTGCAAAGCTGGCTTAATTGTATCGGCATAAGGAGAAGTAATACCCGAAATCATGGCATCAACATCTCCAGATTCTACCATTGCAACACCAAAATAATTATTATCCAGCATCAAGCGTTCTGCTCTAATCATAGAAATACCACTTCTTTCTCTTTTCTGGAAAAATAGCTTAGCATATTTTGTCCTTTGCTCCGATACTGAATCACTTAAATTATCAATAATTACAATATCCGAGATGTCAATATTATTTTCTTCTGCCAATCTATTAAGACGTTTTTTGCCTCCTACTAAAACAGGAGTACCAATACTTTCGTCCATTATAATTCTTGCGGCTTGCAATACATTCACATTATTTGCATCACTAAACACAATTCGCTTAGGATTAGCTTTAGCCTTGGCAGTCATTCCACGCATAATAGCATGGTCAATTCCCATTCTTTCCAATAAACCATGCTTATATTTATCCCAATCTAATATTGGTTTTCTAGCAACTCCTGACTCCATAGCAGCCTTAGCAATTGCCGGTGGCACAAACTCTATTAATCTTGGATCAAGTGGGGTTGGAACAATATATTTTCTTCCAAAAGCTAAATCCTCATTATTATAAGCCTTTTTCACCATATCTGGTACTGGTTCTTTTGCTAGTTCAGCAATGGCATATACCGCAGCCATTTTCATTTCTTCATTAATAGCAGAAGCTCTTACATCAAGCGCACCTCTAAAAATATATGGGAATCCTAATACATTATTTATTTGATTTGGATAATCAGATCGGCCTGTGGCAAATATTAAATCATCACGAGTAGCCATTGCGTCGTCATATGATATTTCTGGATTAGGATTTGCCATAGCAAATACTATTGGATCCTTTGCCATTGATTTTAGCATATGAGGTTTTAGAACTCCTCCTGCTGATAGGCCTAAGAATAAATCTGCTCCCTCAATACCTTCTTCCAAAGTTTTGATATCCTTATCTGTAGCAAACTCTTGATTTACGACACTTAAATCTGTTCTGTCTTTTGTAAGAATACCATTAACATCAGCCATTATTATATTGTCGGGGTCAACACCTAGCTGAACATACATTCTAGTACATGCACATGCCGCAGCACCAGCTCCACTTACAAATAGTTTAATGTCTTTAATGTCTTTTCCTACTAATTCCAAAGCATTAATCAAACCAGCACCTGTTATTATTGCTGTACCATGCTGATCATCATGCATTACAGGGATATTAAGCTCAGCTTTCAATCTTTTTTCTATTTCAAAACATTCTGGAGCCTTTATATCTTCAAGGTTAATTCCTCCAAAAGTTGGAGCAATAGCCTTTACTGTTTTTATGAAATCCTCAGTATTTGTTTGGTCAACTTCAATATCAAAAACATCTATATCAGAGAATATTTTAAATAATAAACCCTTTCCTTCCATAACAGGCTTACCTGCTTCAGCACCTATATTTCCTAAACCTAGAACCGCTGTTCCGTTGGTAATTACAGCCACTAAATTTCCTTTAGCAGTGTATTTATATGCATCTTCAGGGTTTTTCTCTATCTCGAGACATGGGAACGCCACGCCTGGAGTATATGCTAAGGATAAATCTTTTTGTTTAGAATATGGTTTTGTTGGAACTACTTCTACTTTTCCTGGTTTGCCCATTGAATGATATTCAAGAGCTTGTTTTTTTAACAAATTACTCATTGTGTTTGTCTTAAATGATAATTGTTTATGATTATTTATTTTATAATTTTAATATAATAACAATTGATATCTAGCAAAAAGATGCTCTTTGCCATTTACTCGATTGCTTATTTATACTAATGTGCAAAAATAACACTAAATATTAATTGTCACTAAATAAGGCCACTAGTTTATCACTAACAAAAAGTGTATAAGGTTAGTTTTGTTCTGACAAATGTTGTATATTTGGAGAATAAATATTCATTGGAAAAGCTGTTATCATTATCCATTGGGAATTACCAGATATTTATTTTCTATAAAATCACAAATATGAAACGATTATAATAATTTTAAATCTTAATTTGGCCCACTGGGTCATGATTAAAATATTGTTATTCGGCTCATAGAGTCCTTAAATACATAAACATATGACTACATATCACCGAATTAATAAATTTTAAACATATGAAAAACGTAGTTATTTTGAGTGGTGCTGGAATGAGCGCCGAAAGTGGAATTCTTACCTTTAGAGATATGGGTGGCGTATGGGATCAATATAATATTGAAGAAGTTGCTAGCCCTATTGCATGGAAAAATAGCCCACAATTAGTTATGAACTTCTATAATACGCGTAGAAAGCAGCTTTTAGAAGTGGAGCCTAATAAAGCACATATTGCATTGGTTGAGCTTGAAAAAAAATACAATGTAGAAATTATAACTCAAAATGTTGACGACCTTCACGAAAGAGCAGGATCATCAAATGTACTACACTTGCATGGCGAGCTTCGCAAAGTACGCAGTGTAAACGATGATACACTTATTACAGAACTCGAAGGTTGGAAGTTAGAAATTGGTGACCTAGCTGAAGACGGAGCTCAATTACGACCACATATAGTATGGTTTGGCGAGGATGTTCCTCTTATTGACTATGCTGCTGAAAGAGTTAGTCAAGCCGATATACTTATTATAATTGGTACATCACTATCGGTATATCCAGCGGCAGGACTTATGAATTGTACCACCTCCGAATGCACAAAATACTATATCGATCCCAAAGCAAATCAACAAATTTTAGATAATATAGTGTGTATTGATAAGAAAGCAACAATTGGCGTTCCTAAGCTAATAGGCCAATTGCTAAAATAATTTATCATATAGTAACTTTTTGGTGACAAGCTCGTCTTGGTAAATATTCGAAGAAATATTCTTTGATTTATTTAATATTAATATTCACAATAATTTAATTATGAACTTAAAATCTACTTTATTAGGACTGGCCATTGGCTTATTTATATTTATCACAATTCCCTTTAACTCAATTTTCAGAGTAGGTACAAATGGTAGCGGCAACGTTATTAAAGAAGTGCGTAAGGTAAGTATATTCAACGCTATTGACGCTGGTAGTGCTTTTGAAATAATTATTGAAAAAGGAGATAATCAAAGCCTTATTATAAAAACTGATGATAATATAATGCCCAAAATAATTACAAAGGTAAGTAATGGTGAGCTAAAAATATCTACCAAAGGAAATATTAATAATACAAGCATGATGAAGGTTTTTATCACCATGAAAGAGCTTAGGTCAGTAGACCTCAGTGGGGCAGCTACATTAGATAGCGACTCAAGATGGGAAACTGACAAAATGAATTTAGAGCTAAGTGGCGCTTCCACATCTGAATTAAAGATAAAATGTACTAAACTACAATTAGATATTTCGGGAGCAGCAACAAGCATACTTAGTGGTTATGCTACCAAAATTGATGGGGAAATTTCTGGAGCAAGCTCTTTTAAAGCATATGACTTGGAAGTAGAGCATGCAACTTTAGATTGTAGCGGTGCTGCATCAGCAAAAATATTCGTAAGTAAATCCATAAACGGAGAAGCATCCGGAGCATCTAGTATATACTATAAAGGGAACCCTAAAATGATTGACATTAGAACTTCAGGCGCAGGAAGTATTAAAAAGAAATAAACATACATATACAATATATTACATCATATACCACCATGTAAAATCTCATGGTGGTATTTTTTTATTCATTTTTTACCTAAGAATAATAATCGCTACTTGCAGCTAAGTAATTTTTAATACTTTTGCAGTCTTAAAAACACAAAATACAGAATGAAGAAAATAGCCCTACATTGGCAAATACTTGCCGCACTTATCATTGCAATTATTTACGGAGTAGTTTTCAATACTGACTATGTAGTTAATAGTAGTTCTATCAGTAAATTAGAGGAGAGCGGATTACCGACAGAACTGGTTGACAAAATTAAAACTCTAGACGGTAATTCCTATAAAACTAAGGCTGCTTTCCGTGAGGCAATAAGCGAACTCGGTGAAGTAGATTACGTTGAGCATGGTGCTATTATTACCCAAAGCTTATACTATAATCCTGCTGTGGGATACATCTCGTGGATGGGTGATTTATTTATTCGTGCATTAAAAATGCTGATAATCCCTCTCGTATTTGCATCCTTAATAAGCGGCGTTTCGAATCTTGGTGGTGGTGACAACCTCGGTAGGCTTGGTTTGAAGACTATCGGCTACTATATGCTAACAAGCACATTAGCCATTACCACAGGTCTGTTTTTTGTAAATATAATAAAGCCTGGAGTTGGAGCAGACACTTCTTTTGAACAAAAAGTTGATGGCTTGGCTACTAGTGCAGGCACTATTGGACAAACATTGATGGAGATTATTCCTACAAATATATTTGCATCAATGAGTGAAGGAAAAATGCTTCCGATTATTTTCTTTGCTATTCTGCTTGGTTTCTTTATCAATAGAATTGGTGATAAACCACGTATGATATTGACAGATTTCTTTAATGCTTTTTTCGATTTAATGATGAAAGTAACAATGTGGGTAATACAATTTACACCACTAGGAATACTTGGTATTGTAGCAAAAACAGTCGCTGACCAAGATGATTTAGTGGGACTAGTTTCGAGCATGGGATTATATATGGGAACAGTATTAATTGCTCTAGCAACTCACGCTTTTATAACCTTACCTCTACTTACAAAATTCATTGGAAAAGCAAATCCACTACAGCATTTCAGGAATGTAACAACTCCTCTTATGACTGCTTTCTCTACATCTTCATCGGGAGCTACGCTACCACTTACAATGACTGCTGTGGAAGAAAACGATGGTGTATCGAATAAGATTACAAGTTTTACACTGCCATTAGGAGCAACTATAAATATGGATGGTACTGCACTTTACGAACTTGTTGCAGCAATGTTTATCGCACAGGCTTATGGCTTTGATATGAGCATTACTGAGCAAATAATAATGGTGGCGGCAGCTTTACTATCTTCAATTGGAGCCGCCGCAATTCCTATGGCTGGCATGGTGATGCTTACTATCGTGCTATCGGCAGTTGGTTTGCCTCTAGAAGGTATTGGACTAATATTGGCTGTTGATAGAATTTTGGATATGTTCCGTACTTCGGTAAATGTTTGGAGCGACACCTGTGGTGCTGTTATCATTGCAAAAACTGAAGGCGAAGAGCTTAAGGTTTAAGGAAAAAGGACCCCGATAGAAATCGGGAGGAAAAGGAGACTTAAACTCAAAATTCATTGTACTCTTTGATTGATTGCAGATTGCAGATCCGGTTGCTATCGGATAACGATATCTATTGCTAGGATAAAGGTGAAGGGTGAAAGGAGAAGGGTGAAGTAATTTAATGTTTTATTGTGAATTCTATTTAAATCTAAAGTTCGATTAAACCCGCCTAGTCAAAAATATACAATTCAACTTTTTTAAATCGATTAAACCCTTTCAACTTTTTTTTAAACAATTAAACTTCCCCAATCTATCTAGCGGGTTTATACTTCGATTTTTTAAGAATCTTTTGATCATCAGTTTCGTTAATGAGTTCTTGAAGACTTACATCATTCTTGGCCATATACTTACTTACTATTTTCCAACCAATAAATTGACCTAAACGAGCAGGTGCTGATGATGACAGTATTGATGTAAAAGGACCATCGTCCATAAATTTTTTCTTAATACTTAGTTCTGACTTAAAAAGAAACTGGTTTTCAATCATTAAAGACCACAGTCGTGCTTCGTGACTATTACACCAATCGTATTGCTGTTGAGTATATTTTAAAAGCAATGTATCCGATATACTTGGCATCATTGCTTGTACAAAATACAATCGCTTACCCTGTTCAATAAAATGATGTAGCAGTTTTGCCGACATATCAGGTTCTGGTAATAATCCCATGGCCATTTCGCTCATAATATCAGGCACTAATGATTCCTGATTAAACCATCTACTTTTATATTTAGGAAATCCACTTAAAGCATATACCTTAGTTTCTCCCAAAAACAAATCAAGACCAATAACTACATTATTATCAACTACCTTAATTGGATATTGCAAATCTAATCCCGAAATATAAGTATAGTAATTATAATCAACCGATGTAGGAAAATAATATTTGAAATGCTGCATAGCATTGCTTAGCTGCTCTTCAATAGGTTTTAAGTCTGAATATTTTTCTTGCACTTCGTCATTTAGCTCACGCATATATTGATCAGCAAAAAAAGATTTTAAACTCAATAAAGCTAATGAATCAGACCTTCCTCCTTCAAAAAACAATGGATATTCACTTGTCAAAGTCAATACTGAGTCCATAAAAACATCCTGAGGAATGGCAAACATTGTTTTACCATACCTTTTTATATTTATTTCGGGCTTTGCTGTAGACGATAAGTCAACATTAAGGTCTGATTTTGCTTCAAAGTCACAGCTTTGCATAAATAGCAAAACTCCTATTATTATTATTCCTAAATATTTATGCATAAATTTTGTTATAATAATTCTAGAATTTTATCAAACACCTTATCAATTCCATCCGCTTTTTTACCACCAGCAGTAGCTAAGTGAGGCTGTCCACCTCCGCCACCTTGTATTTCTTTGGCGAGTTCACGAATAATAGTTCCAGCATTTAAGCCTTTACTTTCTATTAAATCCTTTGATACTCCCACACAAATATTTGGTTTACCGTTGGTAACAGTTCCAAATACAATTAATGTGTTAGTGTTTTCAGAAATAAGCTGTTGAGCTATTTTCTTAAGGTCGTTGATGTCACTTTTTTCCAAAGAAGCTAACAGATTAACACCTTTCACTTCCTTAAACTTATTAAGCATCTCTTGCTTCTGTTGTTTTATGGCAATATCATTAAGCTGTTCAACCTTCTTCTGAAGTTCTTTATTTTGAGCCACCAATTGCTCAGCAGCTTTTACGAGGTCTTTCTGGTTTTTGAAAACAACTTTAAGGTTATCGACAGTATCGCGCTTTTCGTTCATAAAAGCCTCAGCTGCATCACCACTAATTGCCTCAATACGACGAATTCCGGCAGCAATAGATGTTTCTTGCTTTATAATAAAGCTTCCTATTTGTCCAGTAGCACCAACATGAGTACCACCACAAAGCTCAACCGAATCATCAAATTTCACCACACGAACTTTATCGCCATACTTTTCGCCGAATAAAGCCATTGCGCCCATTTCTATGGCGGTGTCCATACTTACATCAATACGAATATCTGCCTCAGAATTTTTACGAATAGCTGCATTTACGTTTTTCTCTACCAACTGAATTTCTTCAGTGGTCATTTTATTGAAATGCGAAAAATCAAAACGCAAAGCTTTGTCTGTAACCAATGAGCCTTTTTGCTCTACATGTTCGCCAAGCACCTCACGCAATGCCTTATGAAGCAGGTGAGTAACTGAGTGATTATTAGTTATTTTCAAACGTTTATCAGCATTTACCACAGCAGTAAATTTTGCATCAATTGTTGATGGTAACTTATCCGTAAAATGCACAATTAGGTTATTCTCTTTCTGAGTATCGCTAATAAATATCTTTTCGCCATTAGTCTCAATATGTCCGCTATCCCCAATCTGTCCACCACTTTCGGCATAAAATGGTGTTTGATTAAACACTAATTGATAAACTTCTTTTTTCTTAATTATCTGCTTTCTGTATTTTAGAATGCTAACTTCGGCAGTGGTGTTATTATACCCAATAAACTCACTTTCAGCTTCCGAAAGCACTACCCAATCATCAGTTTCTTTGGCAGCATCGGTACGCGAGCGTTGTTTCTGCTTCTGCATTTCGGTATCAAAAGCTTTTAAATCTACTTTAAGCCCTTGCTCCGAAAGAATCAACTCTGTTAAATCCAAAGGAAAGCCATAGGTATCGTATAATTCAAAAGCGACTTTTCCGTCTACAGTATCTTTATTTTCGGCCTTTATAGTATCCGAAATTTTATTTATTAAATTCAAGCCTTTGGCAAGAGTATTAAGGAAAGTTTCCTCCTCACTCCTGATTACATTAATAATAAGGTCTTTATTTCTAACTAGCTCCGGGTAAGCTTCGCCCAAATCCTTTACAAGCATTGGCACTAATGAGTGGATAAATGCTTCTCTAAAATTCAAGAAAGTATAACCATATCGAATTGCACGGCGCAGAATTCTGCGAATCACGTAACCGGCCTTATTATTAGAAGGCAATTGCCCATCAGCAATACTAAAAGCAATAGCTCTAATATGGTCAGCAATTACGCGAAGAGCAATATCTGTTTGCTCATCCTCGCCATACTTAACCAAAGCTGCTGCTGCAAGTTGCTGAATCATAGGCTGAAACACATCAGTATCGTAATTACTCTGCACTCCTTGCTTAACCATACAAAGTCTTTCGAAACCCATTCCGGTATCAACATGCTTTTGAGGAAGATTCTCCAAAGAGCCATCAGCCTTACGATTATATTGAATAAAGACAAGGTTCCAAATCTCAATTACCTGAGGATGATCCAAATTCACAAGCTTAGCGCCAGAGAGCTTCTTCTTCTCCTCAGCAGAGCGAATATCAATATGTATTTCGGAACAAGGACCACAAGGACCTTGAGCACCCATTTCCCAAAAGTTATCTTTCTTATTACCGTAAAGGATCTGCGACTCTGGAAATTTCTCTTTCCAAAGTTCGAGAGCCTCAGTATCGAGGTCAACACCATCTTCTTTATCACCTTCAAAAACGGTAACATATAAATCCTCTTTGCTAATTCCTAGCCTTTCAACAAGGAATTCGTATCCCCAATTGATTGCTTCTTTCTTAAAATAGTCGCCAAAAGACCAGTTGCCCAACATCTCAAACATTGTATGATGATAGGTATCATGCCCAACCTCTTCCAAATCGTTATGCTTACCCGATACTCTCAAGCATTTTTGAGTATCAGCAATACGACTCGATAAAGGTGCTTTATTGCCAAGGAAAACATCCTTAAACTGGTTCATTCCTGCATTAGTAAACATCAATGTAGGATCGCCCTTAATTATCATAGGAGCTGAAGGTACTATTTGATGCGATTTCTCAGCAAAGAAATCCAAAAATGATTGTCTGATGTCTTTTGATTGCATAATATTGTCGGTTTTAGAAAGAAAACTCTTCCAATAACTACTGAAATATCAATGATTAAGGGTCAAATTAGCTTTTAACTATTTTTAATTATTCAAGAGTGCAAAGTTAATTTTTTTATTTACTTTTGCAGCGAAATTTATTAACGAGATAATTAGTTGTATGTCAGGAAGAAAATATAAAGTTAACCCAGATACTTTGGCGCTCGAGCAAGTAAAAATGAGCAAAAAAGATTATTTAAAAAAAGCGGGTTACTATTTAATAGGCGGAGTTGTTTTTGCAACCTTCGTTCTATTTATGGCTTATACCTTTTTCGATTCTCCTAAGGAGTTAATGTTAAAAAGAGAGAATGATCAATATGCGATGCAACTAGATAGGATGGATAGCCGAATCAATAAACTCTCTGATGTATTAAGAGATATCGAAGAAAGAGACGATAATATATACCGTACCATTTTTGAAGCAGAACCAGTATCAATTGACGAACGTCGTGCAGGTATTGGAGGGGCTGAAAGATATAACCATTTAAAGGGTTATAACAACAGCAAGCTTATTACAGAAACTACGCAAAAGATCGATCAATTAAGTCGTGAGCTATATGTTCAGTCAAAATCATTTGACGAAGTATATAAACTTGCAAAGAGAAAAGAGGATATGTTGGCTTCAATACCAGGTATTCAGCCAGTGTCTAATAAAGACCTTCGCCGAATAGCATCAGGTTTTGGATACAGAATTCATCCTATATATAAGACCCTACGTATGCATGATGGAATTGACTTTTCGGCACCAACCGGAACTCCAATCTATGCAACTGGTAATGGTGTTGTAGAACATAAGCCTAGCCGCATGAGTGGCTATGGTATTGTTTGCGTTATTGACCATGGTTACGGATACGAAACATTATATGCTCACTGTAGCAAAATAATTGTTAAGCCAGGCCAGAAGGTTAAGCGTGGTGAGATTATTGGGTATGTAGGAAATACAGGTCGCTCTACGGGACCTCACCTGCATTATGAAGTACATAAGAATGGAAAGAAAATAAATCCTATCCATTTTTTCTACCAAGATCTAACACCTGAAGAATACGAAAAGGTTATAGAAATAGCATCACGACCAACGCAAAGTATGTCGTAAATTTCTATTTATAATAGATATATTATTATTAAAAGCACCTAAAGGTTTGTCCCTTAGGTGCTTTTTTTATTAGATTTGCTTAATTCTTTTTCACAAAAGGGAATTTAATTAATTAACTAAATTGTATTTCTTATGAACTTAACTAAACAATTAGGTGCTGAATTTATTGGCACAATGTGGTTTGTATTAGGCGGATGTGCTAGTGCTGTTTTGGCCGCTGCTTATCCCGAATTAGGTATCGGCTTTGTAGGAGTTTCCTTAGCTTTTGGACTTACAGTACTTTCTATGGTATATGCTTTAGGGCTATTAGTGGTGCACACTTCAAGCCAGCAGTATCCATAGGATTATGGATGG
>NIUZ01000045.1 GCA_002254285.1 Bacteroidetes bacterium 4572_112 | reverse complement strand
CTAAGGGGGCGGATATCACAAAAAAAAGCTCCGAATTTCTTCGAAGCTTTTTTCATTAAGTCATTTAGTGCTTAGAAAGAAGGTAGGGGAGATGATTCCTCTTTCCTCCCGATTCTTATCGGGCTCCTCTTTCCTTCTCCTTTATCCTCTAAAGAGGAATATTACCATGCTTCTTAGCAGGGTTTTGTTCGCTTTTGTTCTCAGTCATTTCTAGAGCTTGGATAAGCTTCTTACGAGTTTCGTGAGGCATAATTATTTCGTCAATATATCCCATTTCTGCGGCCTTATAAGGGTTAGCAAAAGTATCGGTATATTCATCAACAGTTTTAGTTAGCTCTTCGCCTTCCAAACCACGATAAAGAATATTTACTGCTCCAGCAGCTCCCATTACAGCAATTTCTGCTGAAGGATAAGCGAAGTTTACATCTGCTCCAATATGCTTAGAGTTCATTACATCATAAGCTCCACCATAGGCTTTGCGAGTAATAAGAGTGATTTTAGGAACTGTAGCTTCAGCAAAAGCATATAGTAACTTGGCACCATGCTTAATAATTCCGCCATACTCTTGTACTGTGCCAGGTAAGAAACCAGGAACGTCAACTAGAGTGATTAAAGGGATATTAAATGCATCACAGAAACGTACAAATCGAGCAGCTTTTATACTAGACTCAATATCAAGCACGCCTGCGTAGAATGCTGGCTGATTAGCAACAAAACCAACAGTTTTGCCATCCATACGACCATATCCAATTACCATATTCTGAGCATAATGCTCTTGTACTTCGTAAAAGTAACTATCATCAACTATTGAATGAATTAAGTCCTTAATATCATAAGGCTTATTTGGATCTGCAGGTACTAATTGATCAAGTTTTTTATCAATACGGTCAATTGGATCTGACGACTTCTTGCGAGGTGCAGAGTCCATATTGTTTGATGGAAGGAAAGATAATAACTCGCGGATACTCATTATACTAGCAGCATCATCTTCTGCCATAAAATGAGCAACACCACTCTTAGTATTATGAGTAACTGCTCCACCAAGTTCTTTCTTAGTTACATCTTCGTTAGTAACTGATTTTACAACATCAGGACCAGTAACAAACATATAACTAGTGTCTTTTACCATAAATATAAAGTCGGTAAGAGCTGGAGAATATACTGCTCCACCAGCACAAGGACCTAGTATTGCTGATATTTGCGGAACAACGCCACTAGCTTTGGTATTTAACCAAAAAATATCTGCATAACCAGCAAGGCTTTGTACACCTTCCTGAATTCTTGCTCCACCAGAGTCGTTAAGACCAATAATTGGAGAGCCATTTTTCATTGCAAGCTTTGTTACTTTAATGATTTTATCAGCATTAGTACGACTCAGTGAACCTCCAAATACTGTAAAATCTTGTGCGTAAAGGTAAATCAATCGACCATCTACTTTTCCGTAACCAGAAACTACTCCGTCACCCATGAATTTATTTTTATCCATGCCAAAGTTTGTAGTTCTATGCACTACAAATTTGTCGAACTCAACAAAAGTTCCTGGGTCAACCAATAGGTCGATACGCTCACGAGCAGATAAACGACCTGCTGCATGTTGTTTTTCTAATCGAGCAGCACCGCCACCCATTTCTGCTTGCTTGCTCTTTTCTTCGAACAATTTATATTTTTCTTCGTTTGTCATCATTTGTCAATCTTTTTAAGAATTACTACTCTACAATAATTAATGGTT
Organism: Bacteroidetes bacterium 4572_112; assembly: GCA_002254285.1. GTDB lineage: Bacteria > Bacteroidota > Bacteroidia > Bacteroidales > UBA1556 > UBA6267. Next base: position 12,283 of record NIUZ01000045.1, on the reverse strand, counting down.
GATTGGTGTCGATATTGTCACCCTCGGCAACACATACCTCAATAATCTTACGATCTTGCTTCACCTTATACTCACTTTCCATTTTCATTGCCGAAACAATTACTACTGTATCGCCAGCTTTAACTTGGTCTCCTTCTTTCACAAGAATTTTAACTACCTGACCAGGCATAGGTGATGAAATAGCATTTTCATCTTCGCCACCAGCACCATTACCTCTTGCCATTTGGTATTTGGCTTCGGCATCAATTATTGTGGTTTCAAAACGCTCCATCATTGCATTTACAATAAACTCCTTGTTTTTAGTACCATCTTGTACCTCAACATCAAGAGACTTATTGTTGAATAAAAATGAGTATATATTTGGAGTAATATTTTGAATATCAGCTTCAAGAACTTCGCCGTCAATCATTATTTTAACATTGTCGCCAACGCGCTCAATAAGCTCACATTCGTAGGTTCTGTCTTCTACTTTTATATCTACTTTCATATTTCTAAACTTATTTGTTAATTATAATCGCATTGAGTTTTTGCGTCTTCCAAATGATTTCCACTCACTTTTTTTACAATCTTCGCTATCAGCACCAGAAGTTGGCTGCGATTTCTCTAGATTATTTATGTAGTGAACAAATGTTGCTGCAACAGCAAATTTTTGATGGTCAACAGAATGCTTTTCTTTGCGCTTTAAGAAATCAATATTATTGTCAATAAATTGAGTATTATAATTCCCTTCAACAAATTCTGGAGTTTCAAGAATACGATTCAAGAAACGAATGTTAGTTTTTACACCACTAATTTTATAATTATATAGTGCACGCTTCATTCTTTCAATAGCTTGTTCTCGGTTCTTACCGGTAACAATAAGCTTCGATATCATTGGGTCGTAATGAATAGGGATAGTATAACCACTATAAATATAACCATCATGACGAATACCAGGTCCTAAAGGAACAGTGATATTCTTTACTAATCCTGGGCTAGGCATAAAATTTTCACAAGGATTCTCAGCATAAATACGAGCCTCAATTGAGTGGCCTAATTGCGATAAATCTTCTTGCTTATACTCTAAAGCCATTCCTGCAGCTACTTGTATTTGTTGGCGAACCAAATCCACACGAGTTACCTGCTCAGTTATAGGATGCTCTACTTGTAGTCGAGTATTCATCTCAAGGAAATAATAATTCAAATCATCATCCACAAGAAATTCAACAGTACCTGCTCCAATATAATCAACAGCTTTTGCTGCCATTACAGCTTGGTTACCCATTTTTTCTCTAAGCTCAGGAGTCATTAGTGGTGATGGAGATTCCTCCATTACCTTCTGATGACGACGCTGTACCGAACATTCTCTTTCGAAAAGGTGAATTACATTGCCATGAGAGTCGCCAAGAACCTGCACTTCAATATGGTGTGGGTTTTCAACGTATTTCTCTACATATACAGTATCATCACCAAAACCGGCTAAAGCTTCACTTTTTGCAGCTCTTACTCCAGAAATAATGTCCTCTTCTTTACGAACAAGGCGCATACCTTTTCCTCCACCACCTGCAGAAGCTTTAATCATTACCGGAAGTCCAACTTCCTTAACAATACGTAGTGCTTCCTCATCAGATTTAATATTTTCTTTGGTACCAGGTACAACCTGTACTCCAGCAGCAATCATCTTCTTACGAGCCGATATTTTATCGCCCATTACAGAGATTACTTTAGAAGTAGGTCCAATGAAAATAATTCCTTCGGCTTTGCATCGATCCGAGAACTCAGCATTCTCGCTCAAAAAACCATAGCCCGGATGGATGGCATCAGCGCCAGAACGCTTAGCTACATCAATGATTTTGTCTATTACTAAGTAACTTTCGGCTGAAGGTGCGGCGCCAATATGGTAGGCCTCGTCAGCTAGTCTTACGTGTTGCGATGTGCGGTCCACATCTGAGAATACTGCAACACTCTTAATTCCCATTTCGCGGCAGGTATGCATCACTCGGATAGCAATCTCACCACGATTTGCGATTAAAATTTTCTTAATCATAAAAAATGATATTTGTTTAATGTTTGTGTTGTTTCGCATTAAAATAGTAATTCCGTAAAACCTGACTTTGAGTCATTTTTGAGGAATTAGTATTTTAAAGGCTAATTATCTATTGATGATAAAAATTAGCACGTAAAAATACTAAGTTTTTGATAAGTCTCACACTAAATACGTGTTAATCTCATAACACTTATTACTAATTTTTCTTTCTATAACTTTCTTGAATTCTATTCTTTGTAATAATAGTAAAATGTGGGCTTTACAGAGGTCTTGCCTTTTGTTGTATATTATTATTCTCTGATTTAAAATCTATTTATCAACATTAATTCCGCTAATTTATTGTCAATAAATAGTATGCATGCGTACTTAAACTCGATTTTTTAGCGTAAAAAGTGATTTGTTCCGACATTTTGCGATTTTTTGTTATTCCATATTTTTAATATTTTATCTTTGGAGAATGTCAGAACATATAAATCCAACTCATATAATTATGAAACAATACTTTTACCGTATTAGTAATTCTATTTTTAGCTTCTTGCTCAAATAATGAAGTGGTAAATTATCATTCAATAAATGTTGATATAATTCCAAAAACAAATTCTGTGGAAATAACAGAAGGATACTTTGTATTTAGATAAAAATGCATCATTTATTGTTGATTCTTCAATGCGTAATTCAGCAATGTTTCTACATGGTTTTCTTGCCAAAGGCTTTGGACTCGACTTTGGTGAAACAAAAACGAGAAATACAATAGAATTTATTTGGATATAAAGTATAATGATTACACAGAAAGGGGTCTTATAAGATCAGGTTTAAATGATGTGCAAGGTGCATACTCTTGGAAGGTAGACTCTTTGGTGAGCGGTGTAAGTGGTGATAATATAATAGGAGTTGAGGCGCCCCTTTGGACTGAAACTATAGTAAATGGCAACGATATTGAGTATATGGTTTCTCCACGAATTGTTGGTGTAGCAAAAATTGCTTAGTCACAAGAAAAAGATGTCAAATGGCAAGATTATAAAGTTAGATTATTGAAGCAAAAATCACGTTTTGAAGCACTATGTATTAATTACCATAAGACAGAAAAGGTATATTGGTAGTAGTGAGATATTTGTGTAAAAACTAAAATAACTCAATATTATCAATCAATCTTATATCGCCCATTTCAACAACAATAAAGGCAATATAATCAGTATTGTCTTTCCATTGCTCGCATTTTATTAAAGTGTCGGCTTCCGAAATTTCGAAATATCCAATCTTCATTTCTGGGTTTGAGTTTATACGTTTTTCAACCTCTAAGATTAGCTCAGATGGGCTATAATTATTTATGTTTTCTTTAGCCCAAAGCATGGTTTTTCTGATGAATGGAGCTTGTATTCTTTGCTCATTAGAAAGTCGCATATTGCGACTACTCATGGCAAGTCCATCATTTTCTCTAATAATTTCGCAACCAATTATTTTAGGCGTTAAACGGTATTGCTTTGTCAACTCCTTTATTATAAGTAATTGTTGGTAATCTTTCTTTCCAAAGTATGCATTATTGGGCTTAATAATATCAAATAATTTTTTCACAATAGTTCCAACTCCCTGAAAATGCCCAGGCCTATCTTTTCCTTCCATTACGAGTTCCAAACTTCCAAAATTAAAAATAATTTCTTTCTCAGAGTTTGAAGGGTACATTGTTTCAATTGTAGGAGTAAATACTATATCGCAATCGGCTGCTTCAAGCATATTAATATCCGCATCCATTGTTCTAGGATATGAGTCCAAATCTCCAATATTATTAAACTGTGTAGGGTTAACAAATATTGAACAAATAGTTATATCATTTTCGTTACAACTTTGCTTAATTAATGAAATATGTCCATTATGCAGTGCTCCCATTGTTGGGACAAAACCTATTGTTTTGTCACTGTTTTTAAGTTCAATTAGGTGCTTCTGTAATTTGCTAATGTTATTAAAAGTTCTCATAATTAATATCTTATAGCGATTGCTAATGCTAATACCTTAGGTTAATAATTGGGCTCAAAGCTACAGTATTTTTTAGTACATTTGCAATCTTATATATACATACAAAATTAATATTATGGTAAAGCCAAAAGTATTATACGTTACCCAAGAAGTTAAGCCTTATCTTCCATCTACTCATATGAGTACGATAGGTCGTCAATTGCCTCAGTCAATTCAAGAGAGCAAGAAAGAGATTCGAGTATTTATGCCTCGTTTTGGTCTTATTAATGAGCGTCGAAATCAACTTCACGAAGTAATTCGTTTATCTGGAATGAACCTTATCATCAACGATATGGATCATCCATTAATAATCAAAGTAGCATCAATTCAATCTGCACGTATGCAGGTTTATTTTATTGATAATGAGGATTATTTCCATCGTAAATTTGTCTTCCGTTCGAAAAAAGGAGAGTTCTTTCCTGATAATGACGAAAGAGCAATTTTTTATGCACGAGGAGTAATCGAAACGGTGAAAAAGCTTAGCTGGGCTCCAGATATTATCCATGTTCATGGTTGGTTTGGTAGTTTAGTTCCTATGTATTTACGAAGAATATTCCAAGATAATCCATTATTTACTGACTCAAAAATCGTGCTTTCTATCTATAATGATGGCTTTGATGAGACATTGGATGATGATTTTGTTGAAAAATTACAGCATGAAGGGCTAGATTCTGAAGATATGTTACACTATAAAGAGAAATCATACGTTGGTATGTTGAAAAGTGCAATCGATTTAAGCGATGCTATCATCTTTGCTGAAACAGATCTTAATCCTGAAATAGAGGAATATGCTAATAATAGCGGTAAAAAGATTCTAAACTACGTAGAAGGCGATGCTTGCGCAAAAGCTTATAATAATTTCTATGATGAATTACTTGAAAAAGAAGAAGAATAGTTTGAAAAATATATTTTTAATTAAAACACTGCTGATAATTATATTGTCGGCAGTTGTGTTTTCAGGGTGTAAGAAAACAGAAGGTGTTGGTCTTGATGTAATTGCTGACCCAAAAGATGCTCTTAATGTTGGTTTTTTTGATGGGTTTAGATTAACTACTTATTCAACTCCTGTTGATTCTGTAGCTACTAAAAACACAACAGTTGTAATGTTAGGAAGTATGCTTGACCCTGTATTTGGTACTACCACTACAGGCTTTTATACTCAGCTAAGGTTGTCAAATAATAGTATCGAATTTGGTGATAATGCAGTATGCGACTCCATTGTAATGAGCCTAGATTATAATGGTTTTTATGGTGATAGTTTGACTACTCAGCATATTACGGTTTATGAAATTGACGAGAGTTTTATTGAAGACTCGGCATATTATTCAAATTCACAATTGGCATTAAAAGACCCTCCAATATTTGATCAGGATTTGAATTTTAATATGAAAGATTCTGTGGATATTTTTGGATTTAAAATCAAACCGCACCTTAGATTAGGATTAGATAAAAGCTTTGGTGAAAAAATTCTTGATAAATCAGGAAGTACTGAGCTTAGTAATAATGAAGAATTTGCAAAATTCATTAAAGGTATTAGAGTTGCTTCTCAAGAAATTACCTTTAGCGGAGGTCATGCATACTTTAATTTACTATCGGGTTTATCTGCAATAACTTTGTATTATCATAATGATGAAGATACCACCTATGAGGTATTTGTAATTAATGGTAATTGCGATAGATTTACCACTTTTGATCATCACAATTATAATACTGCCAGCCCAGAGGTTGTTAGTCAATTAGTTAATGGAGATACTATTGGTGGTCAACAGCAGTTCTTTTTGCAAGGAATGGCTAGTGCTAGAGGTAATATCAAAATTAGCAATCTTGATTCAATAGTTGACCAAGGTCCTCAGGCTATTCATATGGCTGAGCTTATTGTTAATATTGCTCCAGAAAGTGCAAAGTATTTAAAACCAGGACAGTTAACTCTTGCAGGTATCGACCCTGATGGAAAAAATGTATATTTGATTGAGACTGCTGAGGGAAGTGCTTTCCTTGGAGGTACTTATAATGAAATTGATAATAATTATGTGTTTAATATAACTCGTACAATGCAATCATTATTTCTTAAAGATAATGATATTGTAGGTTTTAGGTTAGTTATTAATGGTGAGGCTTCTAATGCTCGAAGATTGATTCTTAATGGAGGGTCATCAGCTAATGATAAAATACGACTTAGGGTTTTTTATACAAAAATTGATTAAAATAAAAATACGAATTAACTAATAGATAATTTATGTGTGGAATTGTTGCATATTTAGGGGATAAGCAAGCTTACCCAATACTAATAAAAGGTCTGAAAAGATTAGAGTACAGAGGTTATGATAGCTCAGGAGTTGCGCTAATTAATGGTGATCTTAATCTGTATAAAAGAAAAGGAAAAGTTGCCGAATTAGAGAAATTTGCTAAAGGTAAAAATGTTGAAGGTACTGTTGGTATCGCTCATACTCGATGGGCTACTCATGGCGAGCCTAATGATGTTAATGCTCATCCACATACATCACAAGATAAGAATTTAGCAATAATCCATAACGGAATTATTGAAAATTATAATGTTCTTAAAGAAGAACTAATTAATAGAGGTCATGTTTTCGAAAGTGAAACTGATACAGAGGTGCTTATTCACCTTGTGGAAGATGTTCAACAGAACGAAAACGTGGATCTTGTAGAGGCCGTACGTATTGCTCTAAACCAAGTGGTAGGAGCGTATGCAATGGTTATTATTTCTAAAAAAGACGATGGAAAACTTATTGCTGCAAAAAAAGGTAGCCCTATGGTTATTGGTGTTGGTGATAATGAATTCCTAATTGCTTCGGATGCTACTCCTATTGTTGAATATACTCGTAAAGTGGTATATCTTGAGGATGAGGAAATGGCTGTAATGGAGCGTGGTAAGGAGTTACAATTAAAAAGTATTTCTAATATTAAGCACACTCCATATTTTCAAGAGCTTACAATGAATCTTGATGTTTTGGAAAAAGGTGGTTACGATCACTTTATGCTTAAAGAAATATTTGAACAACCAACTTCTATTAAAGAAACAATGCGTGGTCGTTTGAGAATTGACGATGGTGTTGTTTGGCTTGGTGGTATTAGAGAATATACGGCTAAATTAAAGAATGCTAAGCGTATTCTTATGATTGCCTGTGGTACTTCTTGGCATGCTGGCTTGGTTGGTGAATACCTTTTCGAAGATCTTACTCGTATTCCTGTGGAAGTTGAGTATGCGTCAGAATTTAGATATCGTAACCCAATTATAACAGAGGATGATGTTGTAATTGCAATTTCTCAATCAGGAGAGACTGCTGATACTCTTGCTGCTATAAAAATGGCTAAAGAAAAAGGTGCTACTATTTTAGGAATTTGTAATGTTGTGGGTTCAAGTATTCCTCGACATACTGATGCTGGTTCTTATACGCATGCTGGTCCTGAAATTGGTGTTGCTTCAACTAAGGCTTTTACTTCACAGGTCACCATTCTTACAATGATGGCTTTGATGATTGCTAAAGAAAGAGGTACAATTTCTCGCTCTAGATACCATCAGTTGGTTTATGAGTTAGAAACTATTCCAGAAAAAGTAGAAGAGGTACTTAAAACTAATGATATTGTTAAAAAAATATCGGCTCTTTATAAAGATTCTAGAAATTTCTTATATTTAGGTCGTGGATATAACTTCCCTGTGGCACTTGAAGGTGCTCTTAAACTTAAAGAGATTTCTTATATTCATGCTGAAGGTTATCCTGCTGCAGAAATGAAGCACGGACCAATAGCATTAATTGATGAGGAAATGCCAGTTGTTGTAATTGCTCCAAAGAGAGGCCATTACGATAAATTGGTAAGTAATATTCAAGAGGTTAAAGCTCGTAAAGGTAAGGTGATTGCTGTTGTTACAAAAGGCGATGTTGATGTTGCTAAAATAGCTGACCACGTAATTGAGATTCCTGATGTTGATGAATTACTAGTTCCATTAATCGCTACAGTACCTTTGCAGTTATTGAGTTATTATATTGCTGTAATGCGTGGTTGTAATGTTGATCAACCTCGTAATCTTGCAAAATCTGTAACTGTAGAATAATAGGTTTTACTATTGATGACTGTGGAAAAGGATAATGTGGATATAGTAGGTTCTAAAGAGGAGAGTAATTGGTATGTATTTTATGTAAATGCTAAGCATGAGCGTAAGGTAGAAAAACTACTTATTCGTGATGGCTATGAGTGCTATTTACCTCTGGTAACTACTTTGAAACAATGGAAGCATCGCAAAAAACATGTTGAAGAACCATTATTCAAATCATATATTTTTATTCGTATAAAAAAGAATCAGATATATGATGTGCTACAAACTCCATCATTAATTACGTATATTAGGTTTAATGGCGAGCCTGCTGTTGTTCCTAATGAGCAAATACTGCTTATTGCAGAACTTATTAAGAACAAAACAAAGTTCACTGTAAGTACAGAGAAAGTAAAAGTTGGCGAATTATTAACTCTTAAAACTGGTCCTTTTGAAGGATATAAAGGAGTTGTAGAAATAGAAATGTAAACAAATTAAAAAAATAATTGATATGACAAAAGCAGAAATTTATACTGAAAAAGGCGTTATGAAGCTTAACTTCTTCGATAACGATGCTCCAAAAACTGTTGCAAATTTTGTAAAATTATCTAAAGAAGGATTTTATGATGGTCTTACTTTCCATCGTGTACTTCCTGATTTCGTAATTCAGGGTGGTTGCCCTGATGGAACAGGTGCTGGTGGACCAGGTTATAGCATTGATTGTGAGCTTACAGGCGACAATCAATATCACGATAGAGGAGTTCTTTCTATGGCTCATGCTGGAAGAAATACTGGTGGATCACAATTTTTTGTGTGCCATAGCCGTAATAATACTTCTCACTTAGACCGCAATCATACTTGCTTTGGTAAGGTTTATGAAGGTTTAGATGTAATTGACGATATACGTCAAGGTGATAAGATAGAGAAAATTGTAATAATAGAAGAATAGATTATATAATGGAAATAACAGGAAAATTATCCGAATTACTACCTGAGCAAGGTGGTCAAGGAAAAACAGGAAACGCATGGCGTAAGCGCTCTTTTATCATCGAAACTTTGGATACTCAATATCCTAAGAAAGTATGTTTTGATGTATGGGGTGACAGAATTGATCAATTACAATCAATTGGAATTGGTGAAGAAATGGAAGTAAGCTTCGATATTGAATCTCGTGAGTTTAATGGCAAATGGTATACAAATGCTAAGGCATGGAAGTTTGAGAAAAAACAAGCTGGTGCTTCATCAGCAGCACCTCAAGCAGCTGCTAATCCTCCATTACCAGGTGCAGGAGCAGTGCCCCCACCGCCACCTCCTCCTATGAGTGAGCCTACCGACGATCTTCCATTTTAATTGGTTGCCAAAATGTCTCCAATATTTTTATTGGACTTGTGTTACTAATTAGAGTAAAGCTTATAAAATATAAAAGCTGATTCATACGAATCGGCTTTTTTTGTGGTTTGTAATTATAAGATACAAGGAGCTAAAAATGGTGTTGATACCAAATTGGTATTAGAGCTTTTATGAAGCCAAAGGTTTCAAATATTTATAAGTCTAGATGTTGAAATGGAAATCGACCCCGAAGGTGGTCGCAAAATATATATTGGTAATGGGTAATATAAGTATATTATGAATTAGGAGGAATAGTTAAAATAAATAGTATACTCCGTAGGAGTAGCCTATTTGTAGCACGAAGTGCGGAAAATAGTATTAAGTCCGTAGGACTTTCCTGTTTGTTCCTGTGAAAAATATTATTTTAATTTACGTCTCCTAAAATACCCACCAAACCACTGACCACCAAAAAATGCAGCAATCATAAATGGATAAGTCCACCATTGAAAGCCTAATTCAAAATGTAGTCGTAAAAACACAACTATAGGAATAGGTAGATGTACTGCTAGAAACCAATAAATGGAGAATTTTTTCACTCCTTCACGCCAATATCCAAAGGGTAAATTCAGAATAAAAACTAGTATTAATACGATTATTAAATTTTGGTATTCCATAATGCAAATGTAAAATAAAATATAAGATTATTTTGTAGATTTTAGAATTATAATAATTATGGATATAATATAAAAGCCAGAGAAAATTGATATTTGAATAGCCTCTAAATATGTGAAATGGCTAGCGTATCAAGCCTTGGCACGAGCGAAAACGGGGCTAGCGATGGAGGTGAATTTCCAATTGGTATTATTTTTAATAAAGGCGTTTACGTTTGTAATTAATGACATAGATAATACGTAATAGAAGTAATGTGATATTTATTTTGTAGATAATAATGAAATAACAAAGGTCATTAATTCACCTACTTTATTCTAAAAATAAATCAATTGGGAAGAGGTGGGAGGGAGATTTTTCGCTCTTGATTTTTTGTTTCGTTTTGCATCAAGGCAAAATGAAAGAGGTAAGGCATTAAGCGATGGATTGATAAAAAATAGAGAGCTTAATTTTGTGTGTTTTTCACTGTTTGCATTCCTAATTCTATTAATGAGTTTTAACAAAAAAAGCTTGATTAAGCAAACATCTTCTTTTGTATCTTTGCAGCCTTAAAATAGATACAAATATGAATGAATTATCAGAACAAGAAGTAGTACGAAGAAATTCGCTACAAGAATTATATAAATTAGGTATAAATCCTTTTCCACCAGAGGCTTTTGAGGTTAATGCAAATAGCGAAGAAATAAAGAAAAACTTTGACGCTGAGGCAAATAATTATCAAGATGTGGTAATCGCAGGCCGTATTATGGGCCGTAGAATTATGGGTAAGGCGTCTTTTACCGAAATTCAGGATGAAAAAGGCCGTATTCAGCTATATTTCAATCGCGATATAATTTGTCCTGATGAGGATAAAACTCTATATAATACTGTATTTAAAAAATTACTTGATATAGGAGATATCATCGGAATTACAGGTAGTGCTTTCACTACTCAAACTGGTGAGTTATCTATTAGAGTTAAGTCATTCAAAATATTGAGTAAGGCTCTACGTCCTCTTCCTATTGTAAAGGAGAAAGATGGTAAATCTTATGATGCTTTCACAGACCCTGAGCAAAGATATCGCCAGCGTTATGTGGACCTAATTGTAAATTCACACGTACGCGAAACTTTTGTTAAGCGTAGCAAGGTTATTAACTCCATGCGTGAGTTTTTTAATGCTAGAGATTATTTGGAGGTAGAAACTCCAATTCTTCAGCCAATACCTGGTGGTGCTTCGGCTCGTCCTTTTGTTACTCATCATAATGCTTTAAATATCCCTCTATACCTTCGTATTGCAAACGAGCTATATCTTAAGCGCCTTATTGTTGGTGGTTTTGAAGGTGTTTATGAGTTTGCTAAGGATTTCCGAAACGAAGGAATGGACAAAACTCATAATCCTGAGTTTACCGTAATGGAAATTTATGTTGCTTATAAGGATTATAATTGGATGATGGACTTTACCGAGCAAATGCTTGAGAAAGTTGCCATGGATATTAATGGTACTACTGAGCTTACTTATGGTGAGAATCAAGTAAACTTTAAAGCTCCATTTGCAAGAGTAACCATGCTTGATTCCATTAAGGAATATACAGGTTTTGACCTTAACGGAAAATCTGAGGACGAAATCAGAGATATCTGTAAGGAAATTGGTCTTAATGTAGACGATTCAATGGGTAAAGGAAAACTTATTGACGAAATTTTTGGAGAGAAATGTGAACATAATTATATTCAGCCTACATTTATTACCGATTACCCTGTAGAAATGTCGCCGTTATGTAAAAAACATCGCGATAATGATGAACTTACCGAGCGTTTTGAGCTATTTGTGAATGGTAAAGAACTTGCCAATGCATATACTGAGCTTAACGACCCTATTGATCAAAAAGCCCGTTTCGAAGAGCAGCTTAAGCTTAGCGAAAAAGGTGATGATGAGGCAATGTTTATCGATCAGGACTTTGTTCGTGCTTTGGAGTACGCAATGCCTCCAACCTCAGGAATGGGTATCGGAATCGATCGCTTGGTGATGTTTATGACTAATCAAGAGTCGATACAAGAGGTGCTTTTATTTCCGCAAATGCGACCAGAGAAAAAGAAAGTAGTTGCCACTGATGCAGAGTTCGAAGCAAGAGGTGTTGCTACAGAATTAATTACCCTTGTGCGTAAAGCTGGTGTGAATACCATCGAAGAACTTAAGCAACAAGCGGTGAATAAATTTC
>NIUZ01000044.1 GCA_002254285.1 Bacteroidetes bacterium 4572_112 | reverse complement strand
TTATCCCAGCCATTACCATTATATTCGTATGCAAGCTTTAGAGCTTTATTGAATAAACTTTCTATTTTTGGACCTTTTTCTTTAATGCTTTTTTCGATATTTTTCTTGAAGTTTTTGGCTAAAGCAGGTACACTAAGAATAAATGTAGGTTGAGTTTCCTTAATATTTTTTGGAATATTTCTAAGAGTTTCCATAGGAGTTTTTCCTAGTTCTATAACAGATAAACTTGCGCCATTTTTTATCAATGTATATAATCCAACAGTATGACCAAAAGAGTGATCCCATGGCAGAATTAATAATGAAGAGTATGTTTGAGGAACATCCATTAGAGAACCCGCTTGCTCTACATTAGCAGTATAGTTTCTATGTGTTAGCATTATGCCTTTTGGGTCTGCAGTCGTACCAGATGTATAGCTGATATTTGCTATATCATCATTTTTTATTGATTTCCAAATAGTGTCTATTTCTATACTTGATTTTTTTCCTAATTCTATAATTTTATCATAAGAAATCTCATCAGCTTCAAGCTTAAGGTCACTATCTAATATAACAATTACCTTTTCTAAATTCTTTAATTCAGATTTTATTTCTCTTACTTTTTTTATCTGCCTTTCAGAAACAACAATGTATTTACACTCACTATGATTGATTCTGAAACTCAAATCTTTAAGTTCATTTATCTTAACAGATAAAGGTACGTCAATAGCACCAATATATAACATTCCTAATTCTGATATTAACCACTCGCTTCGGCCTTCTGATAATAGGGCTAATCTGTCACCAAATTCAACGCCATTTTCTTTCAATCCTTTTGCAAAATTATAAACAGAATTTTGGATTTGAAGATATGTAAGAGGCTGATATTTTCTTGATTTATCTTTTTCTAAAACCAATGTGTTGTTTGGAAATTTTTCAACACTATTTTCAAATAATTGTGGGATAGTCATACAATATTGTTTTACTTAATTTGTGACAGCTAAGATAGATTAAATATGTTAGTTTGCAGCAAAAAAATAGTAAAAAAAGAGAGTTAGCCGTTTAATCGACTAACTCTCCTTCAAATGTCTTATAGTGAATTGATGGACTATTTGATTATTGTAAAATCAACACGTCGGTTACCATTTGCTTTCTTTTCAAATAGTATATTTGATTTGCCATCTGCCTTTGTTTCAATTTGGTTTTTATTAATACCATAATCGTTAACAAGAATAGTTTTAACAGCATCGCACCTTTGCTGACTTAATTTCATATTGTATTCTTCACTTCCTTTTTTGCCAGCATGCCCTGTAATTAGCACTTTAACATTAGGGTTTTGTTTAATATAAACAGCAAGTTTATATACAGTTCCTTCTTCACTTTTTTCAACTTTATACTCATTATTTTGGAAAAACACAGGAGAAAAATAAACCTGAATATCTTTAATAATTACCTCATTTGTTTGAGTAATTGTGTCTTGATTTATGGCTTTACCTTGGAAATTAACAACGGCTCCTTCTGGGCTATTTGGTTCAATATCTCTACAGTCAGGAATAGCATCATTATCGCTGTCAACTGTTGATGTATCACATGGATTAATTGTTACATAAGTACGTTCTAATGAGTCAATTCTCTCCTCAAGACTAACGATTTCTGTATTTGCTTTTGTCCAACGACATGGCTCTGAATTGTATTTATATGATTTACGAGATTTTCCGATATTGTATATAATTCCCAATGCTAATTTTGCTCTTAAATCATTAGCAGTACCACCAATTTTTCCATCCAAATCATCTATTACTAATTTTGAAGCAGAAAGCTCTAAACTTAGGTCAATATTATCAGTTAATCTATAAGATTCAATAATTCCAATATTTATTTCTGATGAATATTTATGTCCCCCATTTGTACTTTCTATTACGTTTATGATACTGTTGTTATTGTCGTAAAGGGTAGATTTATATCCAAAGAAACCAAGTCCAGCATAGATATTAGTATTCCAACTTTTATCAAAATTATAAGGGAATATAATATTACTCATATTTATTAAAAAATCTACACTAATGTCATGGATGTCAGCCTCAAACCAGTTGTTGTTTTTTTGTGAATAGAGCTTTCCGAACGAAGAATTGACTCTAATTCCGAAATTTTGGTTTATCTCTCTGCCAATATTTGCTTGAAACATCCAGCTAAATTTTCCGTCAACACCACCGCCTGTAACATTAGATGAACTAGCTAAATCACCAAAAAATAAGTTGTATCCCATAAGTCCACTTACGTACCATTTTTGATAAACGAAAAATACTACTTCATATTACTGTATTTACACTAATGCTAATTAGTACAGGCTTGTTTGCTCAGCAAAATACTAAAAAACAGTCGCCTAAATATTTATGGGCAGTAAATGCTAATTTTGGTTATAGCATACTCTGGGGAGATGCTGCTAGTCAAAATCCTAATCCATTTGCTAGATGGTTTGACTCTAATGAGAGTGCTTTTAGCTATGGTTTGAATATTCATCGTAAGTTAAACAATACATTTAAGCTTCAAGGTGGGATATTGGTAGGCAATTTAAACTCTTATAGAGAGAATGACTCATGGTCAGATGATACGCATCCGCAAACATCGGCTAATACTTCATATTTTGATGGCCATATAGCTGTCAATGTTGATTTTACATCTATAATGGGATTTAAACCAGACAGATTAGTGTCTTTTTATGGGCTTGTTGGAGTCGGAATGGCCCAATATAGTGCCACAAGCTATTTGGATGGTATTGAACAAATAGATAGGACAGTGAATGGCGCAAGTACGTTAATAATACCATGGGGTTGGGGACTTGATTTTAGAATTAATGATCATTTTAGCATAACTTTTGAAAATACTTTCCGTCATACATTTGTTGATGATTTTGACGCATATATTGGTGCTGATGGTAACACTTTAAAGGACTTCTACTCAGTTACAGGCTTAGGCTTAACATATAAGTTTGGAGAAAAGAGAGAAAAGAAAAAGCCTAAGATTGAGATTGAACCTGTTGAGCCAAGTGAGGATTCTACAGTTGCTGTTGCCATTGTAGAGAAAATACCGGCAGAAATTGTTTATAGAACAAATGTTCCAGATTCGGTTAGCCCAAATACAGAATATAATGTAAATTCAATTGTAAATAAAGGCGATACAAAAGGAGAAGGTGTTTATAAAATGTCTATTCCCGAAGATTTCTATGTTTCTAATGTAATTGCTGATGGTGGTAAAATTGAACAAGACAGTTCTTCTTTAACAGTAAGTTGGACTAATGTACCTGAAGGTAATCTTATGGTTTCATACAAACTTAGTGTTGGTGGTTTAGAGAAAGATAATTACACTATAACATCTAACTATATCTATAACGAGGATAGTATACAGAAAGAACAATCATTTACTGATGTTGTTTATCTAAAAAGTGTTATTGTAAAGTCTGAAATTGCAGATAATCAAAAACAAGATTTTACTACAGAGCAAGCACCTGTTGCTAGTAATATTGAATATAGAGTTCAAGTTGCTACAGCATTTGGAGGTACTGTTTCAAAGGGATTACTTAAAAAACGTTTAGGTTTATCTCAAGATGTTAAAGAGGATCCATATAAGAATTCATATAGATATACTGTAGGTAGTTATGAAACTTATAGCGATGCAGCTCAAAATAGCGCTTTGTCTAAAGTAAAAGGAGCTTATGTTGTTGTGTTTGTTGATGGAAAATATGTTGGTGGTTTAGGAAAAGTGAACAAAGATGTAATGGATCAGGATGGTATATACAAAGAAGGAACAACATATAAAATTCAGATTGCTGGCTCAAAAGGTCGTTCGTATCCAATTTCAAGGTTAGCATATAAATATGGACTTAAAGAGAATGAGATAACTGAAGATGAGTCTGCTGGTTGGTTCTTATATTCATTTGGAAAATATCGAAATGCTGAAGATGCAAAGCCTAGTTTAAAGCAAATTAAGGCGAAAGTTCCTAAGGCATATATTATCAAATTTACTGACGGAAAACGAATTAGAACTACTAAGTAGAGTGTAATCAATACTTTATGACTATATTTTAAGCTTAATACTTATTGATTTAAATATTTTTTTAAATCAATAAGTATTAATAGCTTTGCAAACTATATATAAAGAGATTTTTTTAGATATAAAGTAAGTATAAATAATAATAATTTTAAATAAACAAGAATGCGTAATTTCAAAACATTATTAGTGATTATGTTAGCTTTTATAGTAGCTAGCTGCGGTAGTTTAAAACTGCCTAGTCCATATCATGTAACACCAAGCCCATTAGTTAATAAAGGTGGTAAGGTGACTTTTACTATTAATGATACAATTCCTCCAAAAGGTTTTCCTACTAAAGAAATTGTAAAGTTAGAGCCTTATTTAAAGTATGAGGGTGGGACTTTAGCTCTTAAACCAATGATGCTTAAAGGTGAAAAAGCTGAAGGAGAAGGTACTGTAGTTAGTGCTAAAGAAGGTGCTCCTTTAACTTATACTGATGTATTTGATTATAAGCCAGAAATGAAAGTATCTGAATTATGGATGAAAGTTACATCTTTAAAAGGTGGTAAAGAAACTCCAATAGCTGATGTTAAAATAGCTGATGGAATTATTGTTACTTCTTCTAGAGTTGGTAAAGGCGAAGATGTTGCTGTAGCTGACCATATGTATGAGAAAGAAACAATTATAAGCACTAATGCAAAATTATATTTCGATTATAACAAATCTAATCTAAATAAAGGTTTAAAACTAAATAAGGATTCTAAAAAAGAAATGGATTCTTTGAAGCAATTCATTGCTTTAAATTGGAAAATTAAAGATGTAACAGTAAATGCATGGGCTTCACCAGAAGGTGAGCTATCTCTTAACCAAGAGTTATCTGATGATCGTGGTGCTACTGCTAAGAAATTTATCGAAAAAGAAATCAAAAGAAACTCTAGTAATAAAGATGAGTATTCTGTAAACGTTGCTGCTAAGGGTGCTGATTATGATGGTTTCATGAATGCATTGAATGCTTCAGATATCGCTGATAAAAATAAAATTTCAAACGTAATTAAGTCTCAAGTAAATAAGACTGAGCGTGAGCAACAGATTCGTAATATGACAGTTATCTATAAAGAAATTGAAGATATGCTTTCTGTTTTACGTCGTGCTGAGATTTCAGTAAACTGTTACCAACCTAAACGAACTGATGAAGAAATTGCAAGATTATCTACTTCTAGTCCTGATTCGTTAACAGTAAAAGAGCTTTTATACTCTGCTACTATGACTGAAGATTTAAATACTAAACTTTCAATTTATAAGTCAGCTATTACTAAGAACGACAAATGTTGGAGAGCTTATAATAATGCAGCAGCAATTGATATTCAGCAAGGAAATGTTGATGAAGCATCACAATATTTAGAAAAAGCTAATGCTATCAAAGCTGGTCAAGGTTCTGTAGAGAACAATATGGGTATTTTAGCTGCTTGGAATAAAGATTATGAGGCTGCTACAAAGCATTATGATGCAGCAGCAGCAGCTGGTGTTAATGTAACTTATAATATGGGTGTTGTTAAAATGGTTAATGGTGATTATGATGGTGCAGAAGCAGCATTTTCTTCAAAGAAATGTGATTACAACCTAGCTTTAGCTCAACTATCTAAAGGAAATACTTCTGAAGCTACTAAAACTTTAGATTGTGCTGAGAAATCAGGTGAAGTATTTTATCTATTAGCTGTTATTGGTGCTCGTACTAATAATACTACTATGGCTATCGATAACCTTAAGAAAGCAATTGATGCTGTTCCTGGTTATAAGAAAGAAGCTCAAACTGATATGGAATTTGCTAACTTAAAATCTAATGGTGATTTTAACGCTTTAGTTAAATAAGATATTTTTAAAATATTGAGGCCTCTATCGAAAGATAGAGGCCTTTTTTTTTGCTCTTTATTTTTTTGTATCTTTACAAAGAATAAAATAAACGATTATGTTAAAATCAATAAATATAGAAGATATTCTTTTTTTGGATATTGAAACTGTACCCCAAGCAACTACTTACGATAAACTAAGTGATAGAATAAAATTACTTTGGGATAAAAAAGCTAATCAATTAATAAGAAATGATACAGATACGCCGAGTAGCTTTTATCCTAGAGCTGGTATATATTCAGAGTTTGGTAAAATAATTTGTATTTCTGTAGCCTACTTTAATAGTGAAGAACTTCGTGTTAAGTCTTTTTATAGTGATAATGAAAAAGATCTCTTAATTGAATTTAAAGAGCTTTTGGATACATATTTTTCTAAATCGAACCATTTACTTTGTGGGCATAATGCTAAAGAGTTTGACTTTCCCTACATTGCAAGACGTATGCTAATAAATAGAATTGAGGTTCCGAAAATATTAGATACAGCAGGATTAAAACCTTGGGAAGTTAATCATCTTGATACTATGAATTTATGGAAATTTGGAGATTATAAACATTATACTTCATTGGATTTATTGTCAGCTATCTTTGATATTCCTACTCCTAAGGATGATATTTCTGGAGCTGATGTTTGGCGAGTTTATTGGGAGGAGAAAGATCTAGAACGTATTAGAATATATTGTGAAAAAGACACAATTACTGTAGTAAGGTTATTTCAAGCTTTTAAAGGTGAAGATTGGGTTAAGGATGATTCAATTATTATCGCTTAATATTAGTTCAAAAAAAATGCTGCTTTAATTAATAAAGCAGCATCTATATTTCAATTTATTTATTATTCAGCAACTACTCCTGCTTTGTCAAGCATATAAGCAACAGCATTTTTAACTTCGTCATCAGTAAGTGCAGCGTTTCCACCTTTAGCTAACATAACTCCATTATCACCTGTATAACCAACAATAGCATTATTGTCTACAGTCTCTAAACCTTTAGCAGCTGTTGCATCCCAACGAGCTTTGTCGTCAAGTTTAGCAGCTCCACCAGCACCAGTGTCGTGACAAGCAAAACAAGATTTCTTATATATTTCTTCACCATTAGTAAGGTCAGCAGTAGCTACTGCTACAACCTCTTCTACCACAGGAGCAACTTCTTCAGTAACTACAGGAGCAACTTCTTCAGTTGTTTTAGGTGCATCAGCACCACCACAGCTAACTAAAAGTACAGTAGCCGAAATTGCGATAGCTGATAATAGTCCAATTCTTTTCATATGATTTGTGTTTTTGTTATTAATTAAATTATACTACAAAGATAGTTATTTGATTTTAATTTTTTACAATAAATATATTAGAAATGAAATGAAAAACGAAATAACAATATGTAACGATTATTCTAAAATTAATTGTTTAGTTATTCGAAAAACAGTAACATATGTTACAGTGTTAATTCAAATCTATTTCTACCTTTGGGTATTCAAATACTCAAATCAAAGATAATATGGATATTAAACGACGAGATTTTATAAAAAGCTCTGCTATAGCAAGTGTGGCAGCGGCAATAGGGATTAGTATTCCCAAAAAATCGCTAGCTGCAGCAACGAAAGTGGAAGGAGAATGGAAGTGGGATAAAGCTGTTTGTCGATTCTGTGGTACTGGTTGCGGAATTATGATTGCAACAAAAGACGATAAGATTGTTGCTGTAAAAGGTGATCCAGCGGCTCCTGTTAATAGAGGACTTAATTGCATTAAAGGTTATTTTAATGCGAAAATAATGTATGGTGCTGATAGATTGCAGACTCCACTTATGCGTGTTGATGGCGAAGGTAACTTTAGTAAAACCGGTAACTTTAAGCCTATAAGTTGGAAAAGGGCTTTCGATGAAATGGAAGTTCAAATTAAGAAATCATTAAAAGAACTAGGTCCTACTGGTATTGGAGTATTTGGTTCTGGACAGTATACTGTTCAAGAAGGTTATGCTGCAGTAAAGCTGATTAAGGCAGGTTTTAGATCCAATAATATTGACCCTAATGCAAGGCATTGTATGGCTTCAGCTGTTGCAGGTTTTATTCAAACATTTGGTATTGATGAGCCTTCAGGTAGTTATGATGATATCGAATTAACTGATACCGTTATTACTTGGGGAGCAAATATGTCTGAAATGCACCCGATTCTTTGGTCGAGAGTTACTGATAGAAAATTAACGAATCCTGATAAAGTAAAGGTTATAAACCTTACAACTTTTACAAATAGAACTTCTGATTTAGCAGATACTGAAATAGTATTTAAACCAAATACTGATTTAGCATTGTGGAATTATATTGCTAGAGAAATTGTATATAATCACCCTGAGGCTATTGATCAAGCATTTGTAGACAAATATATGGTATTTGCAACTGGTCATGCAGATATTGGTTATGGTATGAGAAAGCCAGATCATAAAAACTTTACTGACCTTGAAAGAGAAACTGTAAAGCACCAAGTTTCAAAGAAAATATCGAAAGATGAAGCTGTATCTTTAAAGTACCTTGGATATAAAGAAGGTGACTCAATGGAGATGAAGCACTCTAAAGCAGCTGGTGCTCACTGGATAATTTCTTTTGAAGAATTTAAAAAAGCATTAGACCCATATACTCTTGATTATGTTGCAGGAGTTTCAAAAGGAGATCCTAGTGAAAGTATAGAGAGCTTTAAGGCTAAGCTTAAAATGATGGCTGATTTATATATTGAAAAAGATAGAAAAGTAGTTTCTTTCTGGACAATGGGAATGAATCAGCATACTAGAGGTACATGGGTAAATGAGCAAGCTTATATGGTTCATTTCTTATTAGGAAAACAAGCAAAACCAGGAAGTGGAGCATTTAGTTTAACAGGTCAACCTTCGGCTTGTGGTACCGCTCGTGAGGTTGGTACTTTCTCGCATAGATTGCCAGCTGATATGGTTGTTAAGAATCCTAAGCATAGAGCTATTGCCGAAAAAATATGGAAGTTGCCTGATGGCACACTTAATCCTAAAGTAGGTTCTCACGTAATGAAAATTCATCGTGATGTTGAGGATGGAAAGATTAAATTTATTTGGGTTCAAGTTAATAACCCTTATCAAAATACAGCTAATGCTAATCACTGGATTAAGTCAGCACGAAAGGCAGATAACTTTATAGTTGTTAGTGATGGTTACCCTGGTATTTCTGCCAAGGTTGCTGACCTTGTATTACCTTCGTCAATGATTTACGAAAAGTGGGGTGCCTATGGTAATGCCGAGCGTAGAACTCAGCATTGGAAACAACAGGTTACTCCAGTAGGAGATTCAATGCCTGATGTTTGGCAGATAGTAGAATTATCTAAAAGATTTAAATTAAGAGAAGTTTGGGGTGAGCAAAATATTCCAGGAATGGATAAGCCACTACCAGATGTGCTACCAGAAATAAGTAAGTTGGGTTATAACCCAAATAGTACTTTATATGATGTGCTTTTTGCTAATGATTATGCAAAATCATTTGATGCTAACGACCCAATAGGTGCTGATACATTAAATACTGAAGTGCATGGCGATAAGCGTAATGTAGTTGGAGAAGATGGAAAACCATGGAAAGGATATGGATTCTTTATTCAGAAATATCTATGGGAAGAATATAGAAAGTTTGGAGAAGGTCATGCACATGATTATGCCGACTTTGATACCTACCATAAAGTTCGTGGATTGAAATGGCCAGTTGTAAATGGAAAAGAAACTAATTGGAGATTTAACTCTAAATATGATCCGTATGCAAGAAAAGAAGGCATTGGAGATTTTGCTTTCTATGGTAAAGCGCTTAAAAAATTGCCAGTAGGTGATTTGCAAGGACCAGATATGAGTAAGCCAAAACAAGGTTTAACAAATAAAGCGAAGATATTCTTCAGACCATATATGGAGCCTCCTGAGGTGCCAACAAAGGATTATCCTTTCTGGCTTTCAACAGGTAGAGTTTTAGAACATTGGCATAGTGGAACAATGACTATGCGAGTTCCTGAATTATTCCGTGCAGTTCCTGAGGCTTTATGCTATATGCATCCAGCTGATGCTAAGGCAAAAGGAATACTACAAGGCGAAAAGGTTTGGGTAGAATCTCGCCGTGGAAGAGTTAGAGCGCACGTTGATACAAGAGGTAGAAATCGTCCTCCACAGGGCTTGGTTTATGTGCCTTGGTTTGACGAAAAGGTGTTTATTAATAAGGTAGCATTAGATGCAACTTGCCCTATTTCTAAACAAACAGACTTTAAAAAATGTGCTGTTAAAGTATATAAAGTATAATTAATGATAAAGGATGACGACGCAATGGCAACGCGAAGAGAAGCAGTAAAAAATGTGGTTAAAGGCATAGGATATTTTTCCTTAGGAGGTCTTGCATGGGGAGGTATGATTAAAGAATCGAAATCGGTAGATTACGTTCTTCGTCCTCCAGGAGCAATTCTTGAGAAAGATTTCGTGAAAGCCTGTATCAAATGTGGGTTATGTGTAAACGCATGTCCTTATGATACTTTGGATCTTGCAACCTTGGAGTCGTCAACAGTTACAGGTACTCCATATTTCAAGGCGCGCGAAGTGCCTTGTTATATGTGCACTGATGTGCCATGCGTACCACCTTGTCCAACAGGTGCTTTAGATATTTCACTTTTACGAGAAAACGATTCTCAAGAAATGGATATCAATAAAGCGCAAATGGGTTTGGCTGTAATAAATAAGGAAACTTGTGTTGCTTTTTGGGGAATACAATGTGATGCTTGCTATAGAGCTTGTCCACTTATGGAGGATGCAATAAGTATTAAAACTGAACGTAATGAACGTACAGGGAAACATGCTTATTTGATTCCTGAAGTTTCGGCAGATGCTTGTACTGGATGTGGTTTATGCGAACATGCTTGTATTACAGAATTACCTGCAATAAAGGTTTTTCCGCGTACAATGGTAATGGGGAAAGAAGGTAGTCATTATATTAAAGGTTGGGATGCTGATGATGAGAAGCGTCTTAATGATCTTAAGAAAGTAGATAAATACTCTCAAGATAACTCTGATGCAATTGACTATTTAAATAATAACGACGATTTGTTTACCGATGATTAAGAATCATAAAATACTGATAATGCGCCGAATGGTACAACTTATAATAATGTTATTATTTGTTGCTAGCGCTAGTTTTGGGTGGAATATTTTGAATGGTAATCTCAGTACAGCTGAGGTACTAGGAACTTTTCATCTAAGCGATCCTTATTCAGTAATGCAGATTATTGCTAGTGGATTTGTACCAGCAGCTTCTGTATTGATAGGTTCACTTATTGTTATGGCTTTCTATTTTGTGTTACGTGGTAGAATGTTTTGTTCGTGGGTTTGTCCCATAAATTTTATTACAGACTCTGCATCGTGGATGAGAAGGAAGCTTAAAATAAAACCATTGATAAGCTCAAAAAATGTTAGCCGTAATATACGCTACTATGTTTTTGTCTTGGGATTATTGCTTTCTGCAATATTTGGATTTGCAGCTTTTGATGTTATTAATCCAATAAGCATGATGCATAGAGCTATAATATTTGGCTCTTTATCGGGATTGTTTGTTGTACTTTTTATTTTCTTATTTGACTTGCTTATTCTTAAACATGGTTTCTGTGGACATATTTGCCCAGTGGGAGCGTTTTATTCAGTGGTTGGCAAGTGGGGAATATTAAAGGTATTTCATAATCACGACAATTGTACAAATTGTATGAAATGTAAGGTTGTTTGCCCAGAAGTGCAGGTGCTTAGTTAAATAGATATTATAATTACAGAATAAATAAATTTATAAATTATGAATAAATTATTAATTTCAGTAGCCCTTATTTCACTTATAGGGTTTTGGTCGTGCTCTTCAGAAGATAATTCTGCAGAACAAAAGAACACTAATAATGAAACTAAATTGGGGCTTATTGACTCTGATGTTCAAAAAAATGCTGATGATTTAGCCGGTATGCCTACTTATTCGGAAAGTGCTCCAGGTACTTCTCAGAGAGTAGATAGGGCTTTTGAAAATGCTCCACCAATGATTCCTCATTCAACAGAAGGTCTTGTGCCAATAAAGATGAATAATAATGCATGTTTGACTTGTCATATGCCAGATGTAGCTGTTACAATGAAGTCTACAGCAATTCCTGCTTCGCATTTTACAAATTACCGTCCTGATGTGCACCTTAATGATGGTACTATCGATATAGCAAAGACCAAGGTGGTTACTCAAAAGGATTTGGATGGGAAATTAAATAT
The DNA here is from genome assembly GCA_002254285.1 of Bacteroidetes bacterium 4572_112. Taxonomy (GTDB): domain Bacteria; phylum Bacteroidota; class Bacteroidia; order Bacteroidales; family UBA1556; genus UBA6267. The sequence continues at coordinate 10,042 of NIUZ01000044.1, read as the reverse complement.
GGCAAGATTCAATTGTACTCAGTGCCATGTAACTCAAGCAAATGTTGATTTGGCTATAGAGAATACTTTTAAAGCCGTTTATCGTAAATCAGACTTGAACTCTAAGTCCAACCTAAGTGATAATATTGCTGAAGGTGTAAAATAAGGCATACTATATTTATACTAATATAAGTTAATGATGAGGTTTTCATTATTTGTAATAATACTATTGATGGTAAATAGCCTGCATGCACAGAAGGTTATCAAATCCTCTGCGCCTGTAAGTGACTTTGTTTTAGATGGTAATACTATTATCGTAGCAACCGCCAAAGGTAGTGTTGAGTATTATAATCTTAATTCAAAAAAAATGTTTCGTAAAGTTCAGTTTGATAAAACTGTTGATTTTGCTGGAGATTTATTTGATACTGAAGTTTTTAAATTAGCGAAAATTGGAGATTTAATTGTTGCTGTTATTAGAGGCGAAAATGGGTTTAATGATATCTATTCAATCAATGGTAGTGAAAAAACATTGCTTTTAAAAGGGGATAAGATTAAGTCTGTTGTGGTAGATGTTGCTGTTTCGTATGATAATATGCTGCTACTAGGATTACTAAGTAACGAACTTATTAAATTTGACATCAATACAAGGCAGATTATTTATCGCAAACAAATAAGTACTTATGCATTCTCTGCCATGTGTGCTGCAGAAAAAGGAACAATCATTTACGCTACCGATGAGAGTGGTATTGTTCATCAAGTAAATACTAAAGAAGGAGAATTAACGGGGAACTTTGAAGGACAAAATGTGGATAATGTTCTTTGTATCGACTATTCAAATGACATAATTGTATGTGGAGGAAAGGATCGTAGGCTTTCAATTTACAATAATAAAAGCAATGTAAATACGCATTTCGATACGGGTAAATTTATCACAACAATTGCTATTAATCCATCGGCGAAAATAATCGTTTGGTATAATACAGAGAATAATAACTTAGAGGTTTTTGATATCGAAAAAAGAATAGTTATTAGTGAATTGAAAGGTCATACATCGATGGTAAATAAGATTATGTTTGTTGATGACAATAAACTTATTAGTGCAGGAATAGATAATAATATTATAATTTGGAATTTAAAATAGTAGAATACTAGTTTTTTGTAATATATATAATAGCTGAAGGTGGTATTTAAATAATAGTTTTTTAATAGAATATAGAAATGAATATATCAGGAATATTAGTACAAACAAAGCCAGAAAAGGTGGAGGAAATAATAAACGTAATTAAGGAAAATAATTATTGTGAGTATCATCATCATGATGAGCTCGGACGAATTATAGTTACAATAGAAGAAGCAAATACGGAAAAAGAAATTCAACAACTTAAGAAAATACAACTTATAAAAGGTGTAATTGCAGCAGATATGATTTATTCGTATAGCGAGGAGGAGCTTGATGGCTTGCGTAGCGATATAGAAACAGGAGGAGGTGTTCCTGAGTGGCTAAATGATCCAAATACTGATGCAAAGGATATTCCTTATAATGGTGATTTGAAAAAGAGATTTTAAACTAAATATATATATACATTAAATTTTAAAACATGAGAAAGTTTACATTATTAATTGTTATTTTGTTAGCAGCTGTTACTATGAAAGCACAGCTAACATTAGATGGAGAATACCGTCCTCGAGTAGAGTTTGATCATGGGTATAAAACCCTTCAATCTCAACAGAATCAAATGTTTGGTCTGAAAACAACACAGAGAGCACGCTTCGGTATTTTATATAAGGCCGAAAAATTTAGATTTGGTTTACAACTTCAAGATGTGAGAGCATGGGGTAGTACTTCGCAGTTAGCAACAGCTGATGGTATGACTACAACAGTGCATCAAGCTTGGGGAGAGGTTTTATTTAATGAAAACCTATCGTTAAAAATGGGTCGTCAAGAGCTAGCTTATGATGATCATCGTATTCTGGGTAGTGTTAATTGGGCTCAACAGGCTCGTTCGCACGATTTAGCTTTATTGAAGTATGAAAAAGAAGGAAGCTTCAAATTACATTTTGGAGTAGCAGTAAATCAAGTTCAAACTAAAGCTTATAATACACCAAAAAATTATAAATCAATGCAGTTTATTTGGTTTAACAAAAGCTTTGGTGATTTGAAACTAAGTGTGCTTGCTCTTAATAATGGAGTAGAGGATGTAGTAATTAATGGCGGAGCAACACCAAAACCAATGACTACCTATTCACAAATTATTGGTTTTAGACCTGTTTATAAAATGGGTAAATTATCATTTGCTGCAAATTTCTATTATCAAATGGGTAAAAGTAAAGCTACTTATTATGACTCAGGAGATAAGAAAGATTACCATAAAGGTGTTTCTGCATATAATTTCAGACTGGATGTTGCATATAAAGTAAGTGATAATTTGAAAGCTACTGTAGGTTTTGAGATGCTTAGTGGTAATAGTCAGACTGATACTACTTTTGAATCATCTAAAACAAATAATGCATTTGCTCCTTTATACGGAACAAATCATAAATTTAATGGTTGGATGGATTATTTCTATGTTGGAAATCATGGAAATAGTGTTGGTCTGAATGATGCATATCTTATGTTAGATTATAATAAGAATAAATTTCTAGCAGGAGCACATATCCATTATTTTATGGCAAATGCTGATGTACTTGATATGGATGAATTTAATAGTACAGGAAAATATACAGCTATGAGCTCGGGCCTTGGTATGGAATTAGACACATACGTTGGTTATAAATATTCGAAAGGAGTATTATTTAAAGCTGGTTTTTCTGGCATGTTCGATAGTGAAACATTACGTGTAGTAAAAGGAAATGCTGCTATGGGTGCTTCTAATTATTGGGGTTGGGTAATGGTAGTAATTAAGCCAACATTTCTGAATGGTAAATAGTAATTTTGAAGATAAATGAAAACGGCCAATTTGCATAATGTAAATTGGCCGCTTTTTTTGTAGTACTTTTGATTTTAATTTGGTATTACTGTAAGTTTCTATACTCTATCTTGTTAAGTATTGAAATGTACTTATCTTTATTTTTAGTAACAATACTTTTTATATTAGCTGTTCCTAGTTGACTTATTAAATCATCATCTGATTTTAGTTCTCTTTCGTCTTTAATTAGTTTGCTAGGCTTTGTTTCACTAGCGCCAGAGTATGTTTGCTGTAGTATTTTGTCTTTTGTAGTTAGCCTAAAATTTAATGTTTTTATTTGGTCTGGGGAGCTAGGATCTCTAGCATCTAAAACTTCTATAATGTAAGTTTTGCTAGCGATAGATTGTTCGCTAATAGTTGTAATAGTACCTTCTTTGGTGAATAAGCTAATATGAGTTTTGCTGCCATTAGGGTCAGTAAGTTCTAAAACTTTTTTGCCGTTTTCATATTCACTTTTTGATATTTCTTTAGTTTCGTAATCGCCACTCATATCATCTTTTGGAGATTTTTTATAATATTTAGTTATTGTTTTTGTTGATGTTGTTGGTCCGTAATTATTTACCTGAGGCTCGTCAGTTTCATCCGATAGTTTTATTACAACAAATCCATATCCAACCTTCTCTTTAGCACTTTCGTAGTTGTCTGTATTATTCATATCCAAACCTTCAAGCAATTCGTAATCGTCATTAACTCTAATGTATTGCTCTAACTGTACTATGTTGCTGTTTGTTAAAGCCTTAGTGGTATTGATGCTTCCGTCAGCAGAAACAATAAATACATGAATACTAGAGTTGTTTCTAGTTTGCATTTCCTTTTCAACAACATCTTCATAATCTTTCATCCAATTATTAATAATACTTTTATAAAGTAAAGAGGCTTCTTTTTGTCCTTTAAAGCTTTCTTCCTCAGCAGCAGTATTTGCCTGCTCGTATAATATTGATGCTCCCTTTTCGCAAACCGTAGCATATAGTTCTTCGATACCACTATAGTCTGCACTGTATTTTTTTGTGGTTTCTAACAAACTTTTACTGTATTTTAAGTCATCAATGTTTTCTGAGTCAGAAAATTTTTGTGCCTCATCAAAGAATACTTTAGCTGATATTTCATTATTCTCTTTATAATTTGGAGTAATTTTATTGGCCATTTTAAAATATGTAACACATTGTTTTTGGTCATTAAAACTTTCCAATCCTGATATTCTAATACCTTCGTTATAATATAGTTCTAATACTAATTCGTTATTATTATTATAGTTTGGAGTTAGTTTATTAGCTCTATTAAAATAAGTAACACTCTTTGATTTTTCCTCATAATTTGCTCCTGTTTCATAAAGTCTCAGTCCCTCGTTATAGTGTACGATGGTTTTGTTTTCTATGATTTTGTCAGTATGTACTTTCGCTATATCGTAATGGCTACATTTTTTAAAATGTTTGAAACTGGCTTTTTTATCATCGTATGATTCCTTCTCGCTAATTATTTTCATAGCAGCATCGTAATGCTCCTGTGCCGCTGTAGTGAAGGATGTCTCTTTTAATGCATTATAATCCTTGATTTTAAGTGCTACTGACTCATCTTTATAAGAGATTGTACCACCATCAAAATTTGCTAGTATTGTATTTAGCTTTATCCAGTTGTTTATGTTGTCTGCAATTTTATCATGCCCAAATTCATCATTAGCACCAGCTTCAATATTTGCCATATCGCTAAGAGCGGTTTCATAATTAGTTTTGAATTTTTTAAATCGTCTTTTTTTAATCTTTTTGTTTAATTTTTCGGCATAATTAATAGATTCGGTTACCGACTTCTGTGCAATAGAAGGCATTGTGATACCGACTATTAATAAGATAGCAATGATTCGTAAAATGTTTTTCATATTAATGCAGTATTAGTTTAATTATTTTGAATTATATCGTTGATAGTAATTAGTTGAAAGATGATGAATAAATTGAAAAGAAAATGTGTGATAATTTGAATAATTTATGATAATAGTATTTTATACAAAATAGTTGTACTCAAATAATATAAGTACCCTATATAATTATCGCTAATTCGCATTAAAGCTTTACTTTTGTGTTATATAAAACGATGTATTATGAAAAAAATAAATATATTAATTCTTCTTCTTTCATTTCTCTTTAGTGTAAACATTTCTAATGCTCAAAGAGTAAAGGCTTATATGGCTTATAGTGAGTTTTTTTCGCCAAAGGATGGTCAATATTTAGAATCCTACGTTAGTATTAGAGGTAGCAGTTTAAAATGGGTAAAAAATGATAATGCGTATAACTCTAAAGTAGAGCTTACCGTTGTTTTTAAGTTAGATACAAATATTATTGCTTTTTCAAAAGATGTTATTAATAGTGAAGCAAAGGATTCGAATGCTATGGATCAGGTGTTTATGCATAGTAATAAGTATTTATTAAAAAATGGTGATTATAAAATAGATATTAAAATTGATGATCTTAACGATACTATGAAAGCTATCTTTTCGACATCAGAATTTACAATAAACAATCCTATTGATAGTGTTTATACTTCTTCTATTGAGGTATTTAGTAAGATAGAAAAAGCTAAAAAAGATGGCCCAAATGTAAAAAGTGGATTTGAACTAACTCCAAATATATACCGCTATATTGGTGAAAAAGATAGTGTGTTGCAGTTCTATAGTGAAATATATAATACTGCAGCAAAGTGGGGGAAAGGCAATGCCTACCTTATCACTTACTACTTAGTCGATAATGTTAGTTTAAAAGAAGTGCCAAAGTATAGAAAATATAAACGTATGACGTCCGAAGATGTAAATGTGTTTATGGGAAGTTTTGATATTTTAAATCTTGAAAGTGGACGCTATAGCCTAGTGCTTGAAATACGAGATAGAGATAATAAACTTGTTTCTATGACTGATTATTTTTTCAATAGAAATAATCCAAATTTGGAGCCAGATATTAAGGATGTAGAAGAGGTGGAAATTGCAGAAACCTTTGTGGAACTAATTAAAGGTGTTGATACATTAAAAAGTATTATTCGTACATTTAGACCAATTTCGTCTGTTCAGGAGAATAGTTTAGCTGAAACTGTAATTAAGGATAAAAATGAATTTGTGATGCAGCAATATATTTATAGCTTTTGGGAAAATAGAAACATTAAAGATCCTTTTGGTGCATTTAAAAAATATATGGCTAGAATCAGAGAGTGTGATAAATTATACGCTTCAAGAATAAAACGCGGTTATGAAACATCTCGTGGTAGAATTTTTATACAATATGGGAAAGCAAATTCTATTGCTCGTGAGTATAATGATCCTGCGGCATATCCATACGAAATATGGCATTATTACGAAGCTAGAGGGCAACGAAATGTAAAGTTTATATTCTATAATACCGACCTTGTTTCTAATGAATTTGAGCTGTTGCATTCTACAGCTGCTGGCGAGCGTTCCGATTATCAGTGGAGATTAAGGTTGCGCCGCGACGAAAAGTTTAACTCTATTGATGATAGTGGAAATCAACAGGATAATTGGGGAAGTCAGTATAATAATCTTTACGAAAACCCTCGTTAGTTTTATTCTATAATACCATATACTCTAATTTTGAAATCACTTATTTCGAACTTAGAGTATGTAGTGTTTTCTATCTTTAGGCTAAAATAGTCAGAACTATTTAATGGCTTTGGTAACCTAAAAGTATAATTATTTGTTCTAGATTCATACGCTCTTAGGGGGATTTCGTTTAGCTTTATTAGTGACTTTACTAACTGATTATCAATGGAATCGTTATAACTAATTCGCCAATAAACATTAGATAAGTCGTCTTTGTCTCTATTTATTTTGCAAGAGAACTCAAGGAAGCTTGATTCAAAATTCATTAATTCTTCAGCACTTATTTTATATTCAAAAGCATTATTAGAGTTTTGCTCTATAATGCCGATACTACCATCTAATACCAATGCAGGTTCTTGTTTGTGGTATTGTATAATGTCATTATTGCCTCCCAAAATATTCCTATTCTCTTCTCCAAATTTATTGAATGTGTAGAAATATTTTTCTGTATTCATATCAAAAGGGCTTATTATCTGATAGTAATATTGATATGTTTGAAAAATATTGAGCACAATCAAAATGCTTGAAGTTATTACAATAGCTCTTTGCCACTTTATTGTAATTTTATCAATTGCTAAAGCAAAAAGCAGAATAAAGAACGCCATATAGTCAACTAATACTCTACTTCCAAAGCTGTCGCCATAATACCAATTCCACCATGATGATAGAATGTAAATCAATATTGTGTAGAAAAATAGTGCACTAAGCTTAAACCTTATTTTAAACTTTTGGCTGAAAAAGAATACTATGGTAGATAGTAGAACTAATGGTGTATATACAAAAGCTCCCTTTCTTAAGCTAAATAGGAAGTTTAAAATTTCAGGCTGTGAAAAGTAGAAACCTTCGTTGCTATATGACCAAAGTAAGAATTGATCTGTTTGTATATGCCAAACAAATAACTGTAGTGATATTATTGCTGCAAATATCACTAAAGCAATTAATATATTTTTGAGATTAGCTTTTAGTTGAGTGACTACGGCTTTATAATTATCAAATATTATAAATGGAATAATTAAAACAATTATAATATTTAAAGGGCGAACTAAAACTATTAAACCTAAAATAATAGCTAATAGAAAGATATTTTGTCGAGTAAATTTAAAGGTTGATTCCTTTATCTTCAACATAAATATACTGATTAGGCTAAAGGAATATATATGCGACATTGATGGTTCTATTAAACTATAATAGGCCAAATTAGTACCAGCAAATATTGCAAATAATGAAAATGTAATCACCTTTGCTTCAGTATTATATAGGATTAATAGCTTTCGGAACGCTATTAGCCCGATAATTAAATAGAATAATGCTGCAATGCTGTATGCCTTTTGATAATACTCAGAATATAGATCAATTGAAGTGCCTGATATTTTTTGTAAAATATACACTGGAAGTATAAATGGACTGACCATAATCGCAGTTCCAATTGTATATTTGTTTACAACTCTATCATTATTTGTTTTGAGTAGGAATGTGCCATTTATTTTTTGTTGACTTAGGTCTCCTTCCAAAATCTCTGCAATATATTGGTAGTATCCAATGCCATCACTTTTTATGGTGTTTCTATAATTTTGGCCAGATAATCCATTCCATTTTATTAAATAAATAAATAGAATAGAGAATATGGCAATAAGTATTATTGCAAGTTTAGATTTAGTGATATGTAAGTTGGATTTATTCAATATCTTAATTGTTGATACTAATGTTTTCAATAATACTTCCATCAGCTCTAATGGATTTTATTTCCATAGTATTTTCATCTACATTAATGATAAGAAAATGATTGCTTTTGTCCATTTTTTCAATAAAGTGTTTTTGCTTTGGAGTATATAAAGGAGCACCGCCGCCACCAGTTGTAATATGAGTTATCCCATTTACTTCTGCTCTTGCATAATAGTGATTGTGCCCTGCAAGCACAAGGTTTACATTGTATTTCTTGAAAAGTGGTTGTAAAGTATTCTTAACTATTTTATTGTCTCTATGGCCACCAGCGGTATAGCCAGGTTTATGTATTAGTATTATTTTCCACTTACTTTTTGAGGCTTTTAATTCATTTTCGAGCCATACATATTGTTTACTTCCCGCTTTTAATTTAGTAAACTGATCCACGGCTATAAACTGAGCATTTCCGTATTTAAAACTATAATAAAATCTATTGTTTTGCGCTAAATCGTAGGGGAAATATTTTGCAAAAAGTTCGCCTTGCCCTTCATGGTTTCCCATTGAGGTCATATATGGTAGCGAGGCCAGGAGTTTGCTTATGTTAGTGTATCTGTCATCAAAAAACTGCTCTTGCCAAACATCTTCTTTGTCGCCATTGCTTACAAGGTCGCCTGTAGAAATAATAAAGGTTTGTAAGCTACGTTCTGCATCAATTTGCTGGAGCATTTGCTTACAAACCTTATCATGGTCTTGTGGGTTTGTACGAGTATCGCCATAAGCAATAAACGAAAAACTTTTTATTGATTTAGTAGGTCTGCTATAGAAACTTCCAATTTTGGATTCATCATTAATTTTAACCTTATATTTATATTCCTTCTGTGAATCAAGGTTTTTGAAATCATAAATATAAACAAAGTCAGATGTAGTATTAGCAACAGTATCAGTTGATAACACTTCGTCTTTATTGTCGTAAAGACTAATTATTGAAACACTGTTGTTATTTGCCTGCCATATAACTCGCATCGAACTATTGTCCTTATTAAATAGTAAATATGGTGCTTTCTTAAACTCTTTAACAGACTCACCATTTTGACCCATCACAATAGTGAAGAGCATTAAACCTATAATAGTAACGAATATTTGTCTTATCATTTGATTGACTATTTATTATTAAATTATATAATTTCTTTAACAAAAATAGTCAAAATTGATTCTGAAAATAGACTATAATTCTATTCTGGAACTTTATGGTATAAATTAGAAGCAAACATCACCTCATCAAAGGTTTTGTTAAGAGCTTTACTTTTGAAGTTATGCATTACTAATTCTTTCTGGAATTGTATAATATCGCCCTTTTTTACATCGGCTTTCTCCACTGCTATCCAAAATGTTTTTTCAGTTTTTTCTTTTACTTCAATATAAGTATATCCTCCACCATGTTCAAAATTCACTATTTCTCCTTGGTAAAAAGGTTTTTCTTCTTGATTTTCCGCCATTGCTTGCTCTCCCGCATGTGGGTTAGTTATTGCAGAACTTTCGAATAATTCTTCAGGTTCAGAGCTTTTTGATAGGTAGTCTTTACCATAAACTAGCATTAGTATTCCTGAAATAATTACTAATAATACTATAATTGTTCTTGTTTTCATATGTTTAATATTTAATAATTAGGTGATATGCAGTCACATAACAAAATTTTAATCATGTCCCTGTGGGTCAAAATAAGATTAAAATTTGTCATGTTCGTTTCATATGTTTAAAATTTATTAATTTGGTGATATGTAGTCACATAACAAAATTTTAATCATTCCCTTGTGGGTCAAAATAAGATTAAATTTTGTTA
>NIUZ01000043.1 GCA_002254285.1 Bacteroidetes bacterium 4572_112 | reverse complement strand
ATTTAGGAAGGTAACTTTTCATAAAAGCGAAAGAACCACCATAAATAGTACGAGAAGCCACAATATGATCTCCTGCGCTACAAAGCTGAAGAATTGTATTTGTAATAGCAGCCATTCCTGAACCTGTTACCCAAGCAGCTTCAGTATTTTCCATTGCTGCTAAAGCCTTTGCCAAAGCAAAATTTGTTGGATTCCAATGACGAGAGTATAAAAATGCACCCTCTAATTCGCCGTTAAAACAAGCAGTCATATCTTCACCACTCTCAAAAGCGAATGTTGCAGAGTCATTAATAGCTTGGTTTACACCTTTAAAACTTCCTAATTCGTGCACTTTCTCTAGTGCTGTTGCTGGATTAAATTTCATATCTATATAATATTTTGTGTTTGTTACTGTTTTAATTCAACAGCAAAAATAAGGATTAATTGGTAATACGTAAGCAATAATTGTAATTATATAAATTATCTTAAGTAATCCATACTTATTATATAATTATCGTAAGTAAAGATACCTTATTTATGTTAATTTACTAAAAACTCTGTAGGAATTCAATTAAGCAAATACAGCTATTCTACCCTTCAACTCATCATCCTGAAAGCTGCCGAAAGACAAACCTTTTAAAGTCTTTCAATAATTAAAGCTTTTTTTAAACTATTTTCAACATTACAGCAAATAAAACAGAAAAAAGAGCGGTATTTTTTACTAATTTCGCAAGTCGAAAATTATTAAAAAATATAGCATATGAACTTAAGTGGAATATTAGCAATAGGAGGAAAAGGTGGTCTTTTCAAAATGATATCATCAACAAAGACAGGCCTTATTGTAGAAGGACTACAGGACAAAAAACGTATCCCAGTATATTCAGCACATCAGATTAGTGCATTAGAGGAAATAAGCATTTATACATACGAAGAGGATGTACCTTTGAATGATGTTTTTGAAAAAATTCACAATCATCTTAATGGTGGCGAAATCATCAGTCCTAAAGCTTCAAAAAATGACTTATTGAACTTTTTCAAGGAGATACTTCCTGATTTTAACGAAGAGCAAGTATATGCTTCTGATGTTAAGAAAGTTGTACAATGGTATAAGATTCTTAATAGTGCGGGTATGATGGTATTTGACGAAGCTAAAGAAGAAGAAACCAGCGAAACAGAAGATAAATAATATGTCTGCCAATCACAACCAACCAAAAAAGCGTTCGGAGCTTTTAAAAGTTCTACAAAACAGGAAGATTAATAAGGATTACTATGTTTTGGAGGTAGAAAGTCCAGCAAGTACTGCTGATATTCTTCCAGGGCAATTTGTCGAGATTCTTGTAAAAGACACTCGCAATGCATTCTTACGCCGTCCTATTTCCATTTATAATGTAAATACTGACAGAAACTCTTTTGAGCTTCTTATTCAGATTGTTGGCGAAGGCACTCAGCTTCTTTCGGAGCTAAAAGTTGGCGATAGTGTTGACATTATGTATCCTTTGGGAAAAACATTTACATTGGAAACCAAAGGCAAAAAGGCTTTATTAGTTGGTGGTGGCGTTGGCGTTGCTCCCCTACTTTTTCTTTCACGTAAATTAAAGGATAATGGCGTGGATGTACATATTCTTTTGGGAGGTAGAGGTAGCGATAATATTATTGAGGTAGATAATTTTGAGAATTATGCATCAATATATATTTCTACAGACGATGGTAGCAAAGGCGAAAAAGGATTTGTAACACAGCATAGCGTAATGCAGAATATGGATTTCGATATGATATACAGCTGTGGTCCTGACCCAATGATGCGTGCTGTTGCAAAATTGGCAAATGAGCAAAATATTAATTGTGAGGTTTCATTGGAAAACATGATGGCTTGCGGAATTGGTGCTTGCCTATGTTGCGTAACAGAAACCACTAGTGGACACCAATGTGTGTGCACCGATGGTCCGGTATTTAATACCAAAGTACTTAAATGGAATTGAGATAATTATCAATTATTAATGGTTAATGGTTAATTCCTAATCTGGTAATTATCGGAATATAATCCTTATATTAAAGCAAATGAATACTAGCATAAAAATAGGCGGTTTGGATTTAAAAAATCCTGTAATGACTGCATCAGGCACATTTGGTTACGGACCCGAGTTCGAAGATTTTATTGACATCAATCGCCTTGGTGGTATTGTAGTAAAAGGTACAACACTAAACCATCGCGAAGGAAATGCATATCCACGAATGGCCGAAACACCTTCGGGAATGCTTAATGCTGTAGGTCTTCAGAATAAAGGTGTGGCACAATTTTGTAACGATATTTATCCAAATATCAAGCATTATAACACCAATATCCTAGTAAATGTATCGGGTTCTACGGTTGACGAATATGTGGAGACTGCTCGTATGATTAACGATTTGGAGCATATACCAGGAATTGAGCTAAATATCAGCTGCCCAAATGTAAAAGAAGGCGGAATGGCTTTTGGCACAAGCTGCCCATCGGCCGTAGCCGTGACCCATGCTGTACGTGAGGTTTATAAAAAAACAATGATAGTGAAACTTTCACCAAATGTTACCAATATTGCAGAAATAGCTAAAGCTGTTGAAAGCGTAGGTGCTGACGGAGTTTCGCTAATAAATACTATGCTTGCAATGGCAATAAATGCCGAAACTCGCAAATCAGTTTTATCAACTATTACTGGAGGGCTTAGCGGCCCTGCTATTAAGCCTATTGCATTGCGCATGGTTTGGCAAGTAGCTCAAGAAGTGAAAATTCCTATAGTAGGAATGGGTGGAATTATGAATGCTACTGATGCCATAGAGTTTTTATTGGCAGGAGCTTCAGCAATTCGATAGAGGATAGAGGATAGAGGATAGAGGATAGAGGATAGAGGATAGAGGATAGAGGATAGAGGATAGAGGTAAAAAATTAAGAATTAAGAATTAAGAATTAGGAATTAGGAATTAGGAATTATTTTGAAGAAGGTAAAAATTTCGGCAGTATCGTATGCTAATACATATCCATTTTTATATGGAATTGATAAAAAGCTAGATTCAAATGCATATGAGTTAAGTCTTGATGTACCATCGGAATGTGCTCGAAAATTGCAGCATAATGAAGTTGATTTGGGACTTATTCCTGTGGCTATGATTCCTAAAATAGAGAATGCCGAAATAATTTCTGACTATTGTATTGGAGCTGATGGTGCTGTAAAAACAGTATTATTAATGAGCAAGATTCCTTTGGAGGAAATCAAAACAGTATATTTAGATACAGACTCACGCTCATCGGCTCAGTTACTAAAAATACTTGCTCGAGAATTTTGGAAAGTCGATTGGGATTATAAAGAATTACCAAAGGGTTTTGCCACAAATAAGGAGATAGAATCAATATTACTTATTGGTGATAAAACTCAGAAGTCTCTCCCCTATACATATATTTACGACTTAGCTAAAGCCTGGAAAGAATTTACAGGAAAGCCTTTTGTTTTTGCTGCGTGGGTTGCCAATAAAAAACTTGATGATAATTTTATTAATGATTTTAATAAGGTTATTTCTTTTGGATTAGAAAACATTAGCGAATCAATTAAGGAGTATAATATTTCTCATAATTATGACCTAGAAGAATACCTAACAAAATACATTTCCTATAATTTTAACGAAGATAAAAAAATTGCTTTAAAACAATATTTGAGTTTTATTAAATAATCCTATAATACCTGAATATCAACTATTTTAGCTGTGGCATTATTAAAAATAAACCACTATAGCATCAGGAGTATCTACTAAATTCTTATCCTTTGAATCAAGTTCTAATTCCATAACAATCTTATCTTTAGTTGGACGAAACAGAATAAAAAGAATAATTATTAAAACAACATAACTAAGAAAATACAAATTAGCTGTAAGCAAAAAAACTACTATTCCAAAAGATATAGGAGATTCAAGTAAGGCAAATCGCTTAATAAACATAGCACGATATGCTTTCAGTTTATCACTTAAATTATTCATAAGTTTTATCTTTTTTAGACTTATTTTATGAGTCAAAATACTTGCAAAAACACAACAAGCAGTCATTACTAATATAACAATATTAAAAAATGCTGTAAGCGTTCCATCATCAGTGCTGTATTGCCCATTATTATTAAGGAAGAAGCTTATAATACCAAACATCGTTATACCTATTAAAAGTGTCACATATACAGTTTACATATCTTTAAAATACTCTTTTGAAGTTTGTTCTGTAATATCCATAGTTATATAATTTATTTAAAGCCAATTGTGTAATTAATAAAAATTAGGTCTACAAAACCTTCTTTAGGCATTCGCAATTCTGTTGTAATTTTAAGCATATCAGTTGACCATTCGTAGCGCCAACCATCAGAATTATAGGCTTCCCACTTTTTTACTTTAATACGCTTTGTGGGCTTACCATATATGGAGGTAAGTTTCTTATTTAATTTATTATAGAAACTTTTATACTTACCTTTCTTTAATGACTCTTCATTTAAGACCCTGTCAAGTTCGGTTAAAAATGATCTATTAAAAATATCTAAATTATTTTGAGGACTCCAGTGCATTTCAACAAATAAGAGTTTTTTTCCTTGCCTATCAAAATAGTATTTTATTTTTGGATCTATATGAAAGTCACTAACTGTCCTTAAAAATTCTATTGGGGGGGTTAAGCTCGCTGAAAATGGATAATAAACATCATTTTTATTATAAATAATAAAGTCTTCATTATTTTCAACCTCAATTGTTATGTTTTTTGAATTTAGCTTTTGTTCATATTTAAGAACTTCGTCGTAACTAATATTATTGGTTATAATACGTTGGCTAAAAGCAAAATTTGCAACTCCCAGAAACAGAAAGATTGAGAATAATATTTTAAACTTATTTCTTATTATCATTATTTGACACTTCTATGAATTCATTATAAACAACTTAAATTAGTTAATCTCAACTCATGATCGTTGATCTTTTACCTTAGCAAATTAACTCCTATATTATGATTTATAATGCAAATATATTAAAATATACATTATATGTTTAGCTATTTAAATTAAAGCTATCAAAAAACATAATAAATATATCGTTGTTTACTAAACGTCTATTCCAAACAAAAAACTTTGTACCCTATACATCAAAAGGCAAAACAAAGGTATTAAGGCTTTATATAGAACCCTTTGACAAAAATAAAAAAAAACAATCATTTCATATTAATACTTATTTTTTTTCATATCTTTGTATATTAATATGTGTTCTATAACTACACACATATTTTACACAGAAATTAATTAAGTTAAACCAAATTTATTACACATGAAAAAAGGATTACTATTCGCATTAGCTTTAGGAGTGGGAACGCTTTCTTTTGCTCAAAGTCTTTCTAAAAAGGCTGAATTTCAGAAAAACAATTTTGTAAAAGAGCAAATCAACTTTTCTGATCAAGAATCTCAAAGTTCTACCGGACCTGTTCAGACTATGAAGTCGAATAAAGGTGCATTAACTGGTGTAACTTTAGGTTATTCAAATAACGTATACACTATGCTTGTTGAGCAGCAAAGCTGTTTAACTATGAACGAAGACTTAGGTCTTATTCAATTTACTCACCGTACTAAAGTTGGTGAAGATTATAGTGGAACTGCAGCTGTTTCCTCAGGAGATATTGCAACTACTTATTCTACAGATGGTGGAGACACTTGGACAGGAATTATGAGTTACCCAAATGGAACTGTTGGAAACAATCGTTACCCAGGTGGAATTATTTATAATCCAGCAGGTAATACTGATGTTGCTAACGCTTTTACTGCTTATGTTGGTCCTGTTCATGATGGAACTGACTGGAATGTTGCATTCCAAGGAAGTCAAAAATTTGATGGTACATTACAGACAAACACTTATGACATGAGCACTAACGGTGCATTGATGCGTAGTGGTTTTACTGTTACTTCTGACAATAAATTACACGTTATTGGTGGTACTTATACATTAACTGGTGATGTACTAATTCATGATACAGTATATATGATGAATGCTGCATTTAATTCTACAAATAACAGCTTTGATTGGTCTAAAGTTGCTACTCACATTACTTCTTTTGCTAAAGATACTGATAACAGCGATTTATTTAGCGCTTACTGGAATACTGCTTGGTCTGCTGACGGAGTTACTGGTTACTACTGGACAACTGGTCGTGATGCAACTACTGATAACCGCTCATACCAACCAATCGTTTGGAAAACAACTGATAATGGTACAACATGGACTATGATGCCAATCTTTGATTTTTCTAGTCTAACTACAATTACTGATTATCTACAACCAATGCAAGGACTTACTTATAGTCGTCCTTCTTTCTCTTTCAATATGGATGGTGTAGTTGATGTTAATGGTGACTTACACATAATGGGTCTTGTTAAGGCTGCTTTTTCTAATAGTAACGATTCACTTGGTTATACTTATTTTGTAGCTAATGGTACTATGTCTAACCCTATCTTTGATGTATATACAACTGCCTCTGGTTGGGATGCTCGTCATATAGGTGATATATACACTGCAGAAGTTGATGATACTGAAGGTGGATATGGTGATATAGGTTGGGATTTACGTCTTCAAGCAGGTAAAACTGCTGATGGAACAAAAGTTTTTGCTTCATGGACTGATTCTGATACAACTATTGCTCCAATTGGTGCTGATGGTTTCCCTATCAACTTATTCCCAGACCTTTATGCTGTTGGCATAGACGTATTAACTGGAAAACAAACTAACCCTACTAACTTTACTGATGGTACAAGTTTCTATGGTGATTTCTTCTTCCATTATATGTCAGACATTATTGGTTCTGATAATGGAACTTACAATATTCCTGTTACTAAAATTGAAAAAGGTGCTGACCCAATCGATGCAATTACTCACATTTATGTAAAAGGTATTAGTTTTATGGATGCTGATTTTGTAACTAATCCTGGTTTCAAATCTAGTATTGATAATATAGTAAGTGTTTCTCAAAACCGTCCTAACCCATTTAGTGGTAACACACAAATTGATATTAACCTAGATAAAGCTTCTAATGTAAGCATTAACGTGATTAATATTACTGGACAAAGTGTTTATGAAATGAACTATGGTAAAAGAGCTCAAGGTAGCTTTACTATCAACTTTAACTCTAGCAACTTATCAAGCGGTATTTATTTCTATACTGTAACTGCTGGAAACTCTCAAGTAACTAAGAAAATGATTGTAAGATAATTCAATCAATAATACATATAAAAGCTGCCCTTGGGCAGCTTTTTTTATGCCCATATTTTTACTAACTTCGCTGCATGTTTAAGGAATTTAATATTTTTACGGAACACGTAATCCCTTCTCACAATAAGCCTAATATTCTATTGGCAGTAAGTGGTGGAATGGACTCTATGGCCATGCTTTACCTCTTTAAAAAGAGCAATTATAACTTTGCTGTGGCCAATGTCAATTTCAATTTAAGGGGTAATGAAAGTGACGGTGATAGTCTTTTTGTAAAGAATTATTGTACTAAAAACAACATAAAATTCCATCAAATATTTTTCGACACCAATGAGTTTGCAGATGAGCATAAAATAAGCACTCAAATGGCTGCTCGAGAGTTAAGATACGAATGGTTTGCTACCCTTTTGAAAGAGAATAACTACTCAAAAATAGCAGTTGCTCATCACCTCGATGATCAAGTAGAGACCTTTTTTATAAACCTATTACGAGGAACAGGTATTGCTGGCATGCACGGCATAAGTATTAATAAAGACGATATTATTAGACCACTTATGTTTTCCACAAGAAGTAAAATAGAGGATTTTATTAAAAAGGAAAGTATTCCATATAGAGAAGATTCTAGCAACGCATCAGATAAATATCAGCGAAACTACATAAGGCATCATATCTTACCAGAATTTAAAAGCTTACGTAGCGATTTTAGTGAAAGCCTTAATACTTCGATTCAACAGTTGCAAGAGGTTGAGGATTTTGCCTTATTTCATATTAATAAAGCAATAGATAATATTATAAGCAATAATAAAGATCGTATACTTATTGATTTGAATAAGTTATTTTCTAATCATTCGCCAAAACTGATTCTTTATTATTGTCTTAAAGATTATGGTTTTCAGAATACACACATAAACGAAATTATTGACCTTATAAATAATAAGAAAGTTGGTGCAAGTATTCAAAGTTCTAAGTACGAAATTTTTATTGACAGAAATAATCTTAGCCTTAGACCTAAGAATACTATAATAGAGAAAAATGAGATAATTATTGAATCGTTAGAGGAATCAGATTGGCAAGATACTAATATCAACCTAAGTGATAATTATAACGGAAACTATAAGATTAATGATAAGGCTCTTGCTTTTATTGATGGTGATAAGCTTAAATTTCCATTAAAAATAAGAAATTGGCAAAAAGGGGATTCATTCCAACCTTTGGGAATGAAAACCAAGAAACTTCTTAGTGATTTCTTTATTGACAATAAAATCCCTAGAATAGAAAAAGAGCAGATAAAATTATTATGCTCAGGAGAAAATATAATTTGGATTATTGGTCATAGAATTGATAATAGATATTCTATAACAAAAGATACAAAACGAATAATAAAACTTAAATATAATGGCAATTATTAGAGATTTGTTAGGCAAGAGTCCTAAATTTGGTAAAGACTGTTTTTTTGCAGAAACAGCAGTTGTAGTTGGTGATGTGGTAATGGGTGATGATTGTAGCGTATGGTATTCTGCAGTAATTAGAGGCGATGTGCACTCAATCCGTATTGGAAATAATGTGAACATTCAGGATAATGCAACTGTGCATGCTACTTATAAAACCTGCCCTACAACTATTGGAAATAATGTATCAATAGCTCACAATGCTGTAATACACGGATGCACTATTCATGATGATGTGCTTATTGGAATGGGTGCTATAGTTATGGATAAAGCTGTGGTTGAGAGCAACTGCATAATAGCTCCTGGAGCTGTGGTTACAAAAAACACTGTTGTAGAAAGCGGTACAATATACGCTGGTACTCCTGCAAAAAAAATTAAAGATCTGGATCCTGAATTAACCAAAGGTGAGATTAATAGAATATCAGACAGCTACCATATGTATGCTGGATGGTATAAGGAAACTGAGAGTTAGTTTAAGAAACTATACTATTATTTTAATGGATCTTAATTTACTTTTGATTACTATTTCTGTTTAATTATCTACCTGTCGGCAGATTGGTTTATATACCTATTCGTTTATAAAACAGTTTCAACTGCAAATTTAATGAGGTAAGTAGTAATCTCCCATAAAAAAAAGAGTAGTACAATTAAGGTTTTTAGAATAATTAAAAACCTGCAGCAAAACCCATTTGTATACGAGGATTTATACCAAAATTCAACTCTGTTTCTTGCAAATCGAATAATAACATTACAAACATATAGGAATTCTGCCCCATCCATTGACGGTAGCCTCCTCCAGCAAAATATCCTGGTTCGGACCACATCCAATCGCTAGTATATGCCTGATTACTGTAATTATTTTTATAATAATATTGTTGATATTCGGCATGAATAAAAAAATCATCAAGAAGAAAATATCGCGCAAAAATCCTTGGTGACCATGAGTGACCTTCGATGTAATAATTATGATAACCTTTATCCTTAAAGTATGTATAATCTATTCCTGCTCCCAAAATCAAATCATCAACTACTTCGTAATATAAAACTGGAGCCACTTGAATATAAGTTCTAGTACCAAAGGATAATCCTAAATTACCTCCCCACTGTAACTTATCAAAAAAACTTGAATACGATTTTTGCTCTTGGCTTACTCCTTGTAATGCTACCAAAAGTATTGAGGTGATAAATATATATTTTAATAGTTTCATT
This sequence comes from Bacteroidetes bacterium 4572_112, assembly GCA_002254285.1. Taxonomy (GTDB): domain Bacteria; phylum Bacteroidota; class Bacteroidia; order Bacteroidales; family UBA1556; genus UBA6267. The sequence continues at coordinate 18,607 of NIUZ01000043.1, read as the reverse complement.
CTAACAAATTTAATAATGCTTAAGTTTACAAATGTAATTAATAATTTAATAACCAAAATCAATAATTATAGTGGTTTCTTTTTTTGCAAATACAATTTTGTACCAGTTTTGATTTTCGTTTTCTCTGATAGGTAATTTCTTTTTCGCAGTGATTTCAACTTTATTCCGTGCTGCTGACTAATACTCCAAAGCGTTTCTCCTCTTTTTACAATATGATATTTCACATCACCCTTACTTCTCTTGGGTTGCAAATAAATACGCATACCAGATTTTAACTCAGTACCTTTTTGCATATCATTATACTTATAAATACGCCTCGGATGTATATCAAATTTCCTAGCAATATCAACAACACTCTCATTTTGATGTACAATAATAGATTTCACCCTATTATGATATAGTATAGCATGCTTTTTGTTTTTATTCTGCACTTTTTCACTAACAACAATTTCCTTTACAAATAAAGTATCCTTTGTTTCATCCTTACCAACTGCAACTGCAGCTATTACTTTATTTCCAGAGCTTTGTTCTAGCATTTGCTCATATTCACTCTTCGAAACTTTATCATATTTGGACAAATCATACTTCTCAATAATATCAATTAATCGAGTAGGATATTTAGGATTAGTGGCATAACCAGCTTTCTTAAGACCCTTTGCCCATTTCTTATAATCTGTTATTTTATAACTAAACAGAAATTCGTAACGCGATTTACCTGTTAGAAATAATGCATGGTCAGTATATGAATCATCAGCATTTTTATAAACCCTAAAGCAGTCATCTTTAGCATCATCATCCTTATAAATACGCTTACCTTTCCAATCGGAATGGCATTTTATTCCAAAATGATTATTGGCATTTACAGCAAGGTAGCTTCCTCCTATTCCAGACTCTAGTATTCCTTGAGATAAAGTTATTGCTGCAGGGATTCCATATTCAAAACGATGATGTATAGCGGTCAGTTTAAACCTTTCGACATATTGCTGAGGTGTCATTTTTTGTGCAAAGATCTCATTTGCAAAAATCACAAAAAGTAATATTATGATAATTCGTATTCTATTCATTCTATAAATTATTTGATTTGCATAAAAGCTTATCGCCACAACCAATTATTATTGCTCAGAAACTAAGTTACACTTCCATGCTCAAAAGTAGCACTATAGACTTTTTGTATAAGCCCACAAATTAGAACTTATGCACAAAGCCATGTTATTACTGAGCACAAAAAAAAGAGTTAAACTTATAGCTTAACTCTTTTCTGCATATAATTATTGTTTTATACCAAATTAACACCAAAACACGCCATATAAATCGTTTCTATTTCCCTATTACTACCTTAAAAAATATTTCAATAGCTACCGGCTATGCAAATATTTTTTACCTTCTAATAGGAAAATATATTCCAATTTATTTATACCGTATTTTGATATCAAATTGGTATTATTACCATTCCACTTTATCCCTATTAACAGGCATTGTCATACAGCGAGCACCACCGCCACCGCGAGCAAGTTCTGAACCCTCAACTGTTACAAAACACTTATCGTAATTATCGGGGCTATCTTTTCCGTCAGCAACATCAGCAGCAGTAATTATTTCAAAGCCAGCCTTATTCATTTGCTCAACAGTATTTACATTACGAGCATAACCCAATACCTTACCTGGGGCAAAACTAAAAAAGTTAGCACCACTATGCCATTGCTCACGCTCTTGATTCCATTCGTCAGCACCGCCACAAATAACCTGTTTGAGTGGCATATCTAGTTTTTCTAGTGCTTTAATAATATTCTCTCGTTCTTGTATGGATTTAATTTCACCATCCTTTACATGAATATGAATACACTTTAGCGAAGTTGACTTCATTATAACAGGCTCATAAACCATGCATTTATCCTTATCGAGAAGTGTAAAAACCATATCGAGGTGGATAAAAGACTCTGGCATTAAAGGAAGCTCCTGAATAACAAAATGCTTCTCCTCATTTATGCTTTTATAATAATTAACTAAAGAGTCTATTCCTTGAGAGTTAGTGCGAGCACCCATTCCAATCAATAGAATATCCTTGCGAGCAATATGCACATCACCACCTTCAATCAGGGTTGGATTATTATTAATTGCATCAGGAATATTTATTGTATTTGTATTAAAAGCAGGGTGATTCTCAAAAATAGCTTTCATTATATTAGTCTCAGGACGACGCACAAGCCCAGCCATCTTACTAATTAGCACTTCATTACCAATACTTATGGAAGCATCGCGCATAAAAAAGAAATTATGCAGTGGCTGAATTGCGTATCGTTTGCTTTTCAGAAAATTTGTAAGACTATCGTTTCTAATCTCAAGACCTTCAATCATTTTGGAACCCAATATTATGGCATCCATAGTATATAACTCAGGCAATACAGTATCAAATTCAGCCCCAACATACATCGATTCTATAAGCTGCTTCTTTACCTTATCATTACCCAACACTTCTACTAATAAGTCTTTAAGTTGATATGTTTTTGCTACTTTAGAAAGCACTGTTTCAAAATAACTATGTTCTTTTTTAGAAATAGGAAGGTTCAAAATATCACTATATAATGCTTTTTCAGCATTTGCAGGTGTCATATTTTCTACCTCTTGACCAGGAGTATGCACTATTACGGCATTAAGTTTTCCTATTTCTGAAGTTACATTTACATTATTCATAATAATAAATTTTAAAGAACAAATGTAGTAAATTTAGCATTGGTAATCATAGTAAATCATGCAATAAACACATAAATATTACCAATAAAAACATAAAGAAAGTCGATTATATCTATGTTCTCTACCCATTTCAAACTCAGGAGTAAGAAATATCCATTCAAAATTTAGTTCAATTTTTTTTATATCTAGCTTTAGCTAAGGCAGAATACGAGCCTACAATATGCTCTATATAAGGCGATTTTATCTCATACACATTAGGATTATTCTTCAAGTCGCCTTGTATAGTACCATTATGAGCAACAAATTTCACAAAAGCCGAAGCCTCTGCTGATATCTGAAAATCATAAGCAATGTCATTACTAAAAACACTTTTAAAAAGACCCACTTTTGCTGATGCTCCCAAAGAAAAATCTGTAAACATTGTTCCTAATCGAGCTTCCGATAAAGCGTTCAATGCCATATATTCGTTTGGAGAATAAATCTGCTTCTTTATGGCTACATTATAGTTTATCACAGAATAGTCACTCTTCTGATATTGCCAGCCTTGTGGCAAAAGAATATTTCCAATTTTATGATAATAATATTGTGCATATTGTGCGAAAGAATATTTTCCACGTATTCCAAGATCCAATGATGAACGAATTAATAATTGCTTATCGTAATTAATGGATAATTTTTCGGACCTTAGATATAATACCAAATTAATAAATTATTTCCATAGCTACGGCTATGCAAATAATTTTTGCCTTCTAATAGGAAAATATATTCCAATTTATTTATAGCGTATTTTGATACCAAATTGGTATAACACCCCTGCATATGGCCTATCATCAATCCTCAAAATAGAATCTCTTATTTCTAAGGGCGTATACATTTGTTATATTATTGAAACACTATAAGTTTTTGAAGAATTTGGAAGAGAAAGTAATATATAATTCGCAGGATTTTCTTCGAGGAAAGTCTCCCCAAGTCTAAAGAATAAGCCTTGGGTATAATAATAGTCGGTATAAAATAGTACATCATTATCCTAGGTAAAAATAAAATGAAGTTTTTCATGCTCAATAATATCAATCTGAGCTGTAGATATATTGATATTACATACCAATAAAAACAAAATATTAATTTTTCATACAATACTACCTATCATTAAACCAATTAATTTCAACTAAAGATGAATCAATATTCGAATTTATAAAAGTATAAAATAATTCATACAAATTAGCAAAAGCATTATAATATATAGACCTTTTGCTTATATATGAATTTTGCTCTTACAAATTTATTGCAATTGTTTTATAAAGCATTATAGAATCAGAATTGTATATTCTAAATAAATCTAAAATATAACTTCTTAATATGATTTTAAAAACTATCTTTATAGCCTACATTAGTATTTAATTATGGTAATACACATTTAAAACACTAAATAACAATATATCACACTATTACAGACATTAATTACCATAATACACTATGGAATTAATCTCATTAATTAACTATATTATTGTGAGTAAAACGAACAAAATATCAGCATTTGTATTAATGTTGCTACTAATTACAAACATTAGTGCACGACTAACATACCCACCAAACAACCCAATTGTATGGGACAATTTTGGCTACTATCTATATTTACCCAGTACATTCATTTATCACGACTTGGGCCTTAAAAATATTGAAGTAATTGAGGAGCTAATAGAAAAATATAAGTCCACTGAAACATTTTATCAAGCCACCAAAATAGACAATGGCAACTGGATAATGAAATATAGCATGGGAATGGCAGTATTTTATACTCCATCATTTTTTGCAGGGCACTTTATTGCATATACGTTTGACTATCCTATGGACGGATTTTCAAAACCTTATCAATGGACGATGGTTGGCAATAGCATACTTTTTTTCTTTCTTGGATTATTATTTTTGAGGAAGGTACTCTTAAATTTCTTTTCGGATGCTATCACAAGTATTGTATTACTATTAATTTTTTTCGGCACTAATTATATGTGGTATAGTGCATACTCTGCAGAAATGCCACATGCATATATTTTTTCTGCTTATGCCTTTATATTGTGGCAAACCATTCAGTGGCATTCAAATTATAAAAGAAAGCATATTATTCTGCTTGCATTGGCAATAGGGTTAATTACACTAACAAGGCCCACAGAAATTATATCAATATTTATCCCTTTATTATGGGGTGTATATTCTATGAGTAGCTTTCGTAAAAAAATCAACTTATTTATTACTTATAAGTTGCAAATTATTCAATTTATAATCATTTTGTCAGCAATAGGATCTCTTCAAATACTATATTGGCTAATTTATAGTGGTCATTTTATTTTCTATAGTTATATAAATCCTGGTGAAGGATTCGAGTTTCTTTCACCATATATACTTAAAGTTCTTTTTAGTTTCAGAAAAGGATGGTTGGTATATACACCCATAATGATATTTGCAATTCTAGGTTTTATAAATTTATATAAGAAGAGTAAAGGTGTTTTCACTCCTCTTTTTTTATTCTTTATCCTTAACCTATACATTGTATCTAGTTGGTCGTGTTGGTGGTATGCTCAGAGCATGGGACAACGTGCATTAGTACAATCTTATGCAATATTGGCAATACCTTTGGGTTTCTTTCTTACATATATTTCTAAGAAATCACTGGGAATAAAAGCTATAGTTTCTGTTTTTATTATTCTATTTGTAGGATTAAATATGTTCCAATCATGGCAACTAAAACAAGGTATTCTCCACGGCGACAGAATGACATCAGCATATTACTTTGCTAGTTTTGGAGAAACAAATTTTGAACCCAAGAATGAAAAGCTACTACGTGTTTATAGATCATTTGATGGAATAGATATCATACCTTCTAATATTGAATTAGAACAATGGATACTTAAAATAATTGATTTTGAAGAAGTTGACATTAATAAACCTCAATATTATTCAGATTTATATTCAAAATCAGGAAATTATTCTTTTGTTATGGATAGTAGCATTAACTTCTCCCCTGATTTTAAGGTTAAATATCAAGATATTACTGATAAGGATTATGTTTGGCTTAGAGTTTCAGCATGGATATACCCAGTTCATCCATTAAATGAAACACCAGCATACTTAGTCGTAAGCTTCCAGCATAAGGGAAAGAATTATAAATACAAAACAATTGATTTATCCAATACTGAGTTTAAAGATAAAATAATAATGAATCAATGGAATAAAGTGAGCATTGATTACTTAACCCCCGAAGTGCGTTCAACTAACGACAACCTAATTGTTTACATTTGGAATACTGGTAAAAAAGAAATTTACTTTGATGATATAGAAATCGAAGTATTTGAGCCCAGATAGTTCCAATAAGTTGGGTATACAATGGAAATTAAACTATAATCTAACTTTTACTACTTACCATTAAAAGCAGTCATTGTGCGCTCAATACCAATGGAGCAAAAACTTTTTACCATTTCTACAGCTACATTAGTTCGCTCATAAACAATATCAAGCTCATCAGAATTCCATTTTCCTAAAACAAAATCTGCTTGTCTTCCTCGCGAAAAACTATCGCCAATACCAAATCTAAGACGAGGGAATTTACTCGTATTCAAACTTTCTATAATACTTGTAAGGCCATTATGTTTGCCATCACCACCTTTAATTTTCATTCGCAATTTTCCCAAAGGAATAGCAAGGTCATCAAGAACTATCAAACAATTATCAATAGAAATTTTCTCGGTAGTGAGCCAATATTTAACAGCTTTACCACTAAGATTCATATATGTTGTTGGCTTAATAAGCACAATACTACGCCCTTTAAATTTTCCATGAGCACGAAAAGCATGGCGCTCAATCTCAAATTTATCAGCTTTAATATCCTTGGCAAATTGATCAACAACATCAAAACCTATATTATGGCGAGTATTTTCATATTCATCACCAATATTTCCTAAACCAACAATTAAATACTTCATTTTCGTTAATCAAATTATATATTAAAAATAAAAGGTGCAAAAATCATTGATTAATGCACCTCTCAGTATTATTATTGAGCAAATGCCCATATTAGAAAAAAGACTATGCTTCAGCTACTGCTTCAGTACTTTCTTCTGTTCCTTCTTCTTCGTCCTCTTCGTCACCTGTAGATGTACGAGACGCCTTAACAGCAACTACGTTAGTATTTGGGTAAGCTAAAATCTCAACATTCTCAACTGTAATATCTTTAACTTTAATAGCTTGACCAATACGTAATGCACTTACATCAACGCTTATATTTTCTGGCATAAATTCTGGCATACCTTTAACTTTAAGTCTTTTTGTACGTTGTGCCAATCTACCACCATTAAGTACACCTTTTGCTATTCCTTCGATTAATACTGGAATACCCATAGTAATAACTTTACCTTCAACTAACTCTAAAAAGTCAACATGATAGATATTGTCTGATACTGGGTGATATTGTATATCTTGTAAAATTGCTTTATAAACTTTCTCACCAATAGTGATTTCAACAAAAGCAATTTCTGGAGTATAAATTAAGTCTTTAAATGATTTTTCTGATGTAGAAAAATGAACTTGCTCTTTACCACCGTAGATTACACATGGTACTTGACCATCTTTTCTTAACGCTTTAGCAGCTTTCTTCCCTAAGTTCTCGCGCTGAGAACCGCTCATAGATACTGTTTTCATAATTGTAATTATATATAATTAATACTAAATCAACACTTTATCGAACATAATAATGTATGTTCTAAAAAGCGTGCAAATGTACGGTTTTTTTTCTGATAAAATTTATTTTTTTATTCTTTTAAGAAAGCATGAAATTTATTCCAAAACATTAATAAATAAATACTAACTTTGCTACTTATCGACAAATATAAATATCAAAAATTAAATATAATGACTGAAGAAGCAGATATGTGTATAGAAATGGCTGAAGAAAGCATGAAAGCCAGTATTAAGCATTTAGAATCAGAACTTCATAAAATTAGAGCAGGAAAAGCTAACCCTACTATGCTCGACGGAATTTCAATTGAAAATTATGGTAGCCAAATGCCACTAAGTCAAATTGCTAACATTAGTACGCCAGACCCTAGAACATTAGTTATACAGCCTTGGGACAAAGCAAACCTTGTTCTTATAGAAAAGGAAATTACCAATTCAAATTTAGGATTGAATCCTCAAAATGATGGTACAATTATTAGATTAAATGTACCTGTACTTACTGAGGAACGCCGTATGGGATTGATAAAACAATCAAAAGCTGAAGCCGAGCATGCTAAAGTTGGTATTCGTAATGCACGTAAGGATGCAAATCAAGAAGCAAATCAATTGGAAAAAGATGGACTGAGCGAAGATATGACAAAGAAACTTGTTGATAAAGTTCAAGATCTTACAAATAAGTATACTGCATTAGTAGATAAAACTTTTGAAGCTAAGGAAACGGATATTTCTTCTATCTAAATACTTAACAATAAACTATTAAAAAAGCCATTACACTTATAAACGTAATGGCTTTTTCAATGAATATATAGTGTAATTAATACGACTTAATCACCATAGTATCAGTATGAATATGGCGTGCAGCATCAGCTCCATTACCATGATGTTCTTCATAGTCTTCGCAGCGCTCTTCTGGAGATTTCTCGCCATTGAAATAAATGACTAATAAATATAATAACAAATGTCATATTATAAATATTAAAATACAAGATTCTTAATAATACAATAATGATAAGTTGCTACTGCATTTAGCAATAAATTTGTAAACTGAAAATTGCGTTTGCTACTTGAACCTAGGAGGTGGAAAATTTGTTACTTATTACATTTTGTATTATTAAAATTCACTAACTTCACGAATTATATAAACAAACAAAAAGTTATCATATATGCCTGATTATATATTAAATGCATAATTCATTATATTATAATCACTTCATAATATTGAATAAATATACATGACAGAAAACGAGAAATGCATTCATTGCGGTGAAGATTGCGGAAAACACCCAATAGTGTGGCAAAATAAGAACTTTTGCTGCGAAGGATGCAAAACTGTATATCAATTACTTAATGAAAACAAATTAAGTGGTTATTACGATATTTACGACCAGCCAGGCGTTAAGGTGGAAGTGAACGATTTTGGCAAAAAATACGCCTATTTAGACAATGAAGAAATTGCCAATAAGCTTATATATTTTACCGAAGGAGAATACTCAAAAGTAAAACTTTATATACCTGATATCCACTGTAGCTCATGTATTTGGCTATTGGAGAATCTATATCAAATTGATAAAAACATTAGTCAGTCTTCGGTCAATTTCATTAAAAAAGAGGTTGATATTACTTTCAATAACACCAAAATTACCCTCCGCCAAGTTGTTGAGATTTTAGCATCGATACATTATATTCCAATGATAAATTTGGAAGATGTAGAGGACAAAAAGAATAATACAGAGAACAAAACGCTGATAATAAAGCTTGGTATAGCAGGTTTCGTTTTTGGCAATACCATGTTACTTAGTATGCCCGATTATATTCCTGGTGGCGATTTGCTTGATGAGTCTTTCAAGAATTTCTTTGGATATATCAGCCTATTTTTATCATTGCCAATAATAATGTACAGCGGCAGCGACTATATTGTTTCGGCATATAAAAACCTCAAGCATAAAATGGTAAACATTGATTTACCAATTTCCATAGGAATGCTTACCATATTTGGCGAAAGTGCTTATGAAATCATTTCATCAACAGGTACCGGTTATATGGATAGCTTGGCTGGCTTGGTTTTCTTTCTACTTTTAGGAAAATGGTATCAGAACAAAACATATCAGGCGCTGAGTTTCGAACGCGATTATAAATCATATTTCCCTGTGGCCGTGAGTAAGCTTATTGATGGCGAAGAGGAGATTATCCCCATCAATAATATAAAAATTGGAGATAAAATTATTGTTCATAATCAAGAGTTAATACCTGCCGACGGAGTATTAGTTGATGGCGTAGCGAGTATTAATTACAGCTTTGTTACAGGAGAATCAAAACCTGTAGTTAAGAAAAATGGTGATGAATTATACGCCGGAGGAAAACAGATAGGAAGCACTATTGTTGTAGAAGTTAGCAAAGAGGTTATGCAAAGTAAGCTCACCCAACTTTGGAATCAAAACGATAAAGGTGGTGAAGAAAAAGACCTTACTTCACTTATTGACAAAATTAGTAAGTCATTCACTTTTGTAATACTAACTACCGCTTTTGCTGCAGGTATTTATTGGTTGATAAATGATAATGCATATGCCTTAATCGCCTTTGCAAGTGTGCTTATTGTAGCATGTCCTTGTGCGCTAGCATTAAGTATCCCTTTTACCTATGGAAATATTATGCAGGCTTTTGGTAGAGCAGGTTTTTATCTAAAAAAATCTACTGTTGTAGAAAAACTATCGAAGGTAAATACCATTGTTTTTGACAAAACTGGTACAATTACATATACTGATTCGGAATCGGTACAGTATTACGGCAAAGAGCTTAGCCAAGAGCTGCTTACAAAAATAAAATCACTGACACGTCAAAGTCAACATCCATTAAGTAAGTCAATATTTAGCCATATACAAGCAGAGGTTGACAATAGTTTAAGCAATTTTATGGAGATAGCTTCATCAGGCATAAAATGCGACTTTGGAAACATAAAAATGAAAATGGGCTCTGCTGACTTTGTTGGTTTAGACCATACCACAGAAAACAAAAATGCATCGAATGTACATATTTCCATTAATGATGATATAATTGGATATTATTCAATTGAAAATTCGTATAGGAAAGGAATTGACGAACTTGCCAATAATCTTAATAAGAATTACGAAGTACATATTATTAGTGGAGATAATGACGCTGAAAAAGAGCGCTTAATTTCTATCTTTGGCAAAACCACAAAGCTACTTTTTGACCAAAGTCCTATGGACAAGTTCAATTATATAAAGGAACTAAAAGAAGAAGGCAAAAACGTACTTATGGTAGGCGACGGACTTAATGATGCCGGAGCGCTGAAAGAAAGTAATGTAGGAATTAGTATTGCTGACGATATTTTCAACTTTTCGCCAGCAAGTGATGCTATACTTGAAGCCAAGAACTTCACTTTACTACCAATGATATTTGAGAAATCTAAAAAATCTATCAATATAGTTTATGCTAGTTTTACTATATCATTTTTTTATAATGTATTTGGATTAAGTTATGCTGTAAGTGGTCAATTATCGCCAATAATTGCAGCTATATTAATGCCAATATCATCAATTAGTGTGGTCGCCTTTGTAACAATTAGTGCGCGATTACTAATGCGAAATTTAAACAAAAAACTTAGTAGTTAGAATAACTATCGATAATTACACAAACAAAATAATATGCAAAAGAAACTTTTTTTACTGGATGCAATGGCTTTAATTTACAGAGCTTACTTTGCTTTCGGACGCAACCCACGAATCAATTCAAAAGGCTTGAACACCTCAGCTATGCTAGGTTTCACTAATACCTTATTAGAAATAATAAAGAAGCAAAAGCCAACACATATTGCTGTTGTATTTGACACAAAAGTAAAAACTCATCGTCATATCGAATTCCCTTCGTATAAAGCACATCGTGAGGCTATGCCTGATGAATTATCGGCATCATTGCCGTATATCGACAGAATATTGGAAGCTTTTAACGTAAAGAAATTATATGTTGATGGCTTTGAGGCTGATGATGTAATTGGTACTTTGGCAAAAAAAGCTGAGAAAGAAGGATTCACAACATTTATGATGACTCCTGATAAAGATTTTGCTCAGCTTGTTAGCGAAAACATATTTATGTATCGCCCAGGACGTGGTGGCAATCCTGCCGAAACTTGGGGCATTCCTGAAGTTCAGAAAAGGTTTGCGGTGGAAGATCCTTTACAGGTAATTGATATACTTGGCTTATGGGGCGATGCTGCGGATAATATTCCTGGCATACCTGGTATTGGCGAAAAAAGAGCTAAAGATTTTGTTGGCAGATATGGTAGCGTAGAGGGGCTTATTGCTCATACTGATGACCTTAAAGGCAAAATGAAAGAAAATGTTATCAATTTTGCACAGCAAGGACTTGATTCCAAGCGATTAGCAACAATTGTACTTGATGTACCTATAGATTTTGACGCTGATAGTTTAGAAACGCCAAAGCCTAATTTAGATAAAATACAGACCTTATTTGAAGAGTTGGAATTCAGAACTTTATTAAAAAGAATACAGAAGGAAGCAGGTGTAGAAGTGAAAGCTGAAGCTGTAGTTGCAAAACCATTTACTCAGCAAGGTACCATTGATATGTTTGCTCAGCTGGACGAAGAGGCGCCTGGTACATCAGGAATTACTACTCTTACCGAATTGGACAAAGAGAATACCAAATACGAGATTATAGAATCTGAAACAGATATCAATTCTTTGATTGAAAATCTGAAAACTAAATCTAAAATTTCGATTCAAATAATCACAAATAATGAGAATGCACATGAGGCAGAAATAGTAGCAATGGCTTTTTCCACAGAGAAAAATATTGTTCATTTTGTTCCTGTGCCTACCGACCATACCGAAGGACAAGCATTCCTTCATCAATTCTCCCCTATTTTTAATTCCACAGAAATAGAATTAGTTGGTTTTGATCTTAAGTTTACTATTTCGGTATTGAAATGGTATAATATTGAAATTAAAAATCCACTTTTTGACATAATGCTTGCCCATTATTTAATTGAGCCTGACAAAAAGCACGACCTATTGATATTGGCTGAAGATTCTTTGGGATATAAAATAACGGAAGCCGATAGTTTACTTGGTCGTAAGTCTGAGGCCGCAAAAAGATTGGAAAAAACCAAGGTAAATTTTGCAGAAGTAAAAACCGAATTGCTTAACGAATATGCCAGCCAGCGTGCTGACATTATTCTTCAGTTGCAATCCATATTGCTAGAAAAACTAAAAACTACCGATACATATAAGCTATTTCAAGAGGTAGAGATTCCTCTTTTGAAAGTACTTGCATCTGTAGAGACCGAAGGTATATTACTGGATACCGATGCTCTAGCAAAATATTCGATAGTGTTGGGTGATAGAATTGAGGAACTTGTAAAAAACATTCACCAAACTGCTGGCCACGAATTTAATATTGCATCGCCAAAGCAATTGGGAATTGTATTATTTGAAGAACTTAAGATTACCGATAAGCCAAAAATGACCAAAACCAAGCAGTATAAAACTGGTGAGGAAATATTGGTAAAATTCAAAAACAAGCATCAAATAGTTGCTGATATATTGGAATATAGAACATTGAGCAAGCTAAAAAGCACCTATGTAGATTCATTGCCAAAGCTGGTAAACCCACGCACTAAGCACATACATACTACATATAATCAGGCCGTTGCTGCCACTGGGCGATTAAGCTCTAATAATCCTAATTTGCAAAACATTCCAATTAGAAGCACCGAGGGAAAAGAAATACGAAAAGCATTTATAGCACGTAATGACGACTTTATTCTATTGGCAGCAGATTACTCACAGGTAGAATTGCGAATAATTGCTCACCTAAGCCGCGATGCAAATATGCTTAACGACTTTAACTCTGGCAAGGATGTGCATAGAGCCACAGCAGCAAGAGTTTTTGGTGTAAGCGAAGAGGAAGTTACTACTGATATGCGTAGAAATGCCAAAGGCGTAAACTTCGGTATTATATACGGAATATCAGCCTTTGGATTGGCAGAAAACATAGGCGTTTCGCGTACTGAAGCCAAGCAAATGATTGAGCAGTATTTTGAGCATTATCCTGGTATTAGACTTTTTATGGAAAGCCAGAAAGAATTTGCTAGAGAGAATGGATATGTAGAAACTATTCTTAAAAGAAGAAGATATTTGACCGAGATAAATTCCAATAGCGGAATGCTTAGATCTTTTGCAGAACGAAATGCCATTAATGCGCCAATACAAGGTTCATCTGCTGATATGATAAAAGTAGCGATGATAAATGTATATGCCGAAATGCAGAAAAGAGATTTGAAATCAAAAATGATTCTTCAGGTTCATGATGAATTGATTTTTGATTGCGCCAAAGACGAGGTAGAAGAGCTCAACACTCTTGTAAAAGAAGAAATGCGAAAAGCATTGCCACTAGACGTACCATTGGTAGTTGATAGCAATACTGGAGTAAGTTGGTTGGAAGCGCATTAGAATTGAGAATTAGGAATTAGGTCCCGATAGCCATCGGGATAGGAATTAGGAATTACTCCTTTTTCCTTCTCCTCTATCCTTCTCCTATATCCTCTATCCTCCCGATTCCTATCGGGGCCCGTTACCCTTCTCCAGGTATATATACCACTGCCTTAGTGTTTTTACCATCAAGGCGGATGTCTAATTCATTTTCAAAATGCACTAATCGTAGGTATTCATCTTCGTAAACTGCTGGTAATGAATCAAGATAATCGTAATTGGTATATCCTTGTTTAATATGTGGATTCACTGTAAGGTAGCCCACACCAAAAGAAGTAAGATTTTGGAAAAAGTGAGTTCCCTGACTTGGGTCAATACGATAATTTGATAAACCCGACTCCACAATTATACGTGATTGGCTAATTTGCGGCCACATTACAGGAATTCCTAGCCAACGATCCGAAGATCCCCAACGACCAGGCCCTACAAGAATATAATGTTTATCCTCAGGCATGAATTTTTCGTTAATCTTTTCTATTAATGCTGGCAAAAGAATATTATTTTTTGATTCAAAAGTTTGCGGTTTTACATAAAGAATATCCTGAATATCGTGATAAATTCCATTTCCTAATGATGAGTCCGAATAAATAATTGTCTTTTTAATATCAACATCTTCAACCTCCACCTTTTGACTCATTGTACTTTCAACAATTGGTCTAATTTGAAGCAGGCTAAAAGTATATTCGCCAGCATCATTCTTATTAAGATTTACTGCAAACTCAATTTCCACAGGCTTATTCATTGCCTTTTGACCAAGGGTAAGCACATCCGTAATAATATCGGTAAGAGGCATTTTGCCATACTTAAGAATATGCGAGAAAGTCACAATTTTCTTACTCTTTTCGTCCCACGAATCTCTAATACGTTTATCATGCAAATCGTAGCTCGAAAGCATCATACGCATTGATGGATGATTAGGCAAATTCCTAGTAGAAAGGTGCTTAAGGTTTACTGTTTCGGAAACAGAAGGAACAAATTCCTGCTGATTAAGATCCAGAGCAAAGAATTTTTTTTGTGTAGTAGTAAGTGCTAAACCTGGAGTTGAAAGCTGTAAAACTTTCTGTGGGCTACGTGGCGAAAATCTTAAATTATTTCCTCCACCATCAACAATCTGCTTTCCAAGACCAAGAGCAATTTCCACAACACCATCCTCAGGTTTTTCACTTCCTATTGGATAAAAATTTACCGAGCGAGTAACACCCGAGAAACTTGGCATAAATACATCACCATATTCCTGACCACAAACCTCTTGCAATACCAAAGCCATTTTCTCCTCATCAATTACATTCTTTGTAGCCGACATATATGCCTTACTAGCCTTAAAATATACTGAAGAATATACGTTCTTTATTGCTTCGGAAAGCTTCTTAAGATTCTTGCTCTTAGAATCCACCAATGGCAGCATCATTGTACTATATATACCTGCAAACGGCTGATAATGCGAATCTTCCAACAAACTAGAAGAACGTATTGCAATTGGTTTCTTTATTATATCTATATATTTTTCTAAATCTTGAATTAAGGTTATAGGCAAAGAAGCCCTTACAAAAGCTGCCAAAATTTCTTCATCAGTAGAATCTGAAAGTGCAATCTCATAGAGATTATTAGACTCCATAAATTCGTCAAAAATATCGGTACTAATAACTACCGTTTTAGGAATGGTAATAAAAACACCAGGATATTTTTGATGCATTTTGTGTTGTTTCAACAAAATATCGATAAAGGCTAGTCCACGAGCTTTTCCACCAATAGAACCTTCGCCAATACGAGCAAACATTACATATTTATCAAAACTTTTGCGATAGAATTTCGCAATAACTCCCCTACTCGTATTCTGACGATAATCTGCAAGAGCATCGTAAATAAATTTACGAACCTGATCAATACCATTAAAATGTTCAGCCCTCATAAACTTAAACATATTAGCAATATGATATAATGCACGTGATTTCAACCACTTAGAAACATCATTTCTATTAATATGGTATTCCAACACTTCGTCAGGCACTTCCATTATTAAGCGCTGTAGGCTTTGCAAATCATGAGCTCTGCCAATTACTTTTTTCTCACGAGGGCAGTAAAATTCAAAATCACCAAAAGCAAAATTATTTACAATATAATGGCGCAATTCTTTATTTAACGATTTGGAGTTTTTATCAATAAAATCAACCTCCAATTTTTCGGCATATTTTCTATTATCAGGGTCAGATGATTGAAGCAAGAATGGCATAAAGGCATCCTCTGCACGAATTATTTCGCCAAGCTTTAATCCAGCATGAATATCGCGCACACCTTCGCGCTTATAGCTCATATCCGAAACTACACCAAGCAAGTTATTTTTATATCTTTCGAAATATTCAAGAGCTTTATCGTAATCAGTGGCAAGTACAATTTTTGGGCGACCACGCATACGCATGGTTTTTTGATGCTCATTCAATCCTTCCGACATATACTTTTTCGACTGATTAAAAATGATTTTATACATATTAGGAAGGTATGAAGAATAGAATCTTACAGAATCTTCCACCAAAATAACCACTGGCACACCAACCTGATTTACATCGTATTCAACATTCATTGCATCCTCAATAAGCTTCACAATGGCAAGTAGGATATCTGAATTTCCTAGCCAGCTAAAAACATATTCGAAAGCATGCAAATCCTCATTCTCAAGTCTTTTACTAATCTCACGACTAAATGGAGTAAGCGCTACAATTGGAGTATGCTCATATTTATCTTTTATTTTATTAGAAAGCTCAAAAGGATCCATGCCATCAACACTAAGCATATTTATCACTAGGTCTATCTGCTGATCCTCCATCGTAAAAAACACTGCATCAGCAGTAGATACCTGAATAAATTGAGGAGGGTAACGTAGGTTTAGTGCAACATATTCATTAAATATTTGCTCATCAATACGCCCATCTTCCTCAAGCATAAATGCATCATACTCACTACAAATTAATAGAACTTTATTAATTCGCTTACTCATCAACTGACCAAACTCTACATCGGTATTATAAAAATATGAATTACTTTGTATTGCCATTACTATATTTTTAATTTTTTTGGATAAATTATCCTTCAAAAAACACTAAAACACATTCATAATTAAAATAAAATATAACGAGATTAATTACAAAAGCGAATACCCAAATGCCATTGGGATTATTACATAGCAAAGATACTTATTTTAATTAATCAAGGTTTATTAAATAACATCAATATTATACAGAATCGCATATTAATTATTGTCAGATTATTGATTTTATGTATTAAGATTTTGCATATTTTTGCGTTGATTTATAGCACACACACATAATTATAAGTAATATAACAAACATGAAAAACATACAACACTCCATACTTAGCTTTATTGCTATTTTTATGCTTAGCATAAGTATAAATGCACAAAGTTTAGGTCAGCTTAGTAATCAACAAAATCAGCCAAAAGACCCAGTAAGCTGGACTCAAGATGCTGAAAAAATTAGCGATACTGAATATATCCTAACTTTTCATGCAACGGTTGTTGAACCTCATTGGCATTTCTATTCTCAATTTACTGAGGGAACAATGCCCATGGCTTTTTACTTTGACGACATCAAAGGTTACGAAAGAGTTGGTGATGTAGCAGAATCTCCAAAACCAAAAGAAGAGTATGATGAACTTTTGGGTGGACTTACCAAGTTCTGGGAGAAAGAAGCTGTTTTCAAGCAAAAAATAAGAATCATATCTGCTGAAGATGTAAATATACATGGAGCAATTGAATTTCAAGCTTGTATTGAAGGTGCTTGTACTATGCTTACTTACGACTTTAAATTTGATTTAGCAGGAGTTGAAGGAGCTGCTACTACTGAAGAAACTAAGGTTGAAACAGTTGAAGAAACTAAAGCAACAACTACTGATAAGAAAGAAAATAAGTCTGACGTTAGTTGGTTAAATATCTTTTTCTTTGCTTTCATTGCAGGAATGCTAACACTTATTACACCATGTGTATTCCCAATGATTCCAATGACTGTAAGCTTTTTTATGAAAGGCAAAAAGAGCAGAGCTGCAGGTCTTAAGCAAGCATATTTCTTCGGTTTTTCTATCGTTGTTATATTTGCTGTATTAGGTCTTCTTCTTACTATTTTGCTTGGTAAAGATGCAATGTATGTAATCAGTACTCACTGGATACCAAATACATTATTCTTTGTGATTTTTATGGTATTTGCACTTTCATTCTTTGGTTTATTCGAAATAACATTACCAAGTGGATTAATAAACAAATCTGACGCACAGGCTGATAAAGGTGGTTATATGGGTACTTTCTTTGTAGCCTTTACTACTGTTTTGGTTTCATTTTCGTGTACCGGCCCTATACTTGGAGCTGCACTTATTGAACTGAGTTCGGGTTCTAACAATAGTATTGTATTCTTAATATCAATGATTGGTTTCGCATTAGGATTCGCAATTCCTTTCACACTATTGGCTATGTTCCCTACTGCATTAGGAAAACTAAAATCAGGAAGCTGGTTAAACACCGTAAAAATTGTATTCGGTTTTATTGAAATTGCTCTTGGTCTTAAATTCTTATCAATGGCTGACCTTGGTGCTAATTGGGGATTACTCGACCGTGAGACATTCCTTTCGATATGGATAGTGGTATTCTCGTTATTAGGTTT
>NIUZ01000042.1 GCA_002254285.1 Bacteroidetes bacterium 4572_112 | reverse complement strand
ATTGAGAATGGCAAGAATGGATCAGCAAGAATGCCAAGGTTTGCAACAATCTGAAGTGCGATATTAAGAATAGTCTCAACGCGCTTTTGGTCAGTTTTATATACTTTCCAAGGCTCTTCGTCAGCAAGATATTTATTTCCTAGGCGGGCAAGATTCATTGTCTCGCGCAATGCCTCACGGAATTTATAAGCTTCCAAAGCTTTGGTTATTTTTGCAGGGAATGCTTCAATTGCTTCAAGCACCTGCTTATCATAATCGCTTAGCTCATTTAATGTTGGCACTAGGCCGCCATAGTATTTCTTAGTGAGCTGTAAAGCACGATTTACAAAGTTTCCTAATATGGCTACTAGCTCACTATTATTTCTTGTTTGGAAATCCTTCCAAGTAAAGTCATTATCTTTGGTTTCTGGTGCATTGGCAGTAAGTACATAGCGTAGAACATCCTGCTGCTCAGGGAAATCTTGAAGATATTCGTGCAACCATACAGCCCAGTTTCTAGAAGTAGAAATTTTATCTCCTTCAAGGTTTAGGAACTCATTGGATGGCACATTATCAGGCATAATATAGCTTCCTTCGGCCTTTAACATGGCAGGGAAAATTATGCAATGGAATACAATATTATCTTTTCCGATGAAGTGAACAAGCTTAGTATCTTCGTCTTTCCAATATTTCTCCCAATCAGGAGTAAGCTCTTTTGTAGCTGATATATAACCAATTGGAGCATCAAACCAAACGTAAAGCACTTTACCATCAGCACCTTCCACAGGCACTTTTACTCCCCAATTAAGGTCACGAGTTACAGCACGAGCATGAAGACCGTTATCAATCCACGACTTACATTGTCCATATACATTAGGTCGCCAATCATCCTTATGACCTTCCACAATCCACTCTTTGAGCCAAGGCTCATATTTATCTAAAGGTAAATACCAGTGCTTAGTCTCCTTCATCACAGGCACATTACCACTAACAGCCGATTTAGGATTTATTAAATCCGTAGCACTTAGCGAAGTCCCGCAGCTTTCGCATTGGTCGCCATAAGCTTTTTCAAAACCACAATGAGGACATTCACCAGTAATATATCTATCGGCAAGGAACATATTATTCTCTTCATCATAATATTGATCATTGCTTTTAACAATGAATTTATCATCCTTATAAAGCTTCTCAAAAAATTCGGAAGCAGTTTCGTGATGCATTTTATTTGAAGTACGAGAATATATATCAAAAGAAATTCCAAAATCTTTAAAAGACTCTTTAATTATTCCGTGGTATTTGTCCACCACATCCTGAGGCGTAATACCCTCATTACGAGCTTTTATGGTAATAGGCACACCATGCTCATCGCTGCCGCCAATAAAGGCAACATCACGACCCTGGGCGCGCAAATATCTTACATAAATATCGGCAGGAACATATACGCCTGCAAGGTGTCCAATATGCACTGGCCCATTGGCATAAGGCAAGGCAGTAGTAATGGTATATCTTTTAAATTTCTTATCGTTCATCGCTAATGTATTTTTGATTCAATTTGCAAAAGTACAAAAATGAGGGGAGTTAGGAGGGAATTTGTTTAATTGTTTAATTGTTTATTCGTTTAACTAATAAAAACCAAACAAGGCACAGAAGAGACATAGAACACAGAGATTTTCTCATGTTTCCTATATACCCTATGTGCCTATGTGGGTCTTTACCTCATCCTCTTTCCTTCCGGTTCCCATCGGGGTCCTTATCCTCAATCCTTACCCTTTATCCTCCTGAGTTTGCCGAAGGATCCTCTATCCTTCCCAAACTACATCCCCGGAAATCTTGGTATTCGTTTCATCTTAGAATTTTTATAATAAAACCCCCAAGCTTGTTTCATCCAATGGCCAATAAACGGTAGTGGAATTATGGTTTCTTTTTTCTTGGTGCGTTTTACATAGGCAGCTCCATCGCCACTATCCATCATACATACTATATTAAGATGCTCCCAATAGCTTTTGCGCTTTGGCTTTCCCGATATTTCGTTATGAATATTATATGCTGCTGCTGAGGCCATAACCTCCGCTAAGTGACCTTGTTTTGCTACCCATTTTGGTCCACCATAGATTTCTGCGATATCGCCAATGGCGTATACATTTCTATGATTTTGGACACGGCAAAGCTCATTAATTCTAACAAAACCAGCTTCACTAACAGGCAAATTAGAGTTCTTAATTACCGGATGCCCATCTCCTGCGGCTATATAAATAGTAAGATCGCTTGCAAGACGACTATCATCTTCAAAAACAACACTCTTAGCCTCAAATTCCTTTATCTTTTTTCCAACATAAGATTCAATCTTATATCTTTTAAAAAATAAATCCATCTTCTTATATGGCTTATCACCCATACGCTTGCCAGGCTCTTTCATAGGAGCAAAGAAATTAATCTTAAACTTATCTCTAATACCTTTAGTTTTTAGATAATGGCTAATATTAAATAGCAATTCGAAAGCAGGACCACCACGTACTGCTGTTGCAGTAGGATCTTTTGGATTTCCACCAAAACCTACAGAAATATTTCCATGTCCTTTTTTTACTAACTCATCAAGCATTTCTTCAATAGTTTTAGCCTCCTCTGGCTTACCACATATTGAATGCGTATGCTCCATTCCTTGTAATTTGAGTTTCCCCATTCCCAAGGCTACTAGTAAATAATCGTATGAGTATTCTCCACCAGCACCATAGATAGTGCTAACTTCTGTATCTAGTTTTTCAATTTTATCAATTATAACCTTAAAACCATGCTTCTTTGCCATGGCATTAAGATCAAGCTTTACATCATCAAACTTTTTCTTTTTCACAGGTACCCATATCGATATTGGATATACAAACAGATAATCTCTATCCGATATAATGGTAACATCGTATTTGTTTTTTCTTAGTTTAATGGCGGCTTCAACACCAGCAAAACCACCACCTAAAATTACAATTTTTTTCATAATAATTTTCCTTATTTAGAATGATTCAAAATTAGAAAGTATTTTTGTCATTTTCATTCTAAATAAATAATATCAATTAATACTTAATTAGCTTATTACCAACTTAATAAATAGACAAAAATAATGTGACTATTTATAATCACAATAATTATGATATAATAAACAACCTATTTATGGACTATCTGAACACATATTGTTACGTTTTATTAAATAGACAAGGCTTTATTTTAATAAAACAAATTGCTAACATACTTTAGCGAAAAAATACATTATTATATATCTAAAAGGATTAGTAAAAAATAACAATTTGAACATAGTACATAATAATAATAATTCGTCAATTTAGGAATCTGCATTTATAATATAAACCTCAAAACAGCAAAATTTATTTAGCACCTTAACACACTGATTATATTTATTTTAATAAACAAGTAAGACTCGTAATATATCTCTAATTTTTAATTTACTTAATACTTATATACCTATATCTTGGTACTAAAAACAGGCAAAACACCTATATTAATAGGGTGGTTGATACTCTAAATTTGTTTGTAATAAAAATCACATTAATAAAATAACATTTAATCACATTTCATCTTATGAAAAACCAATCCAATTTTAAGAATTGGCATGTTTTTTATTATTTAGGTCTACTATTTCTGTTTACTCTAAGTAATAATGCATACAGCCAACAAAAAGGAGGCCTTTCCTTTGGAGCAAAAGGAGGCCTAGCTTTAGGAAATTTTTCTACTCAAAACCACATACAAGTAGGCAGTATACAATACGGCATGCATGCAGCTGGTTTCGCTAATTATAGTATTTTAGACTATCTAGATGTTTCCGTGGAAGTATTATACTCTAATACAGGCGCTTCAAATTTAAGCCCTGAGTATTTTTATGCAATGGAAAATGCAATTTTACCTAGTAAAATAGTTAATACTAGCATTATTACACATCAAATAAGTATTCCAATTTTAATTTCTTATGTATTTAATGCTACCGAAGGAATATATCCTAGGGTATATATTGGTGGTGATATTGGGTTCAACCTAAAATCAAATTCACTAAATACCAGCAAAACGTCTTTTAATGGAAACAACATATTTGTGAATCAATACGAGAGCATGGGCACAAGGATGGCGAATAACGATTTTGGAGCAATTATAGGAACTGCTATAAGTTTCGGAAAAGAAAATATATCATATACCATTGACGCAAGATACCGCTTGGGTCTTTCCAACATTAACGAAAGTACATCTTCGTACATAAATAGCGAACTAACTAGAGATGTATTTTCAATAATGGTTGGCGTGGCATATAAATTAAGTAATAACAATCAAAAACAATAAGTTATGAGAAAAATTATACTCTCAGTTTTAGTTCTTTCATTAATAGGAATTTTTTCTTGTGGCAAGGACGAAACTGCCCCTAAAGTTATGTTAAAGGGCGACGCACAAATAGACCATGTATTAAATAGTGAGTTTATTGAACCCGGCTTTGCAGCCTTCGACAATGAAGACGGGGATATTACTGCAAATGTAGTAGTTAGCAATTTAGACATCGACAAATCTGGCAAACAGATTATTAATTATACAGTAACCGATACCGAAGGAAATGAAGGTAAAATCAGTAGAGAAGTTACTGTTTTTAATGAAGCAATAATAATTGAAGGTTATTGGTCGGGAGAATACATCTACCCATACCCTAGTGGAAATAAGGTTACCTATAATGAGAATATTTCTACTTCGGAAACAAAAAACATGGATGTTGTATTTACACATTTTGGTGATAATACCGATTCCAAAGTAAAAGCCACACTAATTAATAACACAATGTCATTTGAGGATATTACTATAAACGGCAAAGTCCTAAGTGTTACAAATACTACTCTCAGTAATGAGAAGAAACGAATCACTATTGAGTACACTTTCGATGGACAAAATGGTGTTTTGGTATTAGTAAAAAACAATTAACCTTTTAAAATACAAGAAAATGAAATATTTAAAAAATATAAAATTAGTATCGCTTCTGGTTTTAAGCTTGTTTTTTATGAGCCAGAATGCTGTGGGGCAATATTGCTCCTCCACAAGTAATAGTACAAATTATCTCTATATTACCAACTTCCAATTTGCAGGAATTAACAATGCATCAGGAGCTGGCATGAATGGATATCAAGATTTCACTAGCATAACAGCTACAGCAAATGCTGGTAATAGTTACAGTATGTATACAAACTTACATTATACATCATCTAATAACCTATATATATGGATAGACTTTAATGATGATGGCGATTTTTTTGATGCTGGCGAACTTATTTCCTCAACCAATGGAGCTGGTATTAATGTGAATACAAATATTAGTATTGCGAGTAATGCTATTGGAGGAATTCATCGAATGAGAGTTAGGAATTCTTATAGTACTCAAACTAATTTTGACCAACCATGTGGAGAAATTCCCCATGGCGAAACTGAGGATTATCAAATTAATATTATTCCTATAACAGGGCTTACTGTTAATAATATAATCCATGACGATTATGTAAATGAAGCAACTGCTAATGATTCTGTAGGAATACAAATTAGCTCATATTATGCTTTCAATATTTCAGATTATTCATTAAATATGTCAATTGAAAGACCCGATGGCAGTGCATTAAATTATACAATATCATATACTGACACTATTCTTGGAGGTGCTACTGTTATGAAGTATTTTCATAATATAGATTTCACGCAAGGAGGACAATACGAAATTACTGCTGTAACTACTACTCCGTCTATGTCAAATGTAAATAACTATCCACGTACTGAAACATTTGATCAAGCTCCTTTTGCTACTCCTTATAGCGAAAGCTTCAGCAGACATACAAATTGGTGGAATTCAGGAAATAATTTTGCCAACTACGGTTGGAGATATTATCAAAATTTTACTAGCAATACTTTTGATAGTCTTATTACACCTTCGTTTGAAGTAAGTAATAACGAATTCCTTTTCTATTATAATGCAAACAGCTCATACCTAAGTGTTGGCGATACTGTATTAGTGCAAATAGCAGAACTTGGCCAAGCTTATTCTACTGTTGACACATTATATTATGGATATTATGGCTACGATGAGCCTATTAACTTAGCCGCTTATTCTGGCAAAAGAATAAGAGTACAATTTAGAGTGAATAAAGGAAGTAGTACTTTTTCTACAACAAGGTTTGAAATTAATGAAATTAGGATAGATGCATATACTTATGATTTTTCTGTTACCAATATGCAATTTCCAAATAATCAAACTTGTGGGTCTTATGAATACCCAATCAAAGTTCAAATCCACAACCTTGGTAATGTACCGCAATCAGTTTATGATGTATCAGTAAGAGTTTACGGATCATTAGATACTTTAATTACCGTTTCATTTAACGAAGCTTTCGATAGATACGAAACTAAATGGATAGACGTCGGAACAATTGCTGCTACACAAGGTGGGCAATACGAAATTGATGCCGAAGTAACTGCTGCTATTGATAATAATGTATCAAACAACAAACAAACACAATACATAAACATCAGCAATCCAACCCCTTTGGTACTGGATATACAAAATAGCTTTACTAACTATAATTGGATTTCAGACAATTTCAATATTAATAGTAATTATATATATTCAAGCTTCACAGGTAGAGGGGACACTTCGTCTGTAACTACTTACTTCCGTATTGGAAACATCACGCCTGAAGCAGAGTTTCATTTTGAATATAATATATGGTGTAAAGATGACAATAATGCATGGATGAATTACCTTGGCTATAACGATTCAATAAATGTATATATAGCAAACGACATATATGGAACATATACCAAAATTGCTACTATTGATTCTACAATGTGTAATAACACTAGCGATTATCAAAGTTTTGATGGTTATGATTTAAGTAGCTATTTGAATCAAAATATTGTAGTAAAATTTGAGGTAATTAATGGCCTTGGTAACGATACTTCAAAAGGTATTGAATTCCAAATTGACAACTTCTATATTGGTAAGCCAATGAATGATGTGGCTCTTAATAATATATACTCGAGTATAGATGCATGGTGTGGCGATAATGCAAATGAATTCTTCGTTACTTACTCTAATAATAGCAGATTTGCTGCATACAATGTACCAATAACATTCGAGTTACAGGCTTCTGATGGCTCTGAATATAAATATATTCAATACATAGATACTATTCCTAAATATACATCTAATATTAGTGTAAAGCTCGATACTGTATTCAATATGACAGATGATGGCTCTTACACTTATACTGCATATATAACTGATGTGGATGATTCAAATAATGGAAACAACTCACAAAATGGATCATTAACTATTTACGATAAAATGGCATTGCCATATCTTGAGGATTTTAGCAATAATCCATTTGCATATAAATGGTCAAATATTAATTTCTCTAGTAATGGCAATATTTTACACACTCCTCAACTTAGTAATGGTGGGTATGCAGAATTAATTTCACCAAAATTTGGAGAAATAACTTCTGGCTCATACTTGGCATTTAAGTATAATATATATTCAGGCATTGGCAATTACCTTCGCGATGGAGATAGTGTAAAAGTATTCATCTCTAACGATTGTGGTGACAACTGGAATGAAGTTTATAACTTAAACCATACTAATGTTGGAAATAATCCACAATGGCAATATATTCCAAACATTGACCTTACATCATATCAAGGGCAATCATTACGAGTAAAAATTTCTTTCAATAAGCTTAACCCTAGCGGAAGCACCGAATTTCAGATTGACGACTTCAATATAGTTTCGTCTGGCGATGCTGGCGTAACTTCCGTACAATTTCCTAATAGAGATTGGCAAGATTATATTTGCGGAAACGCCAATGAAGATGCAATGGTTATAGTTCATAATTATGGAATCGGAAGCTTAAATAATGTACCTGTAAAACTTGCTATTGCAGTTGGACAGGATACAACATTCTTTACTGCAAACACAGCTATGATTGCTGCAGGAAGTGTAGATACTGTATATATTTCAGGATTAAACACTAGCCTACCTAATAACTATAAAGTAGCTGTACGAACAGAACTTAATGACGATTTAAATCCTAATAATGACGGTACAGCTTTCCAAACCTTATCGACATTTGCAACGCAAACAATGCCATATTTCTATTACGGAAATAATACTCCTGGAAATTGGAATTATTTTACAAGCGAGGCTAATAATGGTAGTTGGAACTCTAACGGAAGTTATTTAGTGAGTCCGCTTCTTGATAATGGCGATACTGCTTATTTCCAGACTTCAAAAATTGGCCTAATTCAAGCAAATGACGAACTAAATATTAAATTTAATGTAAGTAGTTATACTCAATCAGGCTCATACTTTAATAATGAGTTTAGAGCTAACGATGAGTTTCAGGTGCAGATATCTAATGACTGTGGAGCAAGCTATACAACAGTTGCTACATTCAATTCTAATAATTATATTCCATCTGCAAATGGCGATACTGCATTTGTTTACGAGCTTGCTAATTATATTGGAGACGAAATAGCAATTAGACTATGGACTGAGAAAAACAGTACTATTGGTAAACTAAAAGTTTCTTTCGATAATATTAGTTTCGCACCAGCACCAACTCCTTCTATATCACTTATGAGTATTTATACTGAAGACGAAATTTGTGGTAAAGCTGATGAAAACATTTATGCTGTTGTTTATAATAACTCTAATGTTGATGTTACTAATTTCAATATAGTATCGAACGTTAAAAGCAATAACACAAACCTATATATAGACACATTGAGTTTCAATTATAGTGGCACTCTTGCAATTGGCGAATACGACACCATAACAATTGGTGGAATTGATTCTCAGTCACCAGACACCTATATTATTGAGTCAGAGATTTTTATTGACAATAACTCATTTGGAGTATATAATACCTCATTCATTATTTGGAATATGCACGCTAATAATTATGTTGCAATCAACAATAATTATCAGGATTGGAAATATGATGGAGCAATGCTTGCTGCAAATCAATCAAGCATTATATCTGGCAGCTTAAATCTTAACAGATCATCTTATGCCTTTAGCCCAAAAGTTGAAAATATTGCTCCTGGTAGTATTTTGAAACTTAATTACAGTTTAACTTCTGGCTCATTTGGCATGGACGACCAAGTAAATATTTATGCCTCTAATGACTGTGGTGCTACATATAGCTTAATCAACACATTCTCCAATAGCAATAATTTAAGCTCTCTACCTTATACAAATGAGGAGGTTTCTTTAGCGGCATTTGCAGGACAAGATGTACAATTCAAAGTTGAATTTTCGAATGGAAATTACAGTACTTATAATATGTCAATATCAAATGTAAAGATTGTTACTACTGATATTGAAGCATTAGGAATTGTAACCGAAACTGCTGACTTTATATTGGCAAGTTATAATCCAAATAACGCAATGTTTAATTATGCAAATAGATATGTTACTTGTGGCGATGCTGATCATAACCTTATTGTGGTTGTGAAGAATACCGGCGAAACTCAAGTGGATACTATTAATGTAACAATAGCATACTCAGGTAAAGCTACAGGCACACTTAGTGGTACTTATATTGGAGCATTACAACCAAACCAAAGTGCAGCAGTAAATATAAGCGGCACTATTGATACAGAAACTCCTGGTTTAATTGATATGACAGCAACTGTTACTACAAATAACGATGCTTTATCTACAAATAACACTATTGGTTATAGCATTACTACTCAAGATGTTTATTCTACTCCATATTCTGCATTAAGTGGAAATCATTTCAATGAGCAGTACTATTGGAAATATGATAACAACGGAAATATGAGCCGTAGTGGTTCAAGCTTCTATGCAAATAATTTAACTCAAGGAGATACCGCTTTTACTATAAGTCCTAAAATTGAAATAACAAATGCAAATAGTCATTTACTATTTAACTATACAGTATCTAACAGTATAAATGGCCATATCATTAATAATGAAACCGCACAAGTATTAGTTTCTTCAGATTGTGGTACTTCATGGACAAATGTATGGAACCTTGATGTAAATAATACTGACTTTGGTAGTTCTTCAATGGTAATTATAGACCTTAGCACTTATGTAGGTCAGAATGTAATAATGAAATTCCAAGGCATAAAAGGTAATTCCAATGGTTTATTCTCTGTTAATTATAATAACATTGAAATTATAGAATCTAGTCCTGCAGAAATCACTGTAGCATATAATGGTGAAAATCATACAAGTGGGGCTGTATTCTGTGAGAATAATAATGTGAATTTCAGCACTATATACCATAGTTATTTGAGTTATGAGTGGATTCTTGAAAATACTGATACTACATTTACAATAGGAACTGGTTATAGCATCAATAGAGCATTAACTCTTGCTGATTCTGGAAAAGTTATTCTTGAAATTATAATTGGAGCATTGATGTAGATGGTGTTGTAAATTCTATTGGCACAGCTGCCACTCTTAGTTATACTTTATCAAATACTGATAATGGTACTGTAAGTATTGAGCTTATTAATCCTGTTTCTAATTATGTGATAGCTACTGCTACTTATATTATTAACACAATTGATATTCCTACAATAGTTCTTAAAACAGCTAATACAAGTCACCCTTCAGGTGCAACTTTCTGCGAAGGAACTGAGGTTAAGCTAAGCCATGATATTACTTCTTCATTAATTCCATTTAATGTAAGTTATTTATGGAAAATCAATGGACAAACTATTGGTTCTGGATCAAATTTAGTTTATGATCTTACAGCTGATGATGACGGCACAATTACCTTAGAAGTAACTAGTTCAATGAACGAGTTAATAACAACAGCATCATACTCTGTAACAGTAAACCCACTTCCAACAAAGCCAGCAATAACAGGTCATACTGAGGTTGTAAGCAATGTTGATCTTAGTGAGTATGTAGCTACATCTAGCTTTGCAGACCAATACTTATGGGAAATAAGTGCTGGTGGACAAATTTATGGTCAAACAAGCACAGGTTATGTAGATTGGACTGATGGATTTGTAGGACATACTATGATATCAGTAAGCGGGTATAATGCATGTGGATTAGGAGAATCATCGAATGATTTCCTTGTATATGTTGATTATTTAGATCCTACAGCTAGCGATTATAACGGTGATGAGTCAAAAAACAAGCCTATTGTAAATAATGGTGACTTTGTTATAAACACATTCCCAAATCCTAATAAAGGAAACTTCAGTCTTGAGCTTCCTGAAGGCGTAGAGTCTTTCAATATGGAAATTAGGAATAACCAAGGCCTTTTACTCCAAACTATGGACGTGGACGGATCATCTACAAAGATAGATTTAGGACACCAAGTACCAGGAGTATATCATGTTCGTATATTATCAAACGGAGATGTACACACGAAAACTTTCATAATCTATTAAGTTAGAGATTTGGTTAATTCAGAAAGTGTGATTGGAGAGGGCGGCATTATGTCGCTCTCTCTTTTATTATTTTATACTAATTTTTTGTGCTATAAATGAATCAACTTTAGAAGTCCTTTTATAATTATGTGAGCCAAGTAGGTCCTTATATTTTTTTAACTCATTAGCCGTTTTTGAATCAGGATATAAATTAATAATATTGGATATTAACCTAAGTAATTCCTTATCATATTTACCACTTTCAATATCAAAAGAAGGCGAATTATCTGTTCCAACAAATACCAAACTACGGTAGTGATTAAATTTATTTATAGCAAAACTATAATATTTTAAGTCCTTAGTCTTTTCTATAAAATCTTGCTTATTAATATTTTCAACTAATAAAGTCTTGTCAATTTGTTTTTCGTTTTGCTCATTATTGCATGAGATGAGAAATACAATGCTCAATATTATAATAATTGTATAGTTATTCATAAGTGTAAATATAAATATTCGTAAATATTATTCGCAAATATGTTGACAAAATTAAACTGTTTCCTTTTCGTTTCTCCCCTGTAACCAAGCATAAAACAGAATAAACAAATACGATGGAATAAGTATAACATAAGACATTTGACTTCCCAACAAATTGTCAGAAGACAATGCACCATATAATAGTGGCATTATAGCACCACCAGCAATTGCCATCACAAGCAAAGCACTTGCCTGCTTGGTGAACTTACCCAAACCATCAATTGCCAATGGCCAAATGGCTGGCCACATTATAGAGTTTGCAAGACCTAAAGCCGCAATAAATAATATGGAAGTATAACCTGAAGTTGTAAGAGCTATTATTACGAAAATAATACCCAATACCGATGCTATCATTAGAGCTTTTGATTGTGAAATTACTTTAGGGATAAGAGCTATTCCCAAGAAATAACCAAAAATCATAGCTCCCAGAGTAAATGAAGAGAAGAACTTAGCCTCACGCATTTCAAATCCCAAAGTGCTACCATAAGAAATTAGAGTATCAACAGCAATAACCTCCGCTCCAACATATAAGAATAGAGCGATTACTCCTAATACTAGGTTAGGGAATTGAAGTACCGATGTTTTATTATTAGCAGAGTCATCTTCTA
Organism: Bacteroidetes bacterium 4572_112; assembly: GCA_002254285.1. GTDB lineage: Bacteria > Bacteroidota > Bacteroidia > Bacteroidales > UBA1556 > UBA6267. The sequence continues at coordinate 29 of NIUZ01000042.1, read as the reverse complement.
CGGTATCGTCTTCTGCTTCAATATCCGGC
>NIUZ01000041.1 GCA_002254285.1 Bacteroidetes bacterium 4572_112 | reverse complement strand
ACTTAAAATTAGTATAATATAATATTAGCCAATGAAATTATTCATTGGCTTTTTTTTTGCCCATAGCTGCGAATTATTTCTTAAATTCGCAGCTATTTATTTGGTGACTCCATTAGGTATAATTCAACAGCATAATAAAGCTGTATTATTGGAAAAAATTAATTTTTATAACATTATGATTCAAGATAAAATTTACGGAGAAGGTCTTACTTATGACGACGTTCTCTTAGTGCCATCGTATTCTGATGTATTGCCACGTGAGGTAACATTAGAAACAAAGTTTACTAGAAATATTGAGTTAAAGATTCCTGTAGTGTCAGCAGCAATGGATACTGTTACTGATTCGAAAATGGCTATTGCCATGGCTCAGGAAGGCGGAATAGGTGTTATTCATAAAAACATGACTATTGCCAAACAGGCAGAAGAAGTGCATCAGGTAAAACGTGCCGAAAATGGGATGATTATAAACCCTATAACTATTGGCGAGGATGCTATAGTTGCTGATGCTCTTGGGCTAATGAAAAAATACTCTATTGGTGGTATTCCTGTTGTTCGCGAAGGTAATAAGTTGGTAGGAATAGTTTCTAACCGTGATTTGCGTTTCGAGAAGCGACTTAAAAGACCAATTAGTGAGGTAATGACTAAGAAAAACCTTATCACTACAACAGAGTTTACTGATTTTGAGCAAGCTGAGGATATACTTCAAGAGTTTAAAATTGAGAAACTACCAGTAGTTGATTCTGATAATTGTTTGATAGGATTAATCACATATAAAGATATTATAAAAATAAAGGCACGTCCGAATGCATCAAAAGATACAAGAGGTAGATTACGTGTTGCTGCTGCTGTTGGCGTTACTGCCGATACTTTGGAAAGAGTAAAAGCTTTATACGAAGCAGGAGTTGATGCTATTACTGTTGATACGGCTCATGGTCATTCAAAAGGAGTAATAGAAATGGTGAAAGTCATTAAAAAAGAATTCCCTAACTTGGATATGGTAGTAGGTAATATAGCAACTGCTGAAGCTGCTTTAGCATTAGTGGAAGCTGGTGCCGATGCTGTAAAGGTAGGGATAGGGCCTGGTTCTATTTGTACAACTCGTATTGTTGCAGGAGTAGGTTATCCACAATTAAGTGCAGTAATGAATGTTGCTGAAGCTCTTGAGGGTACGGGGGTTCCTGTTATTGCTGATGGCGGAATTCGTTATAGTGGTGATATTGTAAAGGCTATTGTAGCAGGAGGACATACAGTAATGTTAGGTTCTTTGTTTGCTGGTGTTGATGAGGCTCCAGGTGAAACAATAATCTTTGAAGGAAGAAAATATAAGTCGTATCGAGGAATGGGATCTGTAGAAGCTATGGAAGATGGCTCAAAGGATAGATATTTTCAAGATACAGAAGATGATATTAAGAAATTAGTTCCTGAAGGAATTGTTGGAAGAGTTGCTTATAAAGGGCAAGTTGGAGAGGTAGTTCATCAATTAATTGGGGGATTGAGAGCAGGAATGGGTTACTGTGGTGCTAAAAACATTGCGGATCTTATGAAAGCAAGATTCGTAAAGATTTCGCCAGCAGGAATGGTAGAAAGTCATCCTCATGATATTACTATTACTAGGGAAGCGCCTAATTATAGTAGATAATATTTAAGATAAAACAAAACAAGCTCCTTTGGAGTTTATTTTGTTGTTTTTAAGATATTTGTAAGTAATAAAACCAAATTGCATACGTTGGTATGTATAGGTTTTTTTAATAATATTAGTTTAAATTTGAATATGAAGCAATTAGTTGTACTATTATTAATTATGTTGATAGTCCCTTTCGCGGCTATTTCGCAAAAAAATTATTCTAAAACATTATTGACAATTGATCAAGATAATTATAGCCTTGGTGAGTTTATGTATGTTTTTAATAAGAATAATGGAAACGCAAACGGAAATTCTGTAATAGAAAAGAAAAGTGTTAATGACTATTTAGACCTTTATGTAAATTTCAGACTTAAAGTAAAAGAAGCTGAAGATAGAGGAATGGATACTGGCACTGTTTTCAAAAGAGAGCTTGATGGTTACCGACAGCAATTGGCTAAGCCATACCTTACAGATAAAAGCATTGACGATGTAATTTTAAAGGAAGCATACGAGAGATTGATGTGGGATGTGAGAGCAAGCCATATTCTTATTTCTGTTCCAAAGGATGTTTCAGATAATGATTCCATAGCCAAAGCTGCTTATAATCAACTTATTGATATTCGTAAGAAAGTAATTGCTGGAGAGGACTTTGCTATAATGGCAAAGAAATACTCTGACGATCCATCGGCCAAAGACCAAGCAGCAAATCGTAATAGAGGAGCAGTTAAAGGCAATGGTGGTGATTTGGGTTATTTCACAGCTTTCTACATGGTTTATCCATTTGAATCTGCTGCGTATAATACTAAAGTAGGAGAGGTGAGCATGCCAATCCGTACTCAATTTGGCTACCATATTATTAAGGTTTACGATAAAATTCCAGAATTAGGAAAAATAGAGGTTAAGCATATTAATGTAAAACCTAAAGGCTTAGATGAAGCTTCTGAGGCAAAAGCTAAATCTAAAATTGAAGAAATAGCTGCTGAAATAAATTCAGGAGCAAAAACTTTTGAAGAGGCTGCAGAGCAGTATTCTGATGATAGAGGCTCAGCAAGTAAAGGTGGATTATTACCTGCATTTGAGGTTAGCAGAATGGTGCCAGAGTTTATTAGCGCTATTAGTAAGCTTAAAAATGATGAAGTGTCAGTGCCAGTGAAAACACAATATGGATGGCATTTGATTAAATTAGTTCGTACAATTAAAACTCCAGATTACGATTCGTATTTACCAACTTTAAAATCAAAGGTATCACGCGATAGTCGCTCAAACAGAAGTAAAGAAGCAGCGATTAATAAGTTTAAAAACGAGTTTAGTTTTAAAGAATATCCTAAGAACCTTGAAAAGTTTTATGCTGTAATTGACTCGTCAATTTATTCTAATAAGTGGAAAGCAGAAAAGGCGAAGTCTTTTACAAAAACACTTTTCAAACTTGGTAAGACAAAATATACTCAACAAGATTTTGCAGTATATGTTGAAAAACACCAAGTGATGAAGCATAAAGGTACTTTCCGCTACTTTACTGATAAATTATATACCCAATGGGTAGAAAAGTCTGTAATCTCTTATAAGGATTCACAATTAGAGGAGCAATACCCTGAGTTTAAAATGCTAGTTCAAGAGTATCATGATGGTATATTACTGTTTGCCATTAGCGATGCAGAAATATGGGGTAAAGCGATTAAAGATACGGCTGGTCTTCAAGAATTTTATGAAGCAAATAAGGATAATTATATGTGGAAAGAAAGAGTTGAGGCTACTATTTATAAATGTGGTAATGATTCTATAGCGCAACAGGTTAAAAAATATTTATCAGAGGGAGTCAATTCTGATTCTTTGGCTAGTATAGTTAATCATAAATCGGCTTTAAGCCTGCAATACGAAACTTCTAAATACGAAGAAGGAAGTAATGATATTATTGATCAGGTGAAACATGAAGTTGGTGTTTCAAATGTTGTTAAAGAGGGTAAAACATACTTTGTAGTGGATATTAGTAATATTATTGATGCTACAAATAAGTCTTTGGATGAATCAAGAGGTTTAATTACTGCAGATTATCAAAATGAGCTGGAAAAGAAATGGATTGCAAAATTAAAAACTGATCATAAATTTGTAATTCATACGGAAGTATTAGAAGGGGAGATAAGTGAATAAACTCATATACATACTAATACTTATATCACTAGCTTCTTGTGCAAATAATGGGGAGAAAGGTACTGTAATAGCTACAGTATACGATACGGAATTATATGCTTCAGAATTGGAGGGACTTGTGCCTGCTGGTAGTTCTGAAAAGGATAGCTTGATTTTCGTTTCGGTATTTATTAACGATTGGATACAAGAGCAAACAATACTAAATAAAGCAATATCAGTATTTGAAGGCTCTGAAAAGGAGCAATTAATAATTGCTGAAAGGGTGAATAACTATAAGAACTCATTAATAATATATAATTTTGAGAAAAGGTATGTTGCTCAACATCTTGATACTATTGTAAAGTATACTGAGATTGAAGATTTTTATAACGCTAATAAAAAGGAGTTTACACTAAAGGATGACATTGTACAGGTAGCTTTTCTTAAATTCTTTAATGATGAAAAAAACCTAAAGCAAGTGCGAAAGCATATGAAGTCTTATAAAGAAGATGACGTAATTATTATTAAGACTATTGCAAAGGAAAAAGCTGTGAATTATTTATTGGATGAGAATACATGGGTGCTTTTTGACGATTTGGTTAAAGAAATTCCTATTCAAACTTATAATAAATCACTTTATCTCAAAAACAATAAGTATATAGAACTTAAAGATTCTACCTATACTTATATGTTACGAGTTAATAAATATAGAATACGAAACAATTACTCTCCATTGAGTTTTGAAGATGATCACATACGTAGAATCATTATCAATATTCGTAAAATGGAAATGGTAGAGCAATTACATAAAGATATTTTTGAGGAAGCTCAAAAGAATGGTAAGGTTAGAATTACAAAATTAAATACTCAACATGAGAACTAAGATTTCTATAGTAATTAGTATTGTGCTTATTGGATTAATGAGCACTTTTTCGACGAATTTATATTCGCAAAAATTAATTGATAAAATTGTTGCTACAGTTGGGCAAAATGAGATTTTATATTCAGATATTGAGAATCAGTATATGCAATATTTGATGCAAGGGTATACCAATGAAGGTAATAGTATTCGTTGTCAAATATTTGAAGAAATACTTTTTGCAAAGCTACTGCTTAATCAGGCACAACTCGATAGTGTGGAAATATCTGATGAGATGGTAGAAGCAGAAATGGATAGAAGATTACAGTATTTTATATCGCAAATAGGCTCGCAAGAGAAGCTTGAGGATTATTATAATAAAAGTATTTTGGCCATTAAAAGTGATTTGCGCTCAACAATACATGAGCAAATGCTTTCGGAGCAAGTAAAGAATCAAATTACAAGTGGAGTTACTATTACTCCTTCTGAAGTACGTCATTTCTTTAACGATATTCCTGCTGATAGTGTTCCATTAATAAATTCGGAGTATAAATATTCGCATATTATTGTTATGCCTGAGATATTGCCTGAGGAGAAAGAATATGCCCGACAGAAGCTAGTTGGTATTCGTAAAAGAATAATGGATGGCGAAAGCTTTGCTTCAATGGCAAGAATGTATTCTGAAGATCCAGGTTCATCAATAAAAGGTGGAGAGCTTGGTGATTTTGGTAGAGGTGTGATGTATCCTGCTTTTGAGGCAGTGGCGTTTTCTTTACAGAAAGGTGAGATTAGCGAGATTGTGGAAACCGAAGCAGGCTTCCATATCATTCAGTTGATAAAGCGTAAAGGTGATTTTATTAATGTGCGTCATATTCTTATTATGACAAAGGTGTCACCAACATCAATGCAGATGGCAAAAGATGAGCTTGATAGCGTATATAACCTTATAGAGCAAGGAACATTAACATTTGAAGAGGCTGCTTTGCGCTACTCTATTGATGATTCAAAATTTAATGGAGGTGTAGCACTTAATCCTCAAACTGGTGGTGCTGTATTTACGGCAGAATCTATTGATAAAGAATTGTTTTTTAAACTTGATAAAATGAATGTTGGAGAGATTACACCACCAACAATCTTTCAGAAAGAAAGAAACAAAAAAGCATATAGAATTGTTAGATTAGATAAGAGAACAAAACCTCATAAAGCTACTCTAGAAACTGATTACGATAAGATTCAAAATATAGCTCTTGAAGATAAAAAAGCAAAAGCTATTGGCGATTGGATTATTGATAAAACCAATAAAACATTTATCCATATTAGCGACGAAAGCTTGAATAAATGTAAATTTACCTATAAGTGGGATCAAGATTCTGATAGATAAAATCAATAAAAGACTTACAATATGATTGATAATAAATATACTAACGATAAAGAAGCTTTTATTTCATTAGTGGATAAATATAATGCTTTGCGAAACGAAATCGCTAAGGTAATTGTAGGTCAAGATGATGTTGTTAGGGATTTATTAATATCAATTTTTAGTAATGGTCATAGTTTATTAGTTGGAGTGCCAGGTTTAGCAAAAACTCTTATGGTTAATACTCTTGCTCAAACTTTAGGCTTAAATTTCAAAAGAATTCAGTTTACTCCCGATCTTATGCCAAGCGATATTATTGGTACTGAGATATTAGATGAGAACAAGAAATTTAATTTTATTCAAGGACCGGTTTTTTCTAATATTGTACTTGCTGACGAAATAAACAGAACGCCACCAAAAACTCAAGCAGCGCTATTAGAGGCAATGCAAGAGCGTACTGTTACTGTGGCAGGAAAAGAATATACGCTTGACAAACCATTCTTTGTTCTTGCTACGCAAAATCCCATAGAGCAGGAGGGAACATATCCTTTACCAGAAGCTCAGTTGGATAGATTTATGTTTAACCTTATACTCGATTATCCAGCTTTTCAAGAAGAACTTGATATTGTAAAAGGAACCACAGGTGCTGTAAGTAATAAGGTTAATAATATAATTAGTGGCGAGGAGATTCTTTATTTTCAACAGCTTATTCGTAAGTTGCCTGTTGTTGACAATGTATACGAGTATGCAGTGAAATTAGTAAACCTTACAAGGCCAAATAGAGATATGGCTCATGAGCTTACTAATAAGTATCTTTTGTGGGGTGCAATTAATACCAAAACACGCCATATAAATCGTTTATATTTCCCTATTACTGCGTTAAAAATTATTTCCATAGCTATACTTCGACATGCTCAGTACAGGCTTTTTTTGCAAATAAATTTTGCCTTCTAATAGGAAAATATATTCCAATTTATTTATAGCGTATTTTGATACCAAATTGGTATAAACTAGTATTTCAAAATCTAATTTGCAGGCACAAAAAAGGCTGATTTGTTTCCAAATCAGCCTTTTTTGTGCTTTAATATTTTAGCGAAGTATTGTAAGAGTGCCTTTATACTCTTTTTCTTCGTTACCAGCAGTGGTTATTAGGTTATAAAAATATACTCCATCAGTTACATTTTCACCATCCCAGTCATTGGTATAGTTTGTTGATTCGAATACTTTCTTGCCCCAGCGATTGTATATCTTAAGAATAGAGTTTGGGAAATTATCTAATCCGTCAATAATAAAAGCTTCATTATATCCATCTCCATTTGGAGTGATGATATTTGGGAAAGTCAATTGACAATCTTCAGCAACTAATAATACTTTATCAGAACAACCATTGTCTATTTTAAGAGTAAGAATATGTTCTCCAACAGCCATATGTTGTTGTGCGAAATATGAACCATTATCTGGAATAGGAGCAACGCCATCAAGCAACCAACTATAAGTATGGGTTTCGCCATCACCAGGTATATTTACCATTATTTCTTCAAAGCTACAAAACTCTTGATCCTCACCCAAAAATTGGTCTTCGAACATGCTTAATTGAATTTCGTCTTCAACAATACATGGCGAACTTGGGTCTATAGCAACAGTAACAGAATATAATCCCGATTGATTAACCACTAAAGAGTCTCCAGTAGAGCCATCATTCCATAAGTATATAAATGGAGGGTTATGGCCTCTATTACCAGCGTATAATACATAGTTATTATCTGTTACGCAGGTATCATTTCCTAAATCTACTACAGCCATATCGTATGCATCTAAATGTACAGTATCGCTACTCGAACAAGTAACAGAACCGTAATTTTTAGAAACTTTTACCCAAATATCACTTGTCATATTGGTAATATTTGTTGGGGCTGTATTTCCGGAGCTCCATAAATATGTTGCTCCTGCCACTGGGCTTGTAGCATCAAATGTTATTAAGTCTGTTATTGAACTTTTACATAATACAGTATCATTTCCAAGGTCTACAACAGGATTAGGCTTTACGTCTAGATGTAATACAGAATCGTAAATACATCCAAACTCATCAACCACACTGAAGTATAATCTACTATACCCGAAGTCTCAGGTTGAACAACAACGTGATTTCCATTATTAACAATAATATCAGTAGAAGCATTCCATGCTTGTGTTGAAATTCCAGGTAAATAGTCCCATGTATTAGGCAGAACTGCTGGGTCAAAATCAATTCCCCATGCGAATATAAAACCGTTATCGATAGCAAGGTTGTCAGTAACTGTAATTGTCCAAGCACCATTTAGTGGGCAACCAATAAAGTTGCTATATGGGTCCTCAGGTAAATATGTTACTAAAGGTTGCGGACCTGTAATTGTAGCATTTGCAGGATATTGCGTTGAGGGTGGTAAAAAGGAGTGTGAGTTTACCGACACTCCTGCTGCATCAGTATAACTATAAGTGTATGTACTTAACGCATTAATCATTGTTGTTGTGCCATTAGGCTGCCATGAGTATTCGTAACCAATGCCTGGTACTTGCTGTGAATTATTATCAATCGGTTCTCCGAGATAATGGCTTCCACCACCACCAGTATAAGATTTTAAAGTAACACTCTGTCCGCTAGGACATGTGATTTTAATATTCAAATCGCCAAGGTAACTATGTTCCAATGTTGCATTTATAGAAATAACATCTAATGGGTTTTGAACTATAGCAGTTGGATCAAACACTGTAAATAATAGTGTAGAAGTATAAGATACTCCACTACCATCAGGTAGATATGTTAATCCGGCTTGGTTAAGCGAAGAACTTGCTGTCCATTGTACAGCTTCTGCAGTTCCATATAAGCTAGTTGTATCATGCTGACAAATAGGGTTACTTATTGCATAACGCGACATATCTGGTTCAGTACTTAATCTAACTCTTATCTTAGGAACTTGGTTTGATAAGCAGCCGTTAGAATCTAAAGCTGTTACTTGTACATCATATCCTTTAATTGTGTCATAATAAGTAGATACAGTTTGATTTGTATCGTAATAATAGTTTGCCATATCCCAAATAAACTGCGTAGTAGCGTCTGATTGATGATATACCGAATCATTTAAGTTATATACACCAGTAGCTGTAATATGAACAGAATCGCCAGGGCAAACATCGATATAATAAAAGCCAGTATCTAAATGAAATGGTGGGTCTGATGAAAGTATTTCAACAGAATAATTTTGACAAGGAAGCCCACAGCTAATTGCAGCTTCCCATCCTGGTGCATCACCAGAGGAAATCCAATGCAAAGTTAAAGCACCAGATGTGTTTAAAATTGATGCACTAATTAGCATTCCCACAGGTGATAATGTGGTGTTAAATGTTGCTAAAAGGTTAGCGCTTGTATTAGGTCCATCGTATAGCTCAAGATTGTCTCCAGCAGCAACATCAAACTGAGAAAAATCTAGTTCAACAGATGCTCCAACTGTACCAGGAGTAAAGGTGATAATGTCGTCTTGCGTGCCTGTATATCCTCCAGTAGTTCCACCCATATCAGTGAAAGTACCACTACATGTATTTACAGTCTGACCACTATAATCAGAAATCTTATATGTAGTTTGAGCATTAATATTTTTAATATTGAATACCAAAAATAAGATAATAGCAGATAGTATATATGTCTTCATCTTCATTTTAATTAATTCATTAAACCATTAGATTTACGATAGGCATTATACTTTTCCATAAATACTTTTTCGCTAAGCATTATGAAAAGTTGATCAGAACCCTTAACTTTAAAGTATACACTTTCTTCGTATTTACGTTGTATATTTAATTTCAATACATTTAGTTTTTCTGTATCAATCTCTCCATTTGTTAATGGTAAGTCTAGTACAGGAAAATTATTTCCATTTAGTTTATCAGCAGGTACTGTTTCAATAGAGTAACTATTGTCTAAGAAAAAATTATAATAGTGAATTAAACTAGGGTTGTTTTTTTGAAGTGTACTAACTTTATCGGCGCCCAGATAATCAATTAGCCTTTGATCAGGCTTGATTTCTACAAAACTTGTTAGTAGAATAAATGATAATAAAAATAGTAATGTCTGTTTCATAAATCAAAATCTTAAATATGTTATATTGTGTGTTTTATTGTATTTCTGTTATTAAATAGCTGTTTAATATAAAAAATTAACGGCTCTTATTGTTGAATAAATATTGTTTTTTATTTGATTATTGTTAATAATTGTCGCTCGTAGTATTATGTTTGTTTAAATATATTCTATGAAATTATGTAACATAATAAGTATGAAGCAATTAAGTGCTTTAAAAATAGGTGTAATTAATTGTAAATATTATTTAATTTCCTACGCTTTCTATGGACAAATATAACAAAAAAAAGTTTAATTGTGAATAATATAAATTTTAATATTTGTAAAAAAATAATTTGCTAAAAAAAATAGTGGTTTATTAGTTTAATAACTTTCCATGCTTTAACTAACAAATAAATAACACCTTTTTAATAGTTTATGTATCAAAGCAAGTTATATAGATTACTTTCGTATTTATAATGATTCTAAATAACACAAGAAATGAATAAGTCTATACGAGTAATATTAGTAATTATAATTTTACCACTACTAATTGGTGGTTGCGCTATTGCTCAGGACAAAAAGAACGATAATATGAAAGAATATAAACATACAAATGATTTAATACACGAAACTAGCCCATATCTTTTGCAACATGCTCATAATCCAGTTAATTGGCATGCATGGAGTAAAGAGACCTTAGCTCTGGCGAAAAAAGAAAATAAGCCTATAATAATAAGTATAGGATATTCATCCTGCCATTGGTGTCATGTAATGGAACATCAGTCTTTTGAGAATGAGGAAGTAGCTAAAATAATGAACGATAACTTTATCTGTATTAAAGTGGATAGAGAGGAACATCCCGATGTTGACCAAATATACATGAATGCAGTAAGGCTTATTACCGGTAGCGGTGGTTGGCCACTTAACTGCTTTGCTTTGCCTGATGGCCGTCCTTTTTATGGTGGTACATATTTTCAAAAAGAGCAATGGGTTTCTGTGTTGAAGCAGTTATCAGGTTTATATGTAAATAATTACGATAAGCTTCTTGAGCATGCTAAAAGTATTGAAAGTGGTATTATTAGCAGCGAAACTATTCAAAAACAAATTACTAACGATGGTTTTAGTATAAGTGATTTGGATAGAATACTTAATAGTTGGACAAATCATTTGGATGATGAAAATGGTGGCCCTGATAGAGCTCCAAAATTCCCTATTCCTAATAATTACAAATTTCTGATGCGTTATGCCGCAAATGATAATAATGATATCATTGACGACCATGTTAAGCTAACGCTTGACAAAATGTCGAATGGTGGTATTTATGATCAATTGGGTGGTGGCTTTGCTCGCTACTCCACAGATATAATGTGGAAAGTTCCTCATTTTGAAAAAATGTTATACGATAATGCACAATTGGTAAGTCTGTATAGCGAAGCTTATAAAAACTATGGTGACGAAAATTATAAACGTATTATAGAAGAAACATTGGAGTATGTTAAGCGCGAAATGACTAATGATGAAGGTTTATTCTATTCAGCACTTGATGCTGATTCGGATGGTGAGGAAGGTAAGTATTATGTATGGACTATTGCTGAAATAGACAGCCTGCTTGCTGGTGATGCCAAAATTTTCAAGGCTTATTATCAGATGAATGATATAGGCTTATGGGGCGATGATGACTATATACTAATGCGAGTAGAGGATACAGAAAAATTAGCGAAAAAGTTTGATTTATCAATTGATGAGTTGGATTCTGTAATTGATAATGCTAAGCAAAAGCTTATAAAGGTCCGCGATAAAAGAATAAAGCCAGGCTTGGACGATAAGAGTTTGATTAGTTGGAATGCTATGATGATTTCGGCTTATTGCGATGCATATACTAGTTTAGGTAATAAGGAATATATGCAATCGGCTATTGCGGCAATGAATTTTATTGAATCCAAAATGTATAAAGTAGACGGTAGTTTGTGGCATACATATAAAAATGGTGAAGCTAAAATTAATGCTTATCTCGACGATTATGCTTTAATTATTGAAGCAAATATGAAACTATATCAGATAGGGGCAGGTGATAAATATTTAATTGCAGCCAAAGCAAAAGCAGATTATGTTATTACTAAATTCTATGATAATAAATCAGGAATGTTTTTCTATACAAACTCCGATGATGAAATATTGGTAACGCGAAAGATGGAAATATACGATAATGTTATCCCTGCATCAAATTCAATATTTGCTCGCGATTTATTCCTCCTATCTCATTACTATACGGAGTCAAATTATAAAGAGCTTAGTTTACAAATGCTAAATAATGTAATTGATAAATTTAGAACTACAGGCTCGAGCTTGTCTAATTGGGGATTGTTACTTATGGACGAATTGCAACCCAAAACAGAGGTGGTAATAGTAGGAGCTAATGCCAATAAATTATTATCTGAATTACAGAAGGAATATCTTCCAAATGTAGTATGGGCTGTAAGCGATGTTGCTAATAATGATTTGGAATTATTGCAGAGTAGGTATGTGGATGGTAAAACATTAATCTATGTTTGTGTAAATAATGCTTGTCAACTACCCACGGATAATGTAGCAGATGCTTTGAAAATTATTTCGGAAAATAACTAGCTAGTTTAAATGTTAAATGTATTCATAAGGCGAGGGATTATAAACTTTTCTTATGAATATATTATTTGCCTTTTCTTCTAAACATATCTTCAAGGCCATTTAGTTTTATCTCGTACATAAGTTGTAATTGTTTGCCAAGTTTTCCTTTGGGAAATCCCTTTTGATTAAACCAAACAAGGTATGGCTCTGGAAGGTCAATTAATCTACGACCCACATATTTTCCAAAGGGCATTTTAGCTTCTAATGCTGCCACTAACTCTTCTCTATTTTGTTGTACTTCCTGCATTAGTTATATACATTTATTTTAATACCTAATTCACCAACTTTTGCTCCAATTTCGTTAAGTCTTTTCTCCGATATTTTTCTTAAGCTATCCAAAGGGGTATCTCTAGCGATAGGGTAAATCATTACCTCCTTAGGCTTTATCTCTTGTATTAATTCTAGCCATTTTTCCACTTCATAATCGGTAGTATTATCAAAAGCAACACCTTTATACTCACCTTTTATAAACATGGTTTGTATAATTAAATTACCTCTGAATACTTTCAGTCGCTCAACTAATTTAGCAACAGTAATAGGCGTTTTTGGCTGGTTTATAATCTTAAAAGTTTCATCAACAGCGCTATCAAGCTTAAGTATATTTTTGTCAACTTTATTAAGTGCAGTAATTACCGATTGTTTGTGTATTTGTGTTGCATTACTTAATACCGATATTTGCGCTTTTGGAAAATACTTATCTTTAAGCTCTAAAGTATCGTCAATAATTTCGGCAAAGGCAGGGTGTATTGTTGGCTCACCATTACCAGCAAAAGTTATATTGTCAGGAGCTTCATTATTTGCAAGCATCTCCTGAAGTTTGGCGTCAAGAGTTTCTTTTATTTCTTGGCGGCTATGTAGGTTTATCTTTTTATTAGAATTTAATGTCCATCCACATTCGCAATATAAACAGTCGTATGTGCAAAATTTATAATCCTCAGGAAGTAGATTTACTCCCAAGCTAACACCTAATCGTCTTGATTTTACTGGGCCAAATATTATTTCGTCGAAAAGAAAGGTTGCCATAATGCTTTTGTATTAAATAAAACAACACGACTTAAATCGTGTTGTTAATAATATTATATGTTGAAAATTAATTAGTTGTTGCTAAGTAATTTCAGTACATTTTTCTTGATTATTTTTATTGAGCTTGAAGTAATCTCAATAATTTTGTCTTTTTTAAGGTCCGAAAGGAATCTAACAGCACTTTCGGTACTCATAGCAGCTAATTCTGCAATATCTTTACGCGAAACATTTGTTGTAATAATATCGCCATTAAAAATATCTTCCGAAAGATAGATAATTGTTTCGGCCAAACGGCCTAAAGCCTGCTTATTAGCAATTGATGACATACGAGCTAGGTGTCCTTGTGTAGTATCGCAATACCAATTAAGGATTCTCTTTGTAAAAGCAGCGTTTTTGCTGGCTACACTTTTAAATGAGTGTATATCTATAAGATATGCTGTACATTTTGTAAGTGCACTTCCTGAGAACGCATATATATTCTTACCATAAACCGATGATAGACCAATAAACGACATTGGTTTTATAATCTTAAAATTAAAACCTTTATCGAAGTTGCCTTCAACATAGTTTTTAGAAAGTCCACTACTTAATAAGATTATGTATGAAGCAATAGCTCCTTGCTTAAAAATAGTTTCACCTTTCTTAAACTCTATCTTAACTTTTAGTAGCTCATCAATTTCACTTTCTTTCAAATCTTGATGTTTAAGCCACTCTCTAACTTCGTCTTTATTATCATCACGTTCAATGGAAGTATTATTACTTACTTGCAATTGCGAGATGGTTTTTTGAAGTGCGTGATAAGTCAAATAAGAATTTATCTTATTTGTTATAGATTTAAGGAGTTGGTGTTCTCCACTTACAAATACACCTTTCTCTTCTCTTATTTGTTTGGTGTAAACAACTGTAATAGTACCTTCTTTCTTGCCGTCAAGCTCAATGTCAGATTCCATTTTCAATACAGAATTTTTATATCCTTCTGTTTGAAAGTAGTTATCTTTCCATTCAAGTTTCACTTCGCAATCTTTGGAGTATCTCCAACCATTAGGTAGTAAGTTTATAATTTCTTGTAATGTAGCTTCAATACTATTCTCATTATTGTTAAGTACTTCATCCACTTTATATAAACATATCAACTCTTTATTTTGTGCATTCATTGGGCTAAAAAATATGTTATGAAATTGTAATTAAAGGTTTTCAATTATGAACATGCAATTATTTCATTGCAAATGTATGCAAAATATATCAGAATATGATAATCTTGAGAAAATAATATGATAATTAATTACGATTTGTAGAGTAGGGTAATGTGATGATTATGGGCACTCTATGATATTGAAGTTTGTTAGTGGATAGTAAAATATGCAATTTATTGCTTTAATAATTTCTTAAGCTTGTCTTTAAGGGAAAGTTCTTCTTTATGAACCTTATAAGATTTGAAGCCTTTTATCCCTACAACCTTTGCCTCTTCAATTCTAAAGAGTTCGATATGTCTATGTAAAGGACCCTCTTTAAGGAATTTTACATAGCCGTTTAAATCATCCTCTTCGCCTTCAATCTCTAAGTCTACATGTCTTGTGTCCCCATTTTTATATACAGCGTCAATGTCAAATTTGTATGCCCCAGATTGAGAATAGAAATTAAAATCGGCATTCTGAAGTTTGCCTTCTATAAATATATTTAGATGTTTTTTCATCCGTGATTTGTTATTTTTTGCTCTAATTATATATTAGCATGTTAAATATGTAATATGATGTAGCAAATATACAATAATTATTATTAATAAGTAATTAATTATGTATTTATTTTTAAACTACGATAAGTTGATTGTTAATAGCTGTTTATATAAAAAATAACCAGCAAAAGCAGCGATAATTCCTAAGGTGTTGGTAGCTAATATGTATATAAATGCTGTTTTAATCTCTCCATCTCTGATTAAGTTAATATTTTCTAAAGCAAATGATGAAAAAGTAGTAAATCCACCTAATATGCCTATCACAATGAAAATTTTAAGATTGTTGTAATGAGATGTTGTTTCGAAAATTGAATACATAATCCCAATAATTAAAGATCCAAGAATATTAACAATGAAAGTTCTCCAATTTGATAAAAAACTTCCTGCTAAATAATCTGTTGTCGATATTAAATATCTGAGTGAGCTGCCAATTGCTCCTCCTAATGCTACAAATAGTAATTTTTGCATTTTAGTAGTTTATATTATAAATAACTGTTGCGCCGTCTCCGCTATATATGGAGTCATTATGTATGCTTTGATTTCCTGATTTTGTAACTGTCCAATAGACATAAATCCATGCATGACTCCTTACGCTACATTTATGATGAGATTCATAATCAAAGCCTTCACCTGTTACAACATTATTATTACAACAATTTTTGCCTGATGCCTCAATGTTTGAGTAACGATAAGTAATTTTATCATCAGTACCTTGTGGCATAGTGTTTTTTACATTTAGCTCAATCCACGATTGTTGTACTAACTCAAACGTTCTTTTATAACCTCCTGAGCTATGAATTTTGTCCACACTAATCTCTTCCTCAATGCTGAAATAACCTGTTTCTGATACTCTAAATCTATAATCAGAAACTTGCGTTTCTTCTACATCCATATTAAAAGAACCTCTGCCATCAGTACTGCTACTTTTTATATTTACGAAGCTTGAATTATAAACTCCATTTTCTATTTTTTTTGCATCTAAATACACTTTAACTCCAGTTAAGTTATCGCCTAATTGTTTATTAATTACACGTCCTTCAATAGTATATGTATTAGGGGTTTTGTCGCATCCCATAATCATTATCAAAAACACGGCTACTATTATAAATATATACTTCATAGTCTATTATTAAGTTTACAAATGTAATGGTTTTTTATTTTAATATTGTTTGTAAAAATGACAATATTGGTGTAGAGTATAATGTTATGAATAATAGTGCAATAGGGAACCCATATAGGTTGTAATTCATTGCAAAAAAAACGAAATTGAATGTAGGTTTTTCGAATAAAAAACTAATTAAAGGGAATAGTAAAAATAATAGTATAGGGAAAGTCCAAAAATATATGTTGTTATTGCTTGTTTGATATATATGGAATGACTTGTCTCCTATGTTTTTTATTTTTAATGAAACAGTGTTCCTAAGAATAGGAGTTTGCTCTACTGAAACAATAATTTTAGACATTTTGCTTTTTTGTCGCTCCATTATTATTTGTCTATCATGGGTGCTGATAGCAAACTCTGAGTTTTGGTATTTGCAGTTTATGTTTCCGTATTTTCTATACGAGACTTCTATGTTTGGTTTACTATTAATTAGTATTGTTGTGTTTATAGTAGGTGCTGTATAGTCGTATATAAATATTGAACTCACAAATACTCCTATTAATGCAAATAGGATAGCAATTTTTCGCTGATTAGTTTTCTTGTATTTTGAGAATATTTCTATATATAGCTCGTCGCTCTGCTTTGTAAACTCATATTCATATCTGTCTCTTGCCCTTTGGCTACGTTCGTTTTCGCTAGTATAATCGTAAGAATTGAAATTGCTAGTTTACGATAGGCTTGTTTAATCTCCTTTTTTGAAGCCTTATCCGTAATCTGCAATATTTTATATGCCCTTAGAATATCCATTATTTATATAGTAGGAATATTGTATTTTGTTTCTGAATATCAACCTTATGTTTTTTCCATTCGCCAATGGTTTTTGTTTTTATATACTCATTATCGGCACTTACCTCTTTGGCTATGCAAAGTTTTGTATTCGATTGGCAATTTTGCAATATAAAATCAAATAACTTTTGATTGCGATATGGAGCTTCTATAAATATCTGAGTTTGGTTTTCTTTATAAATTCGGCTTTCCAAGTTCTTAATGGCTTTAATTTTTTGGACATTATCAATAGGTAGATATCCAATAAAAGCAAAATTCTGCCCATTAAAACCCGATGCCATAAGTGCAAGAAATATTGACGAAGGACCCACCAACGGTTTTATGTTTATGCCCAAGCGTTGAGCAATTTCTACAACGACATTCCCTGGATCGGCAACACATGGTAAGCCCGATTCACTTATTATAGCCATATCATTGCCTTGCTTCAAAGGCTCCAAAAAGCTAGGTATATCTGTAGCTTGTGTATGTTTATTCAGTTCGAAAAAATACACCTCTGTATCAAAGCTAGCCGTATATCCAATTTTGCGAAGAAAACGGCGCGCTGTGCGTATATTCTCCACAATGAAATGACGAATAGGAAGCGAATCTTCTTTCACTCCATTGGGAATTACTTGTTGCCATTCGCCATCACTAATGGTATTTGGAAGTAAATATAATGTGCCTTTATTCATAATATATAGTCTAGATTGTGTTGTGGCAAAATTACTAAAAACATTAGGGCTTTTGCATAAGTTTTTATTTGTTATTTTTGGGAACACAAATTTTATTTTTTTAATACATACCTATACATATGAAGTTTTCTTTTTTTTATACAATTATTATTGTGCTTTTATTTTTGTCATTCAACAAAAATATCTTTTCACAAGCAGATAGTGAAATTATTATGGATAAATATAAGGCCACAATTATTGACAATGGTGATTCATTTTATGGAGTTTACTTAGTGAAAAAAGGACGAAAAATGGGTGTGATAGATTATGATTTTGAACTTAAAATTCCAATTAAATATGAATCAATAAAGTATTATGAAGATTACTATTCCTTTTATATAGTACAGCGTAAAAAACATTATGGGTTGTATAATAATGAGTTTAATTTGATTTTGGAATGCAAATATACTAAGCTTGAAAAAGTAGGCGCGTATATCGAAATTGGAACAAAAAAAGGAATAGGGCTTTATTCATTATATTCACGAAATTATTTGATAGAGCCAATCTATGATTCTATAGCGGTTAGTAGAGATTTTGTAAATTATAATGAAGGTATAACGATATTGTATAGTGATGGTAAGCAAGGAATGGTGTATATGAACTCTGATTATATTGTGAAATTTGACGTGGAATGGGATAGTATCAAATTTGTGGATTCAGAAATATATGATGTTGATGGAGAATGGTATTCAAGCTATTATAGCTTTAAAAAAGAAGGCCGTACCTTTCGTTATTTTTTAGATGGTGAATATAAAATTGAGATTATTACCGAGGGGTATTCTAATGTAGATAAGCAAAGGCTGCGGAAATTAAGAGCCGACACAATAGCTTTAGATGAAACTAATGGTGATGGTATATTTAAAGCAAGGGTTACAGCCTCGCAAAAATGGGGACTATATCAAGATTATGGAGATACTATACATATATTAATTCCTCCTCAATTTGATAGTATAGTCAACTACTCATGGAATGCTCCTTTTACCATGGTTGCAAACGATGGATTGTGGGGCGTATATCTTTGGGAATGGGGCGATTCAATAGATTATAATCGCGAGGTGCCTTGTTTGTATGAAGAATGTAAAAGAGTGTCAAGCAGTAGTAGTGGCAGGTTTTATATGGCAGCAAAGCTTGATAATGTATGGTTTTGGGTAGATTGGTATACTGGCAAAAGAACAACTAAGCAGGTATGGAATTCGTACGACGAAATGAAGTTGTCTTATTATGATCGATCTACTTACTATTCGAATTAGTAATTTGTTTACTTTTGACGATTATAAAAAATAAATATGGCATTTGCAGTTTGTACAGTAGGAATTATGCCTTTAAGGGCAGCATCAGATGATCGATCAGAAATGGTTAGTCAGGTGCTTTTTGGCGAAACTTTAGAAGTAATTGAGCAAAGCGCAAATTGGGCTTATGTTCGTATTAATACGGATAGGTATCAAGGTTGGGTAGATCCAAAGCAATTTACAATAATTGATGATCAGGAAATGAATCGTCTTAATACCTTGCCGCTATTCTATACCTCTGATTTGGTGCAGGTGGTAGTTCCTGAAAAAACAAAGCAGATGGTTCCTCTTGTTGTAGGTAGTCACCTGCCGGGTTTGGCTCAAAATAAACTTACCATTGCTGGCAAAAGGTATTCTTTTGAAGGTAGTGCTGTTTCTGCAAAAGCAAAAACCTCGCGCAAGCTCATTATCGAAAATGCTATGATGTACACTAATGCATCATATCTTTGGGGAGGGAAAACTCCTTTTGGAGTAGACTGCTCAGGTCTTACTCAAACAGTGTATAAAGTTAGTGGTGTTAAACTTCCTCGTGATGCTTCTATGCAAGCAAAACAAGGCGAAACAATAAACTTTATTACCGATGCCTTTGTTGGTGATTTGGCTTTCTTTGATAATGATGAAGGCGATATTATTCATGTGGGGATTCTCTTAGGTGATAATAAAATTATGCACGCTTCTGGCAAAGTTAGAATTGATGCAATAGACCATCAGGGGATATTTAATGTGGATACTCGCAAATATTCTCACAAACTAAGATTGATAAAAAGTTATCTCTAGTTTTTCTATTGTTATTTTATTGAATATTACGTCAAAAGCACCGATAAAAACTGATACAAATCATTTCTTTTTATGGACTTGCTAATTTTTGCACCTTATAGTGAGAGTGTTATTCCGTCCATAATTTTCAAAATTTCATTATGTTATTAAAATAGCAACATTGTATGTTTCTGTATACTAATGAGTATGCTTTTTTTGTATGTAATATATTTTTGTATTTTAATCATGTTTCCACAACGTTTAGGACTGTTTAAGCAATTGCTAGAGCCTTGTTTGTGCGTAAAATGACAGCCTTTTTTACCTATATTTGGGATTCAAAATTCAAAACGCATAATTATTTGCAAATATTTGAATTGCAGTTAATTATGATGTTTTTGATTAGATATTAATGATATAAATACGTTCAGAATATGTCATATCAAATACTAAATACAGAAATACTTAATGGAGTAGCTGTGGTAACTATCAGCCGCCCCAAAGCCATGAATGCTTTAAATACAGCATTTTTTGACGAAATGAATTCCCTTCTAAATGAATTTGAATCCAATGATGAAATAAGAGTAATGGTACTTACTGGCGACGGTAAAGCTTTTGTTGCTGGTGCCGATATTGCCGAAATGGTTGGTAAAACTGCCGACGAAGGTCAAGCTTTTAGTAAGTATGGTCAAGAAACGTTTGACCGCTTAGAAGCAATGCCTTTTCCAGTGATTGCTGCAATTAATGGTTTTGCTCTTGGTGGAGGTTGTGAGCTTGCAATGAGCTGCGATTTCCGTATTGCTAGTTCTAAAGCTAAATTTGGTCAGCCAGAGGTTAATCTAGGTTTGATTCCAGGTTATGCTGGTACGCAACGTATGGCTCGCCTAATTGGTAAAGCTGATGCTATGTATCTTCTTCTTACTGCAGATATGATTTCTGCTGATGAGGCTCTTCGCTTGAAATTGGTACAGAAAGTATTTGCCCCAGAGCAGTTGATGGATGAGGTTATGAAGATCGCAAATAATATTGCTGGCAAAGGACCTCTTGCTGTTCGTAAAGTAAAAGAAGTAACTCGTCAGGGATTAAATAAAAGCTTTGTTGAAGGATCAAATCTTGAAGCTATGCACTTCGGAACTCTTTTCGGAGAAGGTAGCGAAGGTAAAGAGGGTATGACAGCCTTCCTTGAGAAACGTAAACCAAACTGGTAGATACTTTTTTGATAGGACATTGTAAAGGCAGTTCACGAACTGCCTCGCGATGAGTAAAGGCAGTTCACGAACTGCCTCAACAATAAAAACAAAACACATAACAGATATATGAAATACGAAGAAAGAATGCAAAACGTAACAGTACTTGGAGCTGCCGGTAAAATGGGTAGTGGTATACTGTTGCTTACTGCTGTTGAAATGGCTGACCTTAGCCTTCAAGCAGAAAATAAAGACAAAACTTATGTCCTTAATGCTGTAGATGTTTCTGATGAAGCTCTTCACGGACTTATGGGTTACCTTAGAACTCAGGTTAGAAAAATAGCTGAGAAAAAAACAATGATGCTTCGTGGCTTTTATGCTGACAGAGCTGATTTAATTGAGAATTTTGATATCATTGATGAGTACATCTTTGATGTAATGAATATCGTTCGCCCAGTAAATGCTATGGAAGTTGCTTATAACTCTCATGTTATTTTTGAGGCAATAAAAGAAGATCCTGCTCTTAAGGTGAAAATCTTTAGTCAGATTAATGAAAACTCAAATGTAGAGCCTTGGTTCTTTACTAATACATCTTCAATTCCTATTACTGAGCTTGACGAAAAAGCTAAGCTTAATGGTAATGTTATTGGTTTCCACTTTTATAACCCACCAGCAATTCAGAAGTTGGTAGAACTTATCCGTGCTGACAATACTAAGGATGAGGTTAATGATTTTGCTTTGGCTTATGCTAAGCGTCTTCGCAAAATAATTGTTCCTTCAAACGATATTGCAGGTTTTATTGGTAATGGTCACTTTATGCGTGATGCTTTATACGGAATGCAAGAGGCAGAGCGTTTGGCTAGCGATTTTGGTGGTTATGTAAATAGCGTTTATGCTATTAATAAAGTAACTCAGGATATGTTGGTTCGCCCAATGGGTATTTTTCAACTTATCGACTATGTTGGAGTTGAGGTTTGCTCTTATATTATGAGCGTTATGAACCCTAAATTGGATAACGAAGACCTACATTCTACATTATTAGATACTATGATTTCGCAAGGCATCACTGGTGGTCAATATTCTTCAGGAGCTCAAAAAGATGGTTTCCTTAAGTACGAAAAAGGTCGCCCAGTTGCAATTTGGGATGTAAATACTAAGGCTTATGTTACTATCGCTGATTTCTCAGCAGATGTAGATGCTAAGCTTGGTGCTGCTCCTGCTTCAATGAAACCATGGAAAGCTGTTAACTTTAATAAGAAAAAGGCCGATATTTTAGAAACTATTTTTTCTGAAATGAATGGCATGGATACCAAAGGTGCTGAAATAGCTAAGGCTTAT
>NIUZ01000002.1 GCA_002254285.1 Bacteroidetes bacterium 4572_112 | reverse complement strand
GGCTAAAGGCTAAAGGCTAAAGGCTAAAGGCTAAAGGCTAAAGGCTAAAGGCTAAAGGCTAAAGGCTAAAGGCTAAAGGCTAAAGGCTAAAGGCTAAAGGCTAATTTAAAAAAAAGTTGGACCTATAACAACCAATAATCATACTTAATACTTTAAATCCATAAACTCTCTGTTATCTAACCTTCTTATGTGCCTTATGTGGTTTCATTAAGAAAAAAATATTTCAAAAATTTAACCTTCTGCAATTAGCTATTTGTTTATTTTTGCGCGAAATAATATTAGAACAGAAGATTATGATAATAGATAAAAATAAATACGCCTCAATAACATACTCACTTAAAGTTGATAATGCTGAGGGAGAAGTAATCGAAACAATTGATGCAGACAGACCATTGGAATTTATCTTTGGTATTGGCAACCTACTTCCTGCTTTTGAAGAAAACCTTTCGGGCTTAGGTGTAGAAGACAAATTTGCTTTCACTATTCCTAGTGGAGCATCTTATGGCGAATATAACGACGCAAAAATTGTGGAGCTTAAAACAGAAATGTTTGCTCATAACGGAGAAACTCCTGATGGCTTACTTAATGTAGGAAATCAAGTACCTATGCAAGATGGCAGAGGTAATAAAATGACAGGAACTGTAAAAGAGGTTGTTGGCGACACTGTAATTATGGATTTCAATCACCCATTGGCAGGCAAAACTTTATACTTTGAAGGAGCAGTACAAGCAGTACGTGAGGCAACTTACGATGAGCTTAACCCACCGGCACATTCATGTGGATGCGGTTCTGGAGACGGATCATGCTCAACAGATGGCGGTAGCGATCACGAATGTGGTTGCGAAGATGATAGCTGCGACAATAAAGGCTCGGGGCAAGGCCAAGGTGGCGGATGTGGTTGTAGTCACTAAACAAGGATAAAGGATCCTTCGGTAAACTCAGGAGGAAAAAGGATAGAGTACTAGGAAAAAGGAGAAGGATAAAGGGCTAGGATTTAAGATTTAAGAGGGTGACAACATCCAATTAAACCTGTCTGCCGACAGGCAGGCAAATCAACGATTAAACGAATAAACACTTAAAAAAGTGGCATGTGAATTTGTAATGAATTCTGTGCCACTTTTTTTATTTATCTTTGGCTTTGTGAAGAGTGAAGAATAAAACTAACTAACACCCTTTAATCACATTATCTTCTCATAAATTTTATGCTTATTGTCTCTATAAATATCTTTGGAGAACCATATTGCAGCAGCGCTCATGGCCAAGAAAAAAGGTGATATTATATAAAACCATGCGTTGACTTGCATAAGTGCTAATATTGCTATAGCAAGCATTGTAGCCATAGAAGACCACATATTAGTAGCTCCTTTGCGCTGAAATACCTTTTTTACTTTTATGGGAAGTAATGCCGACCAAAAAAACGAAAAACTCACCAAAAACACCACCGATGTAATATAGAATAAACTTATAAAAACTAGCTTGTCGCTAAAGATATATAATAATGGCAAAGCTAAAATAAAATCAATAAGCAAAGGGAATTTCATAAGCTGTAAACCCTGCTTTATCATCTGATAATAATCACCATTGCGTAGCTCCATATTTACCATTAGGCTAGGCCAAAACGCCCAAATATTATTATAAAAATAAGTGAAAAATGCCAGTGGAGTTATGAAAAGCCACATTATTGGTATATTATCAACTAGAAGTTCTTTACCCTTATATGCTTGAATTATTAATACTACTATTACAATTATTTTGAAGAATAAGCCAACAATTATAAGCATCCTAGCCTTTTTATTATTGACAATAAGCTTGAAGTTTATTCCCCGTTTTGACGAGCTATTGGCAATACTCGACTTTCGCTCATCAATAATTGAGTAATGCTGATAATATCCCAAAAGAAAGAATAATACTACCAAAAGCCAACTAATAAGCACTCCATCTAAAAATGAAAAAGCAATATTTATACTTGCTATAATAATTAAGCCTATGGCTATAAAGGACGCCAAATAAGCATTTTTAGTAAGCTTAAAATCTATAACATATTGTATATTCTGACGAACAATATTTCCCAATATCAAATAGGCAAAAGCTGTTGCTAGAAAATTGAAATCTGCATTTTCGCGAAAGAAAGTTGCCGTAAGAATAAATGACAACATATAAAAAAAGAATGGCTTAATATAGTCGCCTAAAAGTGATAGGCTATACTTTTGAAATACCGAAATAGGGTAATAATTTGGGAACTCTAACTTTAAAGGATTATACGAAGGGATGAATGTTCGCGAGATTGTAATAAAAAATAAAGCCGCATAAATCATCGCAAAATCAGTTTTTTCTTCAATAAAAACCAAATCATAGCCAATCAATTTTTGAAAGTTCGCTATCGTTGGGCTTCAGTATTTTGAGCAAAGCATTATCCAATGAGTTAAGCCCATTATGGGTAAAATCCTCCATGGAGGCATTGAAAACAAGCAGTTCGTTATCAAGCACACCAATATGTGTAGCTATTTTCTCAACATAATTTAAATCATGCGACGATATAAATATCAACCTATCGTCTCTTTTGTATTGCTGAAGGAAAGCTGTCATCTGATTTGCCACAAGAGGATCAAGGCCAGAGAATGGTTCGTCGAGAATAAGAATTTCAGGAGTGTGAATTACTGCAGCACAGAAAGCAATTTTCTTGCGCATTCCTGTGGAATAACCAGAGATGCTTTTATTAATGTCATCACTATTTTCGAAAAAATATGATGTTAAATCATTAATCCGTTTTTCGAGAATATTATTAGCAATTCCGTAAATTTTACCAATAAATTTTAGGAAATCTTTGCCACTAAGTTCATCAATAATAGCAAGATTTTCGCCTATGAAACCAATTTTGGATTTCTGCTCCTTAGTAATTTCGTTATGGGGAGTATCATTAATAAACACATTACCTGCATTAGTAGGAATTATATCCATAATAATATTGATAAGAGTGCTTTTACCTACTCCATTTTTACCCAATAATGAGTAAATCATTCCTTTATTAAGCTCAAGATTTAATTTATCAATAACCAATTTATTGACATATGATTTCTCAAGATTTTCAATACGTATCATGCTGATTACTTATTAGTTAATTCGTATTTGGCAATAATAATAAATCTATTCTGGTGACGAATATTCCTTCATTATTATCTCTGTAGCGCCAATATTATCTTTTATATATTTCAGACAAACATCTGATTTCTGTTTCAGAATTTCACTATCAATAAATAGCTTATCCAAAACATCTTTTAGTTCACTATAGTTGCTAATGCTAAAAGCTCCCTTAAGCTCAATAAGATCGCGAGCCTCTTTAAATTTTTGATAATTGGGTCCAAATGCAATGGGTTTTCCGAAGCAAGCGGCCTCAAGTATATTATGAATACCAACACCAAAACCACCACCAATATAGGCCACATCAGCATACTGATAAAGGTGCATAAGTTTACCCACAGAATCGATAATTAAAACCTTGGAATTTTGCAAATCATCATCCTTACTTTGGTGCTGCGACCATCGGATAGGATTAAAATCCCTAAAACTTTTTTCTATGGAAATAAGGTGATTTTCATGAATCTCATGAGGGGCAATTATCAGTTTAATATTCTGCTCAGTATTGATAAGATATCTTATTAGTAAATCCTCATCTTGAGGCCAGCTGCTGCCTGCCAACAGTATTTTACTATCGCCCACAAAATGCGCAACAGTATCGTAAGGCTGAACGGAAAGCGTATTTTGATATACCCTATCAAAACGAGTATCGCCACTAATACTAAAATTGCGAGCCTTTAGCGAACCCAATAGTTTTGCAGAAGCTTTATCTTGCACATAAATATGCTTAAACATAGGTAGATGCTTGGCAAACCAGCTTCCGTACCACTTAAAAAAGTGCTGTTTTTCTCTAAAAATTCCAGAAACAAGATATAGGGGAATAAGGCGAGAATGAATCTCATTTATATAATTAAACCAGAATTCATATTTAATAAAAAACACAGTTTCGGGCTTTATAGCCTCTAAAAATTTAAATGCATTTTGAGGAGTATCTATTGGAAGATAAAATACATAATCGGCAAGCTCATAATCCTTACGAAGCTCGTAACCCGATGGCGAAAAGAAAGTTATAAGTATTTTTTTGTTAGGGTAATCATTCTTTAAAACTTCAATCAGAGGACGTGCTTGCTCAAATTCGCCAACCGATGCAGCATGAAACCATACAATATTGCCAGGCTCAACTTCCGCTTTTATTTTGTCAAAGATATTCTTTCTACCATCAACCCATTTTTTTGCTTTAGGCACAAAAAGTGATGCTATTTTCAGCAAAACAGCATATATTCTGATGGAAAAACTATATAAATATCTCATGATTATTTAATGAAGTTTCTGCTAATAATAATAGTAGTCTTTTGGCGCACGACCATAAAATGGAATTAACCAACCTACTTTAACACCTACCACAAAATCGAGTTTCTTTCCCAACTGACCTTCTGATAAATCGGCATTATAGCTCCTTCTGTTGTCGGTCCAGGCCTCGGTAAGCTCCAGGGCGATAAAGAAATTAGTAAGATTTCGGTTACCCATATATCTATAACCTAGCACCTGAGTTGAAGAAAACCCATTGCGAAGTCTATCATACATTTTGGCGTAATCATCAATTACAGCATTGGCTGTACGACCCGGGTTTTCGATACGAGTATGGTATTGCATAAAGCCTACACCCACCTGTACATAAGGACCACTATTGGGATTTGGTGCTAATATATTAAACTGATATCCTCCAAAAAGTTGAATATTAAATCCTCTATGATAAAGAAAAACCTCAGCAAATTGACCATTGCCATCAATAACATATCCGTTATCGTTCTGTATATCTTTGAAATAAAGCTCTCTATCTTTTATGCTTTCACTAAAATGATATTCGAAGCCTAGTCCAAGACTAAAATTATTGGGAAGTTTAAAATTAGCATCACTTCCTACGGAATGAAATCCGCCATAAGACTCACTAATACTACCACTTAGCGGCATATGAAAAGAGTAATTAATACTTAGCGAAGGAATGAAAATACTCGAATCTCTGATGTTCTTTTGAGCTTCAGAATTTATTGAAAAGAGTAAAAATATAATGCTAAATAGCCAAATGTAATATTGCTTCATAATATGTTATATCTATTGCAAAGAAACGAAAATAAAACGATATTATTATTGAAAAATAACATCATTCTTAACCCAATCAGCAAGCGCATTCCACTGTAAGGAATCAAATTTTATTTCATTAAAATCATCATCAACTCTATAGTTTGCAACCTTTTCTATTCGGCTATCGGTATTTGGATGACTTTGGAAATATTCTAAATCCAGATTAGAATTATCAAGCCTCTTAATTTTTATAAAGAAAACCCCCAAAGCAGAAGGGTCGATATTTACTTTTTCGAGCAATTGCATGGCGAATTTATCTGCATGAGCCTCTTGCTGTCTATCGTAAGATGAGCCCAATACCGATTTTGATAATTCCGAAATAAGAGTTTCGTTACCACCTGTTGCCACAGCAATTACTGTCGATATTGCAATATTTTTAGCCAACCTATTTTCAAAATCGTGATGCTCAATATGACCAATTTCGTGAGCCAAAACCGAAGCAAGCATTTCAGCATTATCACTATGTTCTATCAGCCCTTTGAATATATAAATTCTGCCACCAAGAGTAGCAAAAGCATTGAGCTGCTCGTTATCAATTATCGTAAAATTATATGTATACCTTGCGCTATCAATACCTTTTTGGAGTCGCAAAAGTATTGAATCCAAAACAATATTTGCGGCAGGCGAATTTATAGTATCGAATTCGCTTAATATTATTGAATGAATTGCCGAGGCAAGTTTCTCTTCACTCTCGAGAGAAATAATAGTTTTAGTTTCCTTATCGGCAAAATAACTTTGTGAAATATAGCTGAATGCAAACCATGCACTAATAAATATGGCAACTAAAACTAATAACTGACGATATGTTCTGCTCATAATTTTGGTGCTGTGTTTACATATTCATCTTTCCCAAATTCTTTGAAATTAACAAAGGCATGGTCAAAAGCTATATTCCCGAAATATGGAAAATAATATAAGCGACCTTTATAGGCTTTGGCCCCAGCAATTACGCTAAAAATTATATAAATAAGGTTAGAAAGTGCTGTTACTATGGCAAATCCAATATAATTTGAGCTAAAGCCTTCTAAAATTGGAGCTAAATCATTCTCATTTGCCATGGGAAAATTTCCCCATACAATATTAAATGTCCAAAACACTATCACGGTATTAAACACCGTTATTGGCAACTGGCTTAGCATCGATTGATACGAATGAAACCTAACAAATTGGCTAGTTTTACTTGTATATCTATAAAATATCCATGAAGCAATAAGGTTGAAAAATGGCAAAGGCAAACCAATTGTTGAAGAAGCGAACATCATAAAATACGATGCCATTGCACGCTCTTTTTCCTTATAACTCACCTCATTAGGCTGCGGCAATTTTATTTCATTATCCATATTAAAAAAATGTTTATTTTTGATTGTATATAAAATCACACAATTATACTAAAATTAACAATACTATGGAGAATTTAAATGAAAATTCGAATGTGCCTGTAATGAGCACAAAAGACTGGGTAATTACTTTTCTAATTTCTGGAATTCCTATTGTAGGAATCGTAATGATTTTTATCTGGGCATTTGGAGACAATACCAACCCTAATAAAGCAAATTGGGCAAAAGCAACACTTGTAATGGTATTAATTGTAATAGCATTATATATTCTAATATTTGCAGTATTTGGAGCAACAATAATTGGAGCAGCTAGCTCTGGAGCATATTAAATATTCTCAGTAAAGCTTATTAAATTGCTATCATTATATATTTCATCACTTAAGAAATACATAATGGTAGCTTTTTTATTTACAAAAATCCTTGTTCAAAATCAATCAAAACTAGCAAAAAATAATATTCAATACATTACTATTATTCATTTTTAATATTACGTTTGTATGCTTAATTGTTATAACATAAATGAGTGTGTTTATAGCAGTTAATCGTAGTTCAAACATTCAAAACTATTAGCTATGAAGATAGATTTTAATAATACTGAAAATGCTTTTATTAGCAAAACCGATTGGGAAATAAATAAGGCATATGTGCTTTTCAAAACTATTTCGAGCCCAACAATAGTAAAAGCTGGAAACAAAATGCTTAATATAGCATTGGGTATTCATTTTCCTATAAACTGGGCAGTGAAACCAACTATATATCAGCATTTTGTGGGTGGCGAAACTATCAAAAGCTGTGATGCAGCAATTGAAAAACTTGGTAAGTATAATGTAAAATCTATTCTTGATTATTCTGTAGAAGGCAAGGAAGATGCTGAAGATATTCGTTTAGCTTTTGAAGAAACACTTCGTGCTATTGAGAATGCTGGCAAGAATAAAAATATTCCTTTTGCGGTATTTAAGCCAACAGCAATGGGTCGCTCTATTGTACTTGAGAAAGCTAGCTCTGGGGAAGAAATGAACGAGCAAGAAACCGCAGAAAAAGAGCAATTTTTGGACAGAGTTCACCAATTATGTGCAAAAGCTCATGAGGTAGATGTTCCAATTTTGATTGATGCTGAACACTCATGGTATCAAAACATTATTGACTATGCTACTAATACCGAAATGGCAAATTTCAATAAGGAGAAAGCTATTGTTTTCAATACTTTCCAAATGTACCGTCACGACAGATTGGCTTTCCTTGACGAATCGTTTAAGATGTCGCAAAAGGGCGGTTATTTCTTAGGAGCAAAGTTTGTACGTGGTGCTTATATGGAAATTGAGCGCGAAAGAGCTGAGCAAAAAGGTTATCAAGACCCTATTCAGCCTACCAAAGAAGCTACCGACAAAGATTATAATGCAGCCATAAGATATTGCCTTGAGCGTATCGATAATATTAAGATTTTCAACGGAACGCATAATGACGAATCTACGCAACTAATGGTGGATTATATGTGTGATCATAAAATACCTAAAGACCACGATCACTGTTGGTTCTCTCAACTTTATGGAATGAGCGATAATATTAGTTTTAATGTTGCTAAAGAAGGATTTAATGTTGCAAAATATCTTCCTTATGGCCCAGTGAAACACGTAATGCCATACTTATTGCGCCGTGCAGAAGAAAACACATCTGCTCAAGGTCAATCAACTCGCGAGTTAGATTTTATTCGCATTGAGAAAAATCGCAGAAAGAAAGCTTAGGATTAAGTCTTCAGTTCGCAGTATGCAGTCTTCAGTCAATGAATACTGCCTACTGTAGACTGCTGACTGTAGACTGCCTACTGAATACTGTTGACTGCTGACTGAATTATGCTTCAATAAAATAAGCTTCGGGAAAATTTATAAAGAAAAGTCTATCCGTAGCACGGGTTGTGGCGGTATATAACCAACGCAAATATTCCTTATCCATACGTTCCTCGGTCATATAACCTTGGTCCACAAATACTGTATGCCACTGTCCTCCTTGGGTTTTGTGGCAAGTAAGAGCGTAGGCAAATTTCACCTGCACTGCATTAAAATATTCACTTTGTCGCACCATTTCGCGGCGTTTGCTTATGCTTGGAATATCCATAAAATCCTCCAAAACAGTCTTATAAAGTCTATTATTATCTTCATAAGAAAGAGCAGGAGATTCTGTATCTAAACTATTGAGCAAAAGCTTAATCTCTATTTCACGCTCATCAGGATAATCAACTAAGCGCACAACCACATTGGCAAATAGGAAACCATACATTTCTTCCATCTTAAGCACCGACATAAGTTCCATAATATCACCATTGGCAAGAAAGCCCGATTTGGAATCATCATCAAGCCAAAAATAATTATTCTTTACCACCATCAGGTAGTCGCCAGCGTTAATTTTCTCTTCACGAAATAATATTCGATTTCGGATGGCTTCGTTATATTGATTTGCTCGCTTATTGGAGCGCGTAATTATCACTGTATTATCAAATCCTTGAAAATCGTATGCTGACTGAAGCTCGTCAATAAGCTCAATACCAGGTAGATTTACAACATCTTTCTGTCCGTATATATCGAAAAATGGAGGGAGATAATTCTCATTATTTATACTCTGACGTAACAATGTTGCATTAGAAAGTATGCCTGATTGTTCATCTTGTCGTACCACCTCATCAAGTTCTATTGTAAGAATATCAAGACTGAAAGCATTTTTAAGATATTGTGGGTCCAAGGCTGGACTCATTGGAATTCCAACCGGAGGAAGCTGTGCAGTATCGCCAATAAAGATTAATTTACATCCTTTATCATTATACACATATTCCATTATATCATAGAGCAAATTTCTACCTCCACCTTTTGATGTAGATGTTTCATCAGGAATCATTGATGCTTCGTCTATAATAAATATAGTGTTTTTAGCTTTATTCTCTTTTAATGTAAGTAAAAGACCTCCACCAGCACCTGTAACTGCAAAATATATACTCTGATGAACAGTTGCTGCTCTAAAGCCAGAATACTTACCCAAAACTTTGGCAGCACGCCCTGTGGGAGCCATTAATCTAAATCCACGAAAACTTTTACGAAGATGGCGCGAAAGTGCTGAAACTATTGATGTTTTTCCTGTACCAGCATAACCTTTTATAACAAAAAGTCCACGCTGATAGTCGTTATCAACAAAATAGGATAATTGCTGCATGAGCATATCCTGTTTTGAGGTAGGCTCAAAGCCAAACTCACGCTTCAGACTTATATACGAATCGCTAGTATAATTGCTCATTTATATATTAATAGAATTATTTATTACGACTAAGTACCTCGTCATATAAGCCAGAATCAACTTCTGCTTCAAGTTTTGTATACCAATCTTCGCCATATTTGCGAATTAATGGTTCTTTCAACATTTTATATATTGGTACTCCAACTTCTTTTCCATGCTCTAGTGCTGAGCTACACAAAGTCCATTTATGATAGTTTACTGCATCAAAATCAGCATATTCAGTAATACGAATTGGATACAAATGACACGATAGAGGCTTACGATAAGTAATCTTACCTTCGAGATAGGCTTTCTCAATGGCACAAAGCGCCATATTATTCTCAAAATATACAAAGGCACATTCGTTGTGATTTACCAAAGGAGTAACATAATCACCCTCGGAGCCATAATCAAATACTCCGTAATTGTCCACAACTTCAATTCCTTCCTTGCGCATATATGGAATCACCTCATCTAGGGAATCTTCCAAGTCGCCAATCTCGTTTTCATCAAGGGGAGCACCCTCGTCGCCTTGTACGCAGCACTCGCCACCACAGGCTTTTAAGTCGCACATAAACTGCACGTTAATCACATCTTCCGATACTATCGCTCTTCCTACTGTTATCATGGGGCAAAGGTAGGTTTTAATTGTGTATTTGGGGAATTGTTTATTTGTTTAATTGGGGGAAATGTGAAGATTTGTAAAAAATAAAGACATAAACTAAGACTTTTAACTTTAGCCTTTTCTTTTTAGCCCTTAGCCTTATTTTTTAATGTAATTCTGGATTAAAATTATTGGTAATTCCGCTATCTAATCCATCTTGAATTGCATTTTCAGGGCTAAAACTCTATTCTCTTCTTCTTCAATAATAAACAGATACTCCACAGTTACATTAAAAAAATTCGCCATTTTAAGAGCCAGATACACTGAAGGATTAAATTTATTTTTTTCAATTGCATGAATAGTTTGCCTTGAAACATTTAACTTTTCAGCCAATTGAGCTTGTGTCAAATTAAACCTTGCTCTTTCAACTTTTACTAAGTTTCTCATAAAAGTTTAATCTTTACGTTTATTTATAAAAAATATAATTAGATAAAGCCAAAGAAATAGAGTTATTGAATCAAATAAACCAAATAATTCGTCTTTATCAAATAATATAAATACAATCCCTACAAATATAATTATTGTAAACGATAGTTGATAAGATTCTAATCTAAGTATTTTTATATAATCATCCTCGACCTTTTCCTTAGTTATAACATATGCTATTATTGATAATAATGCTACAATCTCCAAATAATTAAGAACTGTTTTACTGCCAACAAAGTCAAGCATTCGTTGACTTTTAGCAACTTCACTATACTCATAAGGTTGGCCAATAAAGCCATCTACTACTCCATCTATAAACGAATCGAATCCAACAATAATATAACTCACTATAAAAGTTATTAAAGCTACTTTTTTAAACCAATTAGGTAATATTTGAATATTCATATTTTTAAATTAAAATAATTCTATTATTATTTTACAAAAGTACATAATACTTTACATTTATACAACTATAATAGATTTTATTTACCTTATTAACTACACAAAAACTTGCTTTAGATAGAACCGCTCCGCTTTCCCATTAATTTTCTTTCATTTTATTTTTCAATTTTAAAATGAATAAAATTAATGTACATTTGTCGGATAATTTTTGACAATAGATTTATAGCACAAACATGAAATACGATCCAATAAAACGAAGCCTTGGCGAGGTTTTTAATAAGAGCCCTTTTTTACGAAAAACATTTTATTCAATGCTTGATTTGCTGCTTTTGCGCACATGGCATGTGAAGGATGAATTTAGAAAATGGGCAAAGAATAATAAAGGTAAAGAAGCAAATATTTTGGACGCTGGCTCGGGTTTTGGGCAGTACTCATACTTTATGTCGGGAATGGACAATAAGTGGAAGGTAAAAGGCGTGGATGTAAAGACTGAGCAGATTGCCGATTGCAATAACTTTTTTGAGACCATTGGACGTAATAATGCTCATTTCGAAAAGGCAGATTTGGTGAAATTTTCTGAGCCAGAAAAATATGACTTTATCCTGTCTGTAGATGTAATGGAGCATATATTGGAAGATGTACAGGTGTTCAAGAATTTCTATAATTCAATGAAAACTGGTGGCACATTATTGGTTTCTACTCCTAGCGATCAAGGTGGTTCCGATGTTCATGACCATGATCACGATCATGACCACGACCACGCTGATGGCGAAGATTCATTTATTGATGAGCACGTTCGTGATGGATATAATATTGACGAAATTCAAGAAAAACTTAAGTCAGTGGGTTTCTCAAAAACCTCTGCAAGATATACTTATGGCACTCCTGGAAAAATATCGTGGAAACTATCGATGAAGTACCCTATTCTTATGCTTAATGCTAGCAAGATTTTCTTCATCATTCTACCTTTCTACTATATCTTAACTTTCCCTTTCTCACTAATCCTCAACTATATGGATTTGAAAGGAAACCATAAAACTGGTACAGGACTTAATGTAGTAGCTGTTAAATAAGAACTTATTTTTATAAAATATCGAAGCCCCTTGAATTGACTTTCTTGGGGCTTTTAGTTGGGAGGTGTTGCCTCTATAAAAGTTAGCGGATGACTTAAAGTCATCCGCTAACTATATCCAAATTTTATATTATCTTTTTTTATTTATACCAAATTCAAATCTTGATTTAGTAATTCAACATGGAAGTTTATTTTGGCATTTAATGCTCTAAAAACCTTAAGAATTGTTTCGAACCTTGCATCAGTAAGATTATTTTCAATCTTCGAAATTTGTGATTTCTGAACACCCACCATTTCCCCAAGCTGGGCTTGAGTCAGGTTTCTATCCTTTCTGGCCTTCTTTATTGCCTCGCCTAATAACTCTAATTTAAGTTCTTGCTCAAAACTATCTCGCTCCTCAGTTCCAACTTTCCCTATGTATTTATCTGTTACTTTATCTAATGTGTATGTTTTCATATCTATTGAGTTTTATCTTTAAAATACTCTACTCTAATTTGTTTTGCTTTTTTAATCTCCTTTTTAGGTGTCTTTTGTGTCTTCTTAATAAAGCCATTAGTACCAACAACTATAGTTTCCTTTCTTCCAGTTTTATCCCAAAAAGCTAATAATCTATATTTCTTCTTATTAAACAACGTCCTAAATTCTCATATATCACCATCAAGTTTCTTGAACACCTCATTATCAATAATCTGTTGAGATTTACGAATATTAAAGATTATCTTACTAACAGCCTTCTTTTCAATCTCATCAAAAAAATCAAGAGCTCCTTCAAGTATCTCAACCTTAAATCTATTATCCATATCAAAATTTTTACAAAGATAGCAAAAGTTTCTTTGATAGGAAACTTTGAACACTTCAAAAACTATAAAATATCAAAAGCCCCTTGAATTGATTTTCTTGGGGCTTTTTGTTGGGGGATATTACATCCATTTATCCTCACTACCCTCAATCTTATAAAGTAGGAAGTTCATTAGCTCAGCAGCGGTATCTTCTGCTATATATGGGATAGTGATATTAGTGCCTGCTGCAGTATAAACCTTTATGGTAGCTGTGCCACGCATTTTCATAAATATGCTCTGCTTATAGGCTATGGACTGGATTTTATAATTCTGAATTAACTGAATACTATCGCCAATTTGACCACTATTTACCTCCAAAATATCTTCATCAATACGGAAGCTACGTTTTTTGTATTCAAGCAGTAGCAATGCTAAAAGTAATAACTCTAAAACACCTATAAGTATAAATGATTGATAACTATACAATATAGGTTCTGACATTATTAAAGAAGCAGCTAGCGATAGAATTATTAAGCTAAATAGTATGAAAATCTTAATAAAATATATGGGATGTGTTTTTATCTTTTCAGAGAAAATAGGTTTTGATTTCCCAAAAAGGCTTTCCTCAATGGCTATTTGTTGATCTTTATTACAAGCAGGAATTGATATTCTTTGGTCTTTCTTCATTTGAGCACCTGAGGACGCTTGCTTTATGGATAATGTTTTAAACCCTAGCATTTTGCGTATTGGATTATTATCCCATTTTATAATTTGAATCTTACTTATGGGAATATTTATTTTCTTAATATTGAATAATCCAAAGTTCAGTAAAAAACTATTATTCGCTTCCCAAAGTTTTAGATTATAGAACTTTACTATGGTTTTAATTATAGACACTATCATCGCGAAAATCAAAATAAATACGACTATAAACACTATAGTTTTAATACTAAAACTCTGTATGGTATTTATTCCTTGCTCCGTATATTTTTCTATACTGCCTTGAAAACTCCTTGATAATTGGGAATAAAATCCATAAGTAAGGCCGAAAATCATAAGAAGGTTTTTTAAGTGATTTTCGCTTATTGCAGCCTTTACTAAGTCCTCTATCGAAAGCTCAATAATTGATTTAGCAGCTGTTGTATCAGTATTATTTGCATCGGTATCAATTGATGACTCTACAGTATTTTTGATATTTGATTTTTCAGCTAATTTCTTTTCAAGCTCAACAGCAACTTCTTTTTTTATGGCAATAAGTTTAATCTCTGCATCTTTAGCTCCTGCCGTATCTATCTCAAGGCTAACCAATCCAAGTATCTGTTGTAGAATATTCTGCTTAATATTTACTGTCTGAATTCTATCAATATCAACACTTAATTTTATCTTTTTTAGATAGCCTTTTTTTGCAATAAACTCATTGTCAACGATGCTAAACCTAAAATACCAAAATGAAAGTAGTGAGTGGGCAAGAATAAAAAATGCTCCTATTATAGCTGTCCAAAAATAAAGATCATCCTTTGATTTCTCGCTTTCTTTAAAAATAAGAACCAATAAAACAGGCCATGCTGCTTTAAGTATTTTGCGAAGAGTATTTGCTGCAAAAAGCAATAAGCCTAATGGTGCTTGCCGTTGTTCTTTTGTCCAATCTATGCTACTCATTGGTGGCTATTTTTCTACTTATTTCTTCTTTAATTTTCTCGGCAACATCTGGTTTCAAGCCCGATATGGAAAGATCGCTAGCATTACCTCCTGCGGTATAAATTACAAGTTTAGATAGACTGAAAATTCTCAATAATACACCTTGCCTAATTTCCAAATGCTGAATACGGTTTTTGGGAATTACCGTTGTTGTTCGAAAAATAAAACCAGTTTTATAAACAATATCGTGATTACGCAGTATATAAGCTTTGTGTGAGAAACCAAGTATCACAATAGTTATACTGTATAACCACAATAGTAAAACTACTGAGTATAAGGTATATTGCAGCCATATATTATCAGCTAAGACGGAAAATATATGTAATGCAATTATCCCAATAAAAGGAATAATAAAGAAAAGTGAATTTCGTAATAATAGGTAGGTTCTGAATTTAGATTCAATGGGTATAAAATCTTCCGAATTCAGTTTTGGAAGATCATCAATGGATACACTCTTATTATCTAAAATCATAATTGTAATAATTTGAAAAATGGTCAAAGAAACCTGCAATATAAGCAAGCTCTTTGACCATTACATTTTGTTCTATTTACAATAGTCCATCATTCAAATAAATCTCTTTCTGCACATCGTAGAAAGGGTTTATCTTAAACATTTTGCCATTGGCTTTATTTGTTACCTCGCCTTTCATGAAATCTACACGGATAATATCTTTATCCTTAAGCTCAAGCTCAGTAATCATTTCTGGTGAGTAAGTAAGAATCGGCATTGCAGCATTTATAGCATTACGCTCGTAAATTGAGCCATAGCTTTCTGCCAAAATACATGAATTTTTAAGCGCCTTAAAGCAATCTACCGCCTGCTGACGTGAGCTTCCTGCACCAAAGTTCTTACCCGTGATAATGATGTCATTATCTTGAGTTTCCTTAGAATAATTCTCAAATCCTTCAAGATTATCAAATGCATATTGTCCCATTTCGTTAATGTCGGTAATGGCTAGGTATCTGTTGTGGAAAATCATATCTGTATCGATATCGTCAACCATAATCAACCAAGCACGACCTTCAACAATAAGTGGTTTTTCAGCGCCTTTTTCCACAGTTTTTTCTGTAGCCTTAAGCTTCAACCCTTTATTCTCAAATTCTACTGGCACGTCATTCTCAATCATCTCGTCGGTAATATATCCTGCAATTGCCGACATAGCAACTGTTGCTGGCGATGCTAAATACACTTCGCCCTTGCCTTGCTTACCTCTAAAGTTACGGTTTCCTGTTGAAATGGTAATCTCCTCAGGGCCATTTTGCCCAACTTGACCAGCGGCACAACCTGCGCAACCTGCATTGGAAACCAATGCTCCGGCATCCTTAAATATTTTTATAAGTCCCTCATCAAGACATTGTTGCCAAATCTCATCAGTAGAAGGTACAATCTTTAATACCACGCCATGAGGCACTTTTTGTCCTTTTAAAATCTCGCCTGTAATACGCATATCTTCCATGCGTCCGTTGGTGCAACTTCCGATAAAAGCAGAATCAATTTTGGTACGCTTTACACTCTCCAAAGTAGTATCGTTATGAGGATGACCAGGCATTGCAACCATTGGTACAAATTTGCTCATATCCACATCATATTCCTCAGCATAAACAGCATCAGCATCGGCAGAAATTCCTTCAGATTTCTTTCCACTAAGCTTTTCCAAATCACGAAGAATAGTTTCGTTAGGAGTAAAAAGCAAGATTATAGCTCCCATTTCGGTTGCCATAGATGAGATTGTAATTCTTTCGTCAAGAGTAAAATTCTCTACATCATCACCATAAATTTCCACAGCTTGACCCAGTAATTTATTGGCACCGAAGATATTAAGAAGATTCAAAACCACATCTTTGGCAGCTACATTTGCAGGACGCTTACCATTAAGAGTAAGTTTTACCGACTCTGGCACTTTAAACCAAGCATTACCTTTGGCCCAAACAGCAGCGATATCCTGATCGCCCATTCCCTGACCAAAAGCACCAATTGCACCAGTAATGTTTGCATGAGAATCGGTACTTACAAAAGTTCCACCAGGCTGCACAAGACCACGCTCTATTGCTTGGTGAGTTCCAATTCCGGTATCGATATCAAATACTTCAATCTCATTCTCGCGGGCAAACATTCGACAGTAATGCTGATTTGCAGCATATTTTTGATCTGAGCCACCAGGGTTGGTATCAAAAGTAAAGAATGTTTTTGATGGATCTTTAATAGTTAATCCATTATTTATAAGGTTTTTAACCACATTAGCACCGCCAAAGTCACGAGCAACTCTTGCATCGATTTCCACATCAGCAATTTCGCCAGGTTTTACCGTAGCATTCTTGCCGTGGTTGGCAATTATTTTTTCTATTATTGTCATTATGTGTTTGTTTTTAATAGTAGTCATACTTCGGTACAATTTTTCTAAGGAAAAATCACTCAGCATGACTTAAATTTCAATTATTGTAAGGCCTTAATTTTCTTAAAACCCGATTTCCAAAGGTAAATAATAAATGGTATGAAAACCAACATTCCCATCGGCTCGTCTGCCATCAGAATAAAATCATAAACTCCGTGGAATATTATCGGATAAATGATAGCATAAGCATAATACCTTTTGTGAGTAGGCTTGTCGGTAGCGAATTTAGATAATGAGTAATAATAACCCATTGTAACACCAAAAAGCGCATGGGCAGGAACAGCAAGAATCGCTCTCATTGCTGCCACATTTGCACCACCTTCCATAACATACATTATGTTCTCCACCGCAGCAAAGCCAAGGCTTACAAATACTGCGTATACAATTCCATCAATGCGCTCATCAAACTCCTTACTCTTCCAAATAAGGTAAAATAGAGCTATGAATTTCCATAATTCCTCAGAAAAAGCCGCTACCACAAAAGCATTATAAAATGCTGATAATCGTGTGGAGAAGTCAAATATAGGAAGGAATTCCATCAGGAAATACTCCATTATAAGAACAGGAATAACCGTCAACATACCAAAAATAAGAGCTTTGGCAAGCATAGCAAAAGGCTCCTTATCATACTTATCACGATAATAAATATAGAGAGCAATTATCACTACGGGTGCTATGGCGGCGGCTATTAAGTGCATTGTTTTAAGTGTTTAAATTAAGGATAGAGGACGAGGATAGAGGATCCCGATAATTATCGGGAGCCTGCCTGCCGGTAGGCAGGGATAAAGGAGTTCGAATATAGAATCCTTTTTCCTAACCCTTTTTTCTAGCCTTAGTCCTGGTCCTTTAACTTAAGAAGTAATTTAAGGTTCAATGAAGATAAAAAGAATGGAGAAATGATATAATTTTCCTAGCCCTTTTTCCTTGTCCTAGTCCTTTAACTTAAGAAGCAATTTAATGTGCAAGGTCAAGGCTGACGAAGGAATGTAATTTAAGAGTTTACTTTAGTAAATGACTAAATTGCATTTCGAGGACAACGCAGAGATTGCACATTAAATTGTTTCTACTATTTAAGGCGTTCTTTAAATGGTAGAAAGGTCATAAAGTCGGCATGATGCACCACATAAGCCTCAGTACTACGCTTTATCATATTTCCTTCGCCAGCGTGAGCAGCAATAATATGACTTACAGGAGCAGGAATACCACATTGCTCAGCAATGCTAACACCGCTAAATGGGTGACGCACATATTTTCCATAGCTTCCTTGAATGGCCTTACCATTTTCATCAAGCTCATATTCTAGTAATTTACCCACATCGCAAAGTATTGCACCAGAAATAAGTACATCCATATCGCAAGTAAGTTCACCATGATACATATCGTTAATTTTATTACCAGCATCACGGGCAATATGCACTACGCTACGCTTATGGTCCATAAAAGTAACCTTTAGATCAGGACCCACCAAAAGTGTGAAAGGGATTTTATTCAAATCATCGGCTGTAAGCACCGAGCGCTCAAGCGCAAGTTCCCATACGTCAGCAGTTTGCTTACGAAGGGTTTCGTCTTTTATCCAGCCTATTTCTTCGCCCCAAAGGGCTTTTACGTCGTTTGTCATCAGAAAAGATTTATGAGTTAAGAGTGTTATTCTTCAGTTGGCAGTTTTCAGTCTTCAGTCTTCAGTTGGCAGTCTACAGTACTCAATCACTATAGACTGAAGACTGAGTACTGCCTACTAAAAAACTCTTAATTCAGTTTACAGTTTCGCAATAATAGCATCAGCCATTTCCACAGTACTAGCGGCGCCTTTCTCGATTACATCAGGACGGCCAGT
Organism: Bacteroidetes bacterium 4572_112; assembly: GCA_002254285.1. GTDB lineage: Bacteria > Bacteroidota > Bacteroidia > Bacteroidales > UBA1556 > UBA6267. The sequence continues at coordinate 38,518 of NIUZ01000002.1, read as the reverse complement.
CATTTTCATCATATCGTAGGTGCGAACTTTGCCCTCACTAATAACGTCAGCTACTGCTTTACGAATTTTTGCAGAAATTTCTTTCTCATCAATATAATCAAGCATCATACATGCTGATTCTACCATAGCAATAGGATTAACAATACTTGTTTCAAAATCAGCATACTTAGGTGCTGAACCATGTGTAGGCTCAAATACGGCTATACCTTCAGAGCTCATTTGAGCAGAGCAAGCAAAACCAAGTCCACCAATAAGACCAGCAAAACCATCACTAATAATATCGCCAAACATATTTCCTGCTACAATCACTCCATAGTTTTCAGGATTCTTTGTCAACCACATCATTTGTGCATCGATATTTGTATTCCAAAGGTCAATATTTGGATAATCAGCAGCCTGCATTTTAAGAGCCATCTTATACATCATTCCCGAAGTTTCGCGAATTACGTTTGGCTTCTCACAAAGTGTTACCGATGGATAATTATACTCTTTAGCATGCTCAAAAGCTGCACGAAGAATTCTTTCTGTAGCATTTTTTGAGAAAATACGAGTAGAGATACTTACCTCATCTTTAGGCACATTACCGAAATTTTGCTTGAACTTTGGGTGAGTCATAAATGCATCATAAACCTGCTTCTCTGGATCAGTCCACTCTACGCCACCGTATAAACCTTCGGTATTTTGACGGAAAATTACCGCATCAACATTAGGCTCTTCAATACCTCCATCAGCACCACGGCGGATAAAGTTTAGTGGGTTACCATTATAACTCTTGGTTGGACGAGCACAGATATCTAATCCAAAATGCTGACGTAAACCTACGATTGGGCTAGAATATACCAAGCCTTTTTCTTTCAACTCAGGAGCTAATTCTTCAAAAGCCTCATCCTTTGGCTTTGATGTAATTGCGCCAAAAAGAGCAATTTTATGCTTTGCTAACAAATCTATTGTGCGCTGTGGTAATGGATTTCCTTCTGATCTCCAAAATTCCCAACCTATATCGCCTTCAACATAGTCAGCTTCAAAACCAGCAGCGTTTAATACCTTTATGGTTTCGTCTAATACTACTTTTCCAATACCGTCTCCAGGCATTGCTACAATTGTTCTTTTACTCATAATGTTATATATTTATTACTATTTTCAATACTATTAATTTTAGCTTTCAAATATAGTAATCTAATTCATTTGTTCAAATGTTTGTTATCATGATTTTTACAATACTTTTAAGAGTAAAAAAACACGTTAGTATATATTTGTTAATTATTGCAATATTCTCATTATCAACACTTATAATAATTACGACCCCATAAAATTGTTAAATCCTTAATAATTGAATTATTATATAACAGATTGTTTGATTATTTAGTTCTTAGGAATACTGATTTTAATTTACTTTTGCGTACTATTGAATATTAATTTGGCAAAGAGCATAGAAATGGCCTCAGAAAAAAAATATAGTTATATCGCTATTGTTGGAGCAATGATGCTTTGGTCGGTTTCCTTTGTTTGGAGCAAGCTAGCCTTTGAGTCATATAATCCTTTTACGGTTTTATTTTTCAGACTATTTATTGCTGCAATTTCTCTTTTTATAGTTTCCAAAGCATTTGGTCTACTTCAAAAAATAGATAAAAGTGACTATAAAATCTTGCTTTTACTTTCTTTCTTTGAGCCCTTTCTGTATTTCATTGGCGAGAATTTTGGGCTACAATATGTTACGGCAAGTACGGCAGCAATAATAATTTCCACAATTCCACTTTTTATGCCTTTTCTAGGATTTATTTTCTTCAAAGAAAGGATTAGACGTAATAATCTTATCGGAGTTTTTATAAGTTTTTTGGGAGTACTATTTGTAATGCTAAATAAGGATTTAAGCATTGCAGGAGATATTAAGGGTTTTGTTTTCCTTTTTGTAGCAGTATTTGCCGCACTGGGTTATACTGTTGTGGTAAAGCGAATTACCTATAAGTATAATGCATTTACTATTGTAATATGGCAGAATATTATTGCTAGTATAGTTTTCTTTCCACTGTTTTTGTTTTTCGATTTTCAAGCATTTAAAGAAATTGGCTTCAACTCTGATTTTCAGTATATCGTTCTACTGGGAATAATGGCTTCCAATGGAGCTTTCTTACTTTATACATATGCTTTTAAGCATTTCCGAGTATCACAAATCGGGCTTTTTAGCAATCTTATACCAATCTTTACTATCGTAATATCATTCTTCGTTTTCAGTGAAAAACTTGAAACTATCAAATATTTTGGAATAGCATTGGTTGTTGGGGGATTGTTTATTTCGGAATTTAGAAAAAACAGGTCTTAATGTTAATACAAGTAAAGGATTAATAAATCATTGAAAAAAGCTCATAATTTACTAAAAATAAGCTTAATAAAATTGGTTATTATACTGATAATCAATAATACAACGAGATTATTAAAATTCTAGAAATAGAAAATTATTTTTCAGAAAATTGTACATAAGTTGATTTTTTGTCATGCACCTCGAGAGTTTCCTGAAATATGTATATAGTATTTGTTTTTATGAAAGATAGAAAACACACCGCCGTTTAAAAATTATTATTAACTTTGGGTTCAGTTAATTAACTAACTATTTCTATTATAATAATTAAAAAAAAATGAAACGCAATAGTAATTGGAAGGAACTATTCGTCTACGATAAAGAAGAGCGTAGAGGGGTTTCTGTTCTTATTATTATAATTCTTGCTTTAATATTATACCATATATATTCGCCATTTGCCATAAGCAGCGATACTGATTTCACCGAATTTAAGAATTATATTGCCTATAGCAGATATTTAGCAGATAGTAGTAGTCTGGCAAATAGTAATATAAAAAAGAATATTACTGCTAAAGAAGAGTTCAATTTCAATTTGTTCTATTTTAATCCCAATACCATTAGTAAAAAAGGATGGCAAAAGCTCGGTTTAAAAGAATATCAGGCAAAAAGCATAAGAAAGTATATCCGAAAAGGCGGTACTATTAGTAGCCCAAACGACCTGCGCAAAATGTATTGCTTATCGCAGGGCGAATGCGATTTGCTAATACCATATGTAAAAATTGAACAGCTAGAGGTAGTGGAATTGGAAGATAAAGTTTGGACAAAGACATATATTCCTAAGGTTTTTCACTTAGAATTAAACACTGTACAATTTGATAGCCTTTTGGAAATAAATGGTGTTGGACCTTCCACTGCCAAAGCAATACTTGCCTATCGGAAAAAACTTGGCGGCTATTATAATATCAAGCAATTGCAGGAGGTATACCTAATAGATTCCGCAAAACATATAAAATTGTCACCGAATTTTTATATAAATACCGATTCCATTCATCCATATCTAAATCTTAATAAGGATGATTATTATTTATTGAAAAAACACCCTTATATAAGTAAGAAAATAGCTTACAATATTCAGCAATACCGCGATAATAATGGTGAGTTCTCAAATATAGAACAGCTAAAAAATGTTGAAGGAATTAATGATAGTGTATATTTGAAGCTTTATTGGTATTTTGAGCTATAGAAAAAGGCTAATGGCTAAAATGTAAAGGCTAAAGTAAAAAGGAAAAGACAACTTTGAACAATCATTATATCATTGTACCATTAAATCATTACATAATTGAAACATTAAGGAATTAAGGAGCATTAAGTTTTTCTGAACTTTGAATATTCAAACCCTAAACAATTATATCATTGCACCATTAAATGATTACACCATTGTATAATTACATCATTGAACCATTAATCTTCGTTTTTACAATCAAATATTTCCTTATTTTGCAGCTTTAATTTTGATTATTGAAAATATAACTATGGCTAGTTTTGTAGGAATACTTAAGCAATATAAATCCACTTTTTGGATAGCAAACACCATTGAGCTTTTTGAGAGAATGGCTTGGTATGGTTTCTTTTTTCTTTTTGCAAATTATCTTACCAAATCTACCGACCTTGGAGGACTGGAATTTACTCAGTCGCAGAAAGGTATGATAATGGGAATTGGTACAGGAATTCTATACTTCCTACCAATTATTACTGGTGCTATTGCCGATAGATATGGCTATAAAAAAATTCTTACATTAGCTTTTGTAGTATATATATCAGCCTTTTTGGCCTTTCCGCTTTTCGATACGTTTACGGGAGTTTTTATGGTCTATATCTACCTCGCTATTGGTGCGGCTTTGTTTAAGCCAGTAATTTCTGCCACCATCGCCAAAACCACCAACGATGAAAACTCTTCCATGGGTTTTGGAATTTTTTATATGATGGTAAATATGGGTGCTTTTATTGGCCCACTTATCACCATGCCTTTTCAAGACAACCTTTTCTATATTGTGGCAGCAATGATATCAGTGAATTTTATTCTTTTGTTATTTTATATCGAACCCGATAGAAAGCACGATTCAAAACCCCTTGGCGAAAGTCTTAAAACCATTTATCAAAACATTATTACCGTAGGCTCTAATCTGCAATTTATGGTGTTTTTGCTTATAATTGCAGGCTTTTGGACTATGTATAATCAACTATTTTTCACTCTTCCTGTTTTTGTGGAAATGTGGGTCGATAGCTCGCATTTATACGCTTTTTATGCTGAGCATTTTCCTATTATTGCAGAAAATTATGGGCATAATGGACAAATTCAGCCCGAGTTTATAACAAACTCTGGAGCTTTCTTTATCATAGCATTTCAGCTGATAATATCTTATTTGGTGATGAAATTGCGCCCACTAAATGCCATGATTACAGGAATTATTATCGCTACCATAGGAATGAGTCTTACGCTAATTTCGCAATCTGCGGTGTTTGTTATAGTGGCAATATTTATTTTCGCCATTGGCGAAATGTCCGCAAGTCCTAAAATTACTGAGTATATTGGTCGTATTGCACCCAAAGACAAAAAAGCTCTTTATATGGGTTTTGCCTATGTGCCAATGTTCCTCGGAAATATTCTTGCAGGAATAGTTTCGGGAGTGGTTTACGAAAAATATTCTGATAAATATAAATTTGCCGAAGATTTTGCCGCCGCAAATAACCTTATTGTAGACGATAAACTTACCAATAATCAAATGTTTTTGTCATTGGCAGAACAGCAAAATATTACCCCTTTGGAATTTACAAATCTGCTATGGCAACAATATCACCCTTCTAACTTTTGGATGGTAATTGCTGCAATTGGTGGCCTGGCAATTATTAGCCTTTTCTTTTACGATAGGCATCTTCAAAAATCATTACAGAAATAGTAATGAGCTTTTATAAATCACATATTAGTTTATTATTTGCGTCAATATTTATATTGTTCGCAGGCTCAGCTTTTGCTCAAACAGAGGTTGATGAGCAATTGGCGCTTCAATTTTATCAGAATAAAGAATATGATAAGGCTGCGGATTTATATCAAAATATTTATGATGCCAAGCCAACACCTTTTTATTACGACTATTATTTAAACTGCCTTTTTGAGCTCCAAGATTATAAAAGAGCCAAAAAATTCGTTGCTAAAGTAGCCCGGCAAAACCCTAAGAATATAAAGTATAAAGTTGAAGAGGCATACATACTGCAGCGCAGTGGGAATACTTCAAAAGCAGAAAAAAATTACAATAAAATAATAAAAAGTGCTGATGATAATCGCCGGCAGTATGTTGAACTTTCGGAAGCTTTTGCTGCTAGAAACCTCAATGCTTTTGCCGTAAAAACTCTTATTAAAGGGAAGAAAAAGAGAATTGAACCACCCCTTAATATGGAACTTGCTTTGCTATATTATAAAATTGGTAACGATGAGAATATGGTTAAAGAATACCTTGATCTAGCAGTTTCTTATGATAAGTATATTGACGTGGTAAAAAGTCGGTTGCAACTTATTATTACCGATCCAGCTAAGGATAAATCTTCAGAAGCATTAAGAACAGAGCTTTTGCGCCGTACTCAAAAATATAAAAACGAAACCATTTATTCCGAGCTTTTATATTGGTATTCGGTTCAGAAAAAAGACTTTGAGCTTGCACTTATTCAGGCCAAAGCCCTTGATGTGCAGTTTCGTGAGAATGGTGAACGAGTATTTAATTTAGCTAATATTCTTATGTCAAATAAGGAGTGGGCATTGGCTGTGGATGCCTATAATTTCATTATTGATATTGGCCCCGAATCCATTTTTTATATGAATGCCGAAATGCGAATTCTCGATGCCAAATTCAATAAAATAATTGAAGACGAAAACTATACTCAAGAGGAAATATTGAGCTTAGAGGGTGATTACAAAATGCAGTTGCGAGTATTTGGTAAAAATGCTGGTACCAGCCAAATGATAATGAACTTGGCAAAACTGCAAGCCTTTTATCTCAGCGATTTGGAATCGGCAAAGGAATTACTTTCTGAGCTACAGAATATCCCCAATATATCGAAAAAACATAAGGCAGAAGCTAAATTACAACTCGGAGATATTAAACTTTTCTCTGGCGAAAAATGGTCGGCAAGCCTATTATATAAGCAAGTGGAAAAGGAGAATAAGAACGAGCCAACAGGCTATCTTGCAAAATTTAAGGCAGCACAATTTTATTATTATGTTGGCGAAATGGAATGGGCAAAATCGCAGTTAGATGTTCTGCGCGGCGCTACTTCAAAGCTTATTGCTAATAACTCCATGGAGTTATACCTCCTTATTCAAGAGAATATTAGCGCCGATAGCAGCTATGATGCTTTGAGTATGTACGCCCAGGCAGACCTACTTCAGTATCAGAAAAAATACGATTTGGCAAATATGAAACTCGATACTATTCTTAATATTTTCCCTCATCACCCAATTACCGATGATGTGTATTTTAAGAAAGCAATGATTGCTATGGACGAGAAGAAATTCTTAATTGCCGACTCCCTTTTTGAACTAACTGCAGATTATAATCCCTTTGGACCACTAGCCGACAACTCATTGATAGAACGAGCCCGCCTCAATGATTTTAGCCTAAATAATAAAGCTAAAGCCAAAGAAATATATCAAAAAATACTTCTTGATTACCCTGGAAGTCTTTTTACTGTCGAAGCTCGAAAACGATATAGGGAGATGGAGAAGTAAGGATAGAGGACTAGGAAAGAGTATCCCGATAGGAAACGGGAGGAAGAAAAAAGGATTTAAGAGTGAAGATTAACGATTTTAGATTTCAAGTATAAAATATAAGAATAAACTAAATTAATATTTTGATTCAATATTTACTAATCTTTGAATATTTCTATCAAATAATTTTTTTCAACCCTATAAACCTCTTCCACTAAAAGATTAAGCTTGAAGGTTAACAACAAACAAGGAACCTGGAACATTAAACCCCTACTTAACCCTATTCACTCGCATTGCCTTAAGCAACCACTTTGAAAGGGGCTTATTAGGATCTCTTTTTTCAAGATTTACTCCAATTCCTAGAGCTTTAATAATAGGTAGTTTGAACGTTTCCACAAATTCTATAGGCGTTCCATCGGGATCAGAAACATAAGCAAAATGACCTGCTGCTGCTCCCATATCGAATGAATCTTTAGAATCTACTGTAAACTCAAAGCCATTTTCGGAGCAATCGCTCTGTACTTTTGCCATATTATGCACATCAAAGCAAAGGTGGATAAATCCTGGATCGCCCCAAATTCTATTCTCGTAAATATGGCGCACTGGAGCGTCAATTACTTGTATTAATTCCAACTCCGAAGGACCCAACAGTGGAGCAAAACCACCGGTAGCTTTTACTGCAGGGCGTAATAAAATACGTCGTGCCTTTTGTGCTCCGCCAGGTAGATTAGCAAAATCCTTGAAAACATCAGTTTTGTCATATACAATCTCTGAATAGCCAAGAGCATCAGAGTATAATTTTAAAGCTTTATCAATATCACTTACGCCAATAATAGCACCCAATACTCCACCTGTAGCCGAATTTGTTTTATCAAAAACATAATCATTTTCCACTACTTGAAAGATGTTGCCAAAAGGATCTTTTAAAAAGAAATGCTTTTTGCCCGCAGGGTCAATCACTAACTCACTCAATAAATCAAGATTTTGAGCTTTCATAGTATTATAAGCAGCCTCTACATCGGCAGTTTTTTGCTTGCCAATAAATATTCCTAGGTCACCAAGCTGAATCTCAAATTGAGGCTTAGCAGGAGTTTTGCCAGTATGTTGCCATATCTCAAAACCTCCACCCGATTGTAGATTTATTGCCAATACAGCATGACGTGGACGAGGCTCATTTTCAGTATAATGCTTCATTAATTCAGCAACGGCTGCTTCTTCAAAAGCTTTTATATCCATACCAAAATGCTTGCGATACCAAGCCCAAGCTTGATGCACATTCTCTACTCCTACTCCTATTTGTTGTATTCCGTATATTATTTTATCGCTCATAATTATATGTTTTATTGACAGCCTTTCGGTGAGTCATGTCTGGATTTAGTAGTATATTATACTGTTTTCGCAAAAGTAAATAAAAACATTAATGATAATAGATAATAAAGTATAAATTGTGAATTATGCAAAGTAAAACTCTGATATAAATATTTAAACTATTATATCTAATTTTGTAATCACCATGAAGAAGCTATTATTTTTAGTTTTAATAATCTCAATCATCACTTCCCTATCTTGCAAAAAGGATAAGAGAGAGGATAATCTCGTTTATAAAAATGGCGCTGTGGTTATAACTTTCGACGATCATTATGTGGATAAATGGCTGATGGCTGATACTGTACTTCATAAGTATAATTGGAAAGCGACATTTAACCTAACGCTATTCAACAAACGTACTGAAGAGGAAATACAAGGCTTACAATATCTGGAATCGCAAGGGCATGAGATTGCTGGACATGGGTTGAATCATCAGAATGCATTAGAATATGTAAATGCCCATGGCTTAGATAGCTATTTGAAAAATGAGGTTGACTCATTAACTTTTTTAATGAACCAAAAATTCAAAAGAGTGAAAACTTTTGCATTCCCAAATGGTAGTACTAATGAGGAATTAAATACGGCCATGTTTCAAAGGTTCAGGATATTGCGAGGCACCACCGACAAAACCATTAACCCTATTTTTCAAGATTGTTATTTTACAGGAAATCACTTTATACATGCCTGGGGAATTGATGCTAGCTACCCACATTACAGCCAAGCACTGCTAACTCAGTTACTAGAATTTGCCCATCAAGAAGGATTCATACTTATACTTTATGCCCTGACAATGGCAGGGCTTGCGGAGCTTTAGTTGTTTTTTGTTCGGGGCTTGTTGTTTGTTATTCAAAGTTCAAGGATAACTCCATTACACACATTTCACTACAAGCCTTTAATAATTTAGCAATTTAACAATTTATCACTTTACCAATTAACATTTCCCCTATCTTAGCTTTTTCGAATTTTACAATAAATAAAGAGTATGCAAATAAAGAGTATTGGAGTCTTTTGTGGCTCAAGTATAGGAGCTAAGGAGATATATTCGCAGAAGGCAAAGGAGCTTGGCGAACTAATGGTAGCACAGAAAATGGATTTAATTTATGGTGGTGGCGACGTGGGTCTAATGGGCGTAATTGCGGATGCTGTACTTGCCAAAGGTGGTAATGCCATTGGGGTAATTCCCACCGACCTATTGAATAAGGAAGTTGGTCATTCATCGCTTACAAAAATGCATGTTACAGATAATATGAGCGATAGAAAAAACCTCATCAATAAACTTTCGGATGCTTTTATAGCAATGCCTGGCGGTTTTGGTACCTTGGACGAGGTGATGGAAGTTCTTACATATTTTCAGTTGGGATTTTCGAATAAACCTGTAGCTTTTCTTAATGTAGAAGGGTTTTATGATCCTGTAATTACGCTCTTTGATAATATCCTTGCTGAAAAATTCATGAAAGCTGAACACCGAAATAATGTAATTTTTGAGTCGGAACCAGAGGCTTTACTAAAGGCAATTAACGATTTTGAAGCTCAGAAAGTAGACTCGAAATGGATAAAAGATTTAAAAGATAAAAACACATACTAATATAATGAACGTAATAGGAATAACAGGCACTTTGGGCGCTGGAAAAGGCACTATTGTGGATTTACTAAAAGACGAATATAGCTATGCACATTACTCTGTGCGCGACTATCTTATAGAGGTAATTCGTGATAGAGGCATGGAGGTAAATCGCGATAGTATGACTATGGTTGCCAATGAATTGAGAGCTAATAATTCGCCATCATTTTTTACTTATTTGCGGTGGATGCCGATAGTAGGGTTCGTTTCGATAGAATTCAGATACGAAAATCTAGCACCGATAATGTTGATTATAAAACATTTGTAGCCAACGAAGAGCGCGAAATGAATACCGATGATCCCAATAAGCAGAATTTGGCAAAATGTATTTCAATGGCTGATTTTGTGTTTAATAATAATGGTGATTTGAAAGAATTGAATAGCAAAATAAGAGAAGTAATTAATAATATTAGCAAATAGCATTATTATGACTGAAGAAGATAAAAAACACATTCGCCCATCATGGGACGAGTATTTTATAGAGTTGGCTGACACCGTTGCCCACCGTGCTACTTGCGATAGAGGGCGAAGTGGCTGTGTTATTACCAAAGAAAAGCAAATATTAGTAACAGGTTATGTAGGCTCGCCAAAAGGACTTGCACATTGCGATGATGTGGGGCACCTTTTCAAAAAAATGGTTCACGAAGACGGCCATATTACCCAGCATTGTGTTAGAACAGTACATGCTGAGCAAAACGCTATAACACAGGCTGCTCGCCGTGGTATTGCTCTTGATGGAGCAACTCTTTATTGCCGAATGACTCCATGCCGAACTTGTGCTATGCTTATTATCAATTGCGGAATAGAGCGAGTTGTTTGCGAAAAGAAATATCACTCTGGTGAAGAATCTGAGGCTATGTTCAAAGAGGTTGGCCTAGAGCTAAGATATATGAGCGAAGAAGTGCAACAATACGCCGGTCAGGTGGTAGATAATACTGATGTTTTTAAGGATAGAGATTAAATAATGTTAGGTATTAATTGTTAATGATTAATTGGGAGGGCTTATTCTTTGATTCTTGTCCTCTATCCTCCCGATTCTCATCGGGGTCCTCTATCCTCCTGAGTTTACCGAAGGACCCTTTTTTCGTCCATCTTATTTTAATATCTTAGCAATATTATTAATCCATCTATCAAAGCAAACATGAAAACACTTACTACTCTATTAATTAGCCTATCTTTATCTATTTCATTATTGGCACAGAATAAAATTGGTATTGCAAATGTCGGATAATTTTGGCTTTTTAATTCCAAATGCTATTGTAAAACTATCCCCCATTTCGGACCCAGCAACGGTATACGAATATGTTTGTGATAAAAATGGTAATTACACTTTTGATATTCCTAATAATGACACTTCATATACTTTAAATATTTCACCATCAGTACAGTCACTACAATTTACTCATACTGATGAAACCATAACTTTATTAGGTGGTCATAATGGAATTATTTTTCATAAAGTTGATTTAATAAATAGTAATGGAATAATATTTACAGTAACTGACACATCAGGAAACCCTGTTAGTGGTGCTAAAGTTATGCTTTACGATACTAAAGAAAAATGGAATATAGACTCCTGCAGAATTACCAAAGCAAAATATACAGACATCAATGGACAAACAGAAATAAGGTCATTATTACCACAAAAATATTTGTTCAATATTCGCAAAAACTATAATACAAATAGGTTCACTATTGATAGCACTTCATCTTCTATTGACACCAATAACACAACAAATATAACTGTTGTAATTAGGGATTTAAATACCGCAGAATTACAGATGTGCGGCTTATGCGATGATAAAACATGGATAACAGATTCGATGATATTATTCGGAATAACAATGCCTTATGACGCTGACACAAAGCTACTTTCTGATGCCACATGGTGGGATTCTAACGGTAGATTTGGCTATTGGTGGTTTAATGATGACAGGTCAGTAATGACTTATAATTATACCGACGGAACTTCGCAAGGAAGTATTATTGATGCTACAAATCTTACAATTACAGACACTAGCTGGGTTGGTGATATGGATTTTAACGGTATGCCTGTAACTTACTTTATGTCGGTACCACAGCTCGACAACATTAGCTTAAGCGTTTCTGTTATGGACACCGTAATCTTTCTAAAAGACAACGGAACTAAATTTATCAGTCCAGACGATTTGTTTATCAAAGCAACATACTGCCCAACTTGTGAAATTCAATTAAGTCAGTATTATTTTACCGTAAATGATATTGGGGATGTACCCGTATCGGTTTTTTTAATTGATAGATGTAATAACATTGCTATTGATACAATGATTATTACTATTGCAGAAACTATTTCTGCTGGCATAAATACACCTATAAAATCAAATATTTCAATTTATCCAAATCCATCGCAAGATGTTATACATTTTGAAAGCAGTGATGATAATATAAGAAGAATTGAGATTTTTGCTATCAATGGAGCCCTTTTGAATAGTGTTGAACTAAACACAAAGCAGTATTCATATAAGGTATCAGACTTGAGTAAAGGTATTTATATTTCTAAAATACATACCACTAAAGGAGTAATAATTAAGAAAATAATAATTAATTAATGTTGAATCGTTTATTTAAGTATTTGTTTAATCCCAATTTGGTATAATTGGTCGTTCTATTCGTATTGTTTTTAAAGCGAAGCTAGTTTACTAAAACCCTTAATTCCCTAACCCCTTAATGTTTCAAAATATGTTGAATCGTAATTTGTTAATCGGCAACTACTATCCTAAATCGTGAGATAAATTCCCAATTCTTCATTCTCCATTCCTAATTCTTCATTCCTAACCCTCTACCTCCTAAGTATCCATTTTTGTGGATTTTGAGGTACTTTTTCCTTTCGTAGTTCAAAGTGTAAAATGGTTTCATCAGTATTAGGATCAGTCCAAACACTACCTAATTTCTGATTAAGCTTAACCATATCTCCTTCTTTTACAAACACATCCTTTATATTACTATATATTGTAAAATAGTCGCCATGGCGCACCATTATCACTTTATAATAGCGAGGCATTACAAATATCTTAGTTACTTTTCCTGCAAATACAGCCTTGGTAATGGAGCCTTTTTCGCAGCGGAAATCCAAGCCCTTATTATTCACAATAATACCTGGCATATCGGGATGCTGATGTTTTCCAAACTTACTAACTATACGAGCTCGTGAAGTTGGCCAAGGGAGTTTACCAATATTGGATGCAAATTCGTTACCCAAAGCTACCTCCGCAGGGCTCAATGGAATACGCTTACCACTAGGAGATTTTTTACGGAATTCGTCCTCAATAATTTTCTGAATTTTCTTACTTAAGCTATCCCATTCTTTTTGTTGCTTTCTCAATTGCTTACGCAGCGCCTTTTCTTCTCTTTGCAACTTGGCAATACTAACTTGCTTTTTAGCACGATCCTTCTCAAGCTCCTGAGCCTCCACTTCTTTGGTTATCAATAAACCTAGTCGCTCCTCTTTTTGAGCTTCTAATTCCTTAATTTCTTCTTCAAGCTGTTGCTTAGTTTTTTCAATGGCCTGAGCTTTCTCGCGCCTATATTCAGTATATTCTCGCAAATAACGCATACGTCGCATTGCCTGATAAAAATCCTTGCTAGCAAACAAAAACATCCACTGATCAAAATTATCTCTACTCTTATATGACTGATAAATAAGCTCCGAATACTCCTCCTTTAAAGACTTTAAATCGCTTTCTAGTTTCTGAATATCTTGGGTATTATTCTTAATCTGATTATCAATTAAAGCAATCTCATTTCCGTAAGAATTAATCAACTGCTTACGCTCCTTAACTTGATTTCGTAATAAACTTAGCTCGTTTAATGAGGAGTTTTTTTTGTGCTTAGTTTCTTTTAGAAGTTGCTTGGTATAATTAATTTTACGAGTAATGCTTTTTTGCTGCGACTGTAATTGCTTTTTAGTTTTCTTTTTGCTTTGTGCATACGTAATATTAGACGCACCCACAAAAACCATAAGCAGTATTACTATCAGTATGTTACGCGAGAAAACTCTATGCACAGTTATTCGGATTATTAATTATTATATAAACGCTAATTTATAACGTCTATTTCTACACTTATTGCAATAATAAATTTATTATTAAATGTGGATTGTTAATTAAGCTTCTTGTTCTTCTGTGCTTTCTTTCTATCTTCAATTTTTTCTTGCGAATACTTCTTAGATATCTTAAATGGGAATCTTAGCTTATTATTAATCTCAATATTTGAGAAATTAAACTCTATAAAAGTCTTATTATCTTCCTTATACTTAATAATAATTTTATGAGGGAAAAGCTGCCCTTCTACCATTTCAAAATTATCGTAATATATGCGTAGCTTTGTTCTATCGTCTCCTACTACCTTTACCGTCTGCTTATTAATCTTATAAGTATTTTTATCAATAAGTATATTCTGCATCAGTATTCTAGAGCCTTTTACCACATCATTATTCTGTTTTTTGATTTTTCGTCGCGAAAATGTGCTCAATAGATAGTTTTCGCCCCTATTACTTAGCTTAAAAACATCTGTTTGATAATAAGGGAAATCATTTCCCAAAATAACTGATTCTAGCATTTCAAAATCCACGTCAACACCTACTCTTTTACGAAGATAATCGGTACTTGAGGTGATGTAAGTTTTCTCCAATCTATTTATGAAAGTAAGACTGTCGGGCATAATCTGCACCCTAAAAACCTCAATCCCCATAACCGCAGTAATACTTACCCAAATAAGGCTGTCCTTACGAATTCTTATTTGCCCATTAAACATCTGATTATCGTCAGGTCGATGATATGTGCCTTTAAATTTAGCGCTGAACCATTCAGCATCAAACTCATTACTATTCATCAACTTATAAACAGAATCTACCTCCGTTTGTTTGGCTACTTCAACAACTTCAACATTCTTTTTCCTACTACATGAAGCAAAAAAAATGCTCAATAAAAGTATATATATTACTAACTTTTGCATCTTATTACGATTTATTAATCTCCAGATCAAGGAGCTGTATTTGTTTATTATTTGGGTACTTAATCAATGCTAGCTTTACCCATTTATTAGCTTCTTCTTTTTGCCCATCTTGATATAAACTATAGGCGTATACAAATACACTATAGGGATTATCAATATCTATTTCCAAAGCTTTTTTAGCCAGTGCAATTGCTCTGTCCATATCTCGCTTATTAAGAGCAAGGTAGTAAGCATAATCTCGAACAATATCAATATTTTGGGGATCTAACATAAGTGCTGTATTATAATTTGCTACAGCATTATCAATTTCTCCCAAATGCATTTCAGCCTTAGCTCTTAATGAAAGCATCATAGCCTTTTCATTCTTTTTGTATAAAAAATTGTTCCCCATTTTTGCCTTCTGCTTTACTTCTTTCCAGTTTCCTAAATCTGCATTTGCAACTCCATTATAAAAGTATAAACTTGCCTGCTGAGGAAATAAGTGCAATGCCCTTTCACTATAATTTAATAAGCTCTTAGTATCAGAAATATTATTAGCAGCAATCAGCAACTGTTCCCATATTACGAACCTACTACTATCTACTGCCAGTATGCGTTTATAATAATCAATTGCTACTTCTGTGTCTCCATTATTAAAATTATAATCAGCATTTACAGCTAATATTTTTGGCGACTTAGGATGTGTATTTGTTGCTATTAATAACAGCTTTTCAAAATAAGGTGTTATGCTACTATCTGTTTTAATAGAATTCTGTAATTGTATCAAAACCTTCATTTTAGAATCAATATCCAAGCTAGGCTCAGCCATTCCTTTCTTTAATTCATCAAATGAATTTTGTTTTTCGCCCTTGGCAGAATAAAAATCAGCCAAAGCAAAATGCACATATCCATCGTTGGGGTCTATGGCAAGTATTTTTTTATAATATTCCATCGCCGATTCTGTATCTCCTTGGCTAAGGTATATTTCAGCAACCATTCCATAATAACTCTTATTATTAGGGTTATGCGCTATTAACTCTTCAAGAACTATCAGAGCTTTTTTATATTCACCATTACTCAAATAAATTTGCTTCTTCTGGTCCAAAACTCCCTGCTCATATCCAAATAATTCTATAATCTGGTCATAGGTTTTACCCGCATTCTTATTATCCTTTTTATAAATATATAAGTTTGCCCTTTGGTAATAGTAGTTCTTGTTTTTTGGCTGCAGTTTTATTAATTGCTTATTAACTGCCAATGCTTTATCATACTGCCTTTGATCCTGATATAATCGAATTTGAAACTC
Organism: Bacteroidetes bacterium 4572_112; assembly: GCA_002254285.1. Taxonomy (GTDB): domain Bacteria; phylum Bacteroidota; class Bacteroidia; order Bacteroidales; family UBA1556; genus UBA6267. The sequence goes on along the minus strand of NIUZ01000002.1, from coordinate 22,197 downwards.
TTTATACCAAATATTATTGGGGTCAATATTTGCCGCTTTAGAAATCAGTTCTAATGATTTATCTGGGTTTTCATATTCAAAAATACGAGCCATTTCATAATATGAAGCATCATGATTTGGGTTTAGGCTTATACATTTAGCAAAGCCATCTAATGCAGAGCTTCTTTTCCCCTTTAACAAATCGCGCTTTGCTCCCAAAAAAATATTTGTAAGCTCATAAGTCGATACCTGTTCATCCTTTGGAGCAGCAGCTTTTTGTGTTGATTTACAAGACGTAAAGCTTGCAACCAAAACCAAAAGAGCAATAATGCGTATTAAAAGGTTTTTCATGAAAATTATATATGAATATATTTATAAAAACTATATTTAAAGCTCTACTTAAGCTCTGAAATAGCTTTGGCCAATGCTTTTTTATTTTTCAGACCTACTAAGCGATTTGCTTCTTTACCACTTTTAAAAATAATAATTGTTGGGATGTTTTTAATGCCTAGTTTTTGAGCTATTTTGGGATTTTTCTCAACGTCAAATTTTCCAACTTTCACGTTCTTATCTTCATTGTCTTCAGCCAATTGACTTACTATAGGACCTTGAATTTTACATGGCTGACACCATTCTGCCCAAAAGTCGATTAATACAATTCCGTTCTTTATCTGATGAGCAAAATTTTTGTCCGTAAACTTTGCTAATTTCTCACTATCAGGAGTATTAATACCCGACATATACATACGATAACGTTGTATCATGAAAACAGCAATTGCCAATACCAAAATGATAATTATATACCAATAATAAGCCATAATTTGTTTTTGTTTTAAAGTAAATGTTGTGCAAAAATATGGATTTATTCTAGCTCTTTAATATTTATTAATTATTGAGTGTATACTATTCCTTATTTCCAATCTTAATATCCATATATACAGGCAAATGATCAGAAAATCCACCATGATATTTCATCCCTATGAAAGTTCTATTGGGAACAATAATTCCTTTATTATTCTTTTCTAAAAGAAAGTCCGCCGAGAAAATATGAGCCTTATTCCCCTTAACTTTAAGCAAGTTTGTTTTATCTAAAAGATTACTACTAACCACCATTTGATCCAATACCGACCATTCGCTCCCAGTTTCTCCAGCATAAAAGTGGCTGCCAATTTTTTCACTCATCAGGGGATACATAAGATTTACCAAATCGCCCTCCTTATAATTATCGGGCGACCTAGCTTTTAATCCTTTAGTAACACTTACTTCATCAGGGGTATCATTAAAATCGCCCATTATTATAATATTCGCATAGGGGTTCTTTTTCAATATCTGCTGCGAATATTTACGAATCTCGCTTGCCACAAACTTTCGCTTAGGAATTGTAACAAAAGCACCACCATATTTCGATGGCCAATGCGTTACGAATATATGCAGAGTATCAGTATCTAAAGCTATTCCAGTGATATGTAGTATATTTCGTGTTCGAGAATTCTTATCAAAAGAAAAGCGAACATTATATGCCGTATCCTTAATCACCTTAAACTTTTCTTTACGATACAAAAGTGCAACATCAATTCCTCTATAATCCTCTGACTCATGATGAACTATAGCATATTTACTATTTTTTAAGCTGGTATGGTATGCCAAATTTATTAAGGCGTGTTTATTCTCAACCTCGCACAGGCCAATAATACTAGGCATTTCCCAACCACCAACAGAAGTCAGCACTTGTGCAATTTTCTTTTGCTTAGTCCAATACTTATACTTGCTCCAATGATTATTTCCCTCAGGCGTAAAGCTTTCGTCATGCTTAATAGAGTCTTTTTGCGGATCAAATAAATTCTCAACATTATAAAAAACTATGCGCATTGAATTAAACCCTCTTTGTGAGTCATCAAAATCCTCAGGGAATCCATTTTTACCGCTTTGAGCAGCAACAAAAGTGCTGAACACTAACCCTATAAATATAATTAAAAGCTTCATTTATCTATTATTGTATATTTATTTCTGTAAAACACAAAACTACGTATTTTATCCTTCTTTACATCTACAAATTATTAGTAATTTAGCAACGTTAAAAGATAAACCGCTAAATTAATACATGGCTAAGGAAGAAACATATAATAAAACCCCTGAAGAAGAGAATATCCTCATTCAAGAGAAGTATCAGCAGATATTAGATGCTGCAATGGTAACTGACCCTAAGAAGAAGGCTGCAATGCAAAAAGCTTTTCATTTTGCCGTGGAAGCTCATAAGGATATGCGTCGCAAAAGTGGCGAGCCATATATTATGCATCCTTTGGAAGTGGCATATATTACCGCAAATGATATAGGGCTAAAAACCACCTCAATAATTAGTGCATTATTACATGATGTAGTAGAAGACACCAACTACACTATCAATGATATAGAGGTGATGTTTGGCAAAAAAGTTGCTAATATTGTTGATGGTCTCACAAAGATCTCAGGAATATTTGTAGACTCAGGAAGTATTCAGGCAGAGAATTTTAGAAAGATTTTGTTGACCCTAGCGGATGATGTAAGGGTGATTTTAATAAAGCTTGCCGATAGGCTTGAATTAAATTTATAACTTCCTTTATTAAACCTATTGAGAAGCACCTTAAAGAAGAATTAATAAAATATAATATTAAATTCCGTGATAAGTCAATCAGCTCCATTTGGAACAAAATGCAGACAAAGCAGATTAATTTTGAGGATATATATGACCTATTCGCTGTTAGAATAATTATTGAATCTGAATTAAATCGCGAAAAGCTTGATTGCTGGCGTACATATTCTATTGTTACAGAACAGTATATTCCAAAGCATGATAGATTTAGAGATTGGATTTCCATTCCTAAAGCCAATGGTTACGAAGCCCTACACACCACAGTAATGAGTAATCAAGGTAGATGGGTAGAGGTACAGATTCGAACTGTAAGAATGGACGATATTGCAGAGCGCGGTTTTGCTGCTCATTGGAAATATAAAGGAGCTACAAAAACTGATGTAGGTCTTGAAGATTGGTTAACACGAATCAGAGAGCTTCTTCAAAGTCCTGACTCTGATGCTCTTGATTTCTTAGATCAATTTAAACTAAACCTCTTTTCGTCGGAAATTTACGTTTTTACTCCCAAAGGTGAAATCATAACTATGAGTAAGCAATCGAAGGTAATTGACTTTGCATACGCTATACATTCCGAAGTAGGAAATAAGGCAATTGGAGCAAAAATCAATAATCAATTAGTTCCCTTAAATCAGAAATTACGTAGTGGCGATCAGATAGAAATATTAACCTCAAGTAAAAATAAGGTTAATGAAGAATGGCTAAAATGGGCTTTTACGGCTCGAGCCAAGTCTCAAATAAAGCAAGCTCTTAATCATAAAAATAAGATTAAGGTTGCTAAAGGTAAGGAGTTAGTAAAGGGGTATTGTGAGGAACTAGAGCTAAAATGCAATGATGATTTCGCCATAGGTTTTATGAAATTCACTGGCATTTCTAATCTCGATATGCTGCATAAGCAATTTGCTGATAATAAAATTAAAAAAGAGGATATCCTTGAATTTATAAAGTTTAATAAGGAGCAAAGTGGCTGGAGACGATATCTTAGCAACCCTTTTTCTAGAAAACCCAAGGCTGATGAAGACAATAGTTTGTCGGAAGCCATACAACGCAAATTGCAAAAGAAACCTGAAGGTTTATACTTATCTAAAAAATATGATCATTCAAATATAAGCATTGCAGAATGCTGTCAACCATTGCCTGGTGATGATGTTATTGGCTTTATTGAAAAAGACGAGAGCATCAGTATTCACCGCACAACTTGCCAATCAGCTTCAGACCTAATGTCGAAATATGGCAATAATGTAATAAAGGTAAAATGGCGTGAAAAAGGTCAGCTTCAGTTTCTTACAGGAATAAAAATGTATGGAAATGACTCCATTGGTATGGTAAAAGAAATATCTACTATCCTTACTAGTGTAATGGAAGTAAATATCCGATCATTTTCAATTACCACCCACGACAATCTTTTTGAAGGCAGAGCAAGTATTTATGTAAATGACAGCCCTCAGTTACAAAAGATTATTCAAGAACTGCAAAAAATTGATGGTATGGAGAAGATTTATAGGGTTGATTAATGTTTCTATCTAATAAATACATTATTTTATCTAAATAACAATATACTTTTCATAATAAAACAATATGAAACTGAAAATTATTTTAGTTGGCAAAACCGAAGAAGACTATTTAAAACATGGTATAGATATATACCAAAAACGTTTGAAAAACTATTTACCTCTAGATGTAATAGAAATACCAGCTCTTAAAAACACTAAGAAACTAAGCATAGAGCAACAGAAAATTAAAGAGGGCGAACTAATTCTTCAGAAGTTAGAAAAGTCCGATTTCATAGTAATTCTTGACGAAAAAGGCCGAGAATTTTCCAGTGTTGATTTTTCTAAATACTTTCAAAACAAAATGAACAGCGGAATAAAAAGCCTTTGCTTAATAATTGGTGGACCTTATGGATTTAGTAATGATGTATATTCTAGAGCACAACAAAAAATCGCTCTTTCGCAGATGACTTTCTCACACCAAATGATTCGATTACTACTATTCGAACAATGTTATAGAGCAATGAGTATATTAAGAAACGAGCCTTACCACCACATCTAAAATATTCAAAATTAGACTATAAATTCTTCTATTACTTATACTTAATGAAAATAAGAATATAAGTAGATTGGGTATTACTTTGCCTATAATTCATATTTCAAAATACCACATCTTTTGCAATTATAATAAGCACTATTATCCGTACATTTGCCTTCTATGGAGAAAAGATGGACATTAAATGAAGAGGTTGATAGCGAAATTGTAGATAAATTATCTAAATCGTTAAATATCAATAAAGTATTAGCAAAATTACTTGTTGGTAGAGGAATAGATAATTATGAAGAAGCTAAAAAATTCTTCCGTCCAAGTTTGGACAGCCTTCATGATCCTTTTCTGATGCTCAATATGGACAAAGCAATTGATAGAATTGACTACGCCATTGCCAATGAGCAAAATATCCTTATTTATGGTGATTATGATGTAGATGGCACAACCTCTGTAGCCCTTGTTTATTCATATTTCAAAAACTATTTTGACAATAATAATCTAAATTCAAAAATTGATTTTTATATTCCAGACAGATATAAAGAAGGTTACGGAATATCATTTGATGGGATTGATTATGCCGAAAATAACAAGCAAAGTCTTATAATTGCTTTGGATTGCGGAATAAAATCTGTAGATAAGATTGAGTATGCAAATTCAAAAAATATTGATTTTATTATTTGCGATCATCATACTCCTGGCGATATTGTTCCTGATGCTGCTGCCGTTTTGGATCCTAAGCAGAAAGATTGTAATTATCCCTATAAAGAACTATCTGGTTGCGGTGTTGGCTTTAAACTTTTGCAAGGATTTAATCAACAAAATAATATTAAGTTTGCAACATTAGAACCTTATTTAGACCTTGTGGCAATAAGCATTGCTGCGGATATTGTAAAGGTAGATGGTGAGAATAGAGTACTTGCTCATTTTGGGCTGAAAAGACTTAATACTAATCCTCGCCCCGGAATAGAATGGATACTTAATTACAGCAATATAAACCGACAGAAAAAAACATCTCCTGAAGGTTTTGTTTTTGATAGAGAGTTGAGTATTAGTGATATAGTTTTCACTATTGCTCCTAGAATAAATGCTGCTGGCAGAATGGATACCGGCAAAAGATCAGTAGACCTTCTTATTTGTACAAGAATGGATAAGGCAAAAAACATTGCTGAAAACATTGATAAATACAATAGCAAAAGACGAACGCTAGATACTGGTACTACTGAGCAAGCTTTGGAAATTATTGCCAATAACGAAACACTTAAAAACGCCAAATCTACAGTTGTATATCACGAGACTTGGCATAAGGGTGTATTGGGAATTGTAGCATCTCGCCTTACCGAAACCTACTATCGCCCCACAATTGTACTTGCCTTAGTTGATGGTATTTATACAGGCTCGGCACGCTCAGTAAAAGGATTTGATGTGTATGAAGCCATAGATTCATGCAATCATTTATTGGATAGTTTTGGTGGTCATATGTATGCTGCTGGTCTATCTTTAAAAGAAGAAAATATTGACGAATTTGTTCGTCTTTTCGAAAAATATGTTAGCGAAAACATTTCATTGCTTTCACTACGCCCCGAAATTACAATTGACTCTTACTTAAGTATCGACGATATTACTGATAAGTTTTATAATGTACTAAAGCAATTTGCTCCTTTCGGACCAGGCAATATGTCGCCAGTATTTATTTCTGATGGACTTGTGGATACAGGTTATGCTCGTGTTGTGGGTAAAAACCATTTAAAAATGCAGGTTTGCTATCCTGAAAACAGAATGACTTCATTCAATGGAATTGGCTTTGGATTGGCAGATAAATATTCCGTTATTAATACAAAATTACCTTTTGAAGTAGCCTATTCCATAAACGAAAATGTGTGGAAAGAAAGGGTTAGCCTTCAGTTTATGATTAAAGATATACGAATTTCAGAACATTAGAATTATGAAAGGTATAGTAGTAGAATCCACAGGAAGTTGGTATAAGGTAGAGGCCGAAGATAAGATTTTGTATCGTTGTAAACTCCGTGGACACTTCAAAATTAAAGGAATAAAATCCACAAACCCAATTGCGGTTGGAGATATTGTAGATTTTAAATGGGAAGAAAAAGCGGAAATGGGATGGATAACAAAAATCCATGAACGCAAAAATTACATTATTCGTAAATCTGTAAATCTATCCAAAAGATCACATATTATTGCTTCTAATATTGATTTAGCTTTATTAATAATCACATTAAATCACCCACGCACAAGTACTGGATTTATCGATAGATTCTTAATTACTTGCGAAGCTTATCATATTAAGGCTCATTTAATTTTCAACAAAATAGATTTATATACTGAAAAGGAGAATACCGAAGTTCAGAATCTTATGAATCAATACGAAAGTATTGGGTATAAATGCTATAAAACCTCGGCAAAAACTAGCGAAGGTCTTGAAACTCTTCGTGGTGTTATGGGTGACAAAACTTGTTTAGTTTCAGGTCATTCGGGCGTTGGAAAGTCAGCACTGATAAATGCTATCGACCCTTCTAAAGATATTCGTATTGGCGAAATATCTGATATTCATAATAAAGGAAAACATACAACCACCTATGCTCAAATGCATACTTTAGATTTTGGAGCAAGGATAATTGATAGCCCAGGAATAAAGGAATTTGGTTTATTCGATTTTAAGAAAGAGGAGCTTTGTTCTTATTTTCCAGAAATGATAGTAATAGCCAACGAATGTAAATACAATAATTGCACTCATGTGCATGAGCCTCAATGTGCTGTTAAAGACGCTGTTGAATTAGGCTATATTTCTGCCGATAGATATTTAAACTACTTAAATATGCTTGATGGTAAAGAAATGAACGAAGGATATTAATTTAAATTATAATACACTAATTATTACCATTTTATAATTATGAAAATCGCTGATTTCACGGATTTATTTGCTGAAGATATCGAAAGTACTAACTTTTTTGACTCCATTGCTAGTAAAACTCCACATAATCTTCTTCGTGGAATGATTGGCTCATCGAGCTCTATATTAGCTTATAATCTTCATAAAAAACAGCCAGGAATTTCTCTTTTTATCCTCCCAGATAAAGAGTCTGCCGCTTATTTTATGAACGACCTTGAGCAGCTTATGGGCGAAAGTGGCAAGCGTCTTGATAAAAAGAAAGTTCTTTTTTTTCCTACTGCATATAAGAAAGCTTACGACCTTGAGCATACCGATAATAATAATCTTTTGCACCGTACCGAAGTTATAAAAAGAATAGGTAGCGGTAGTAAAAACTTATTTATTGTAAGCTTTCCCGAGGCAATGAGCGAGAAAATAATCTCAAAAGCATATATCGCCAAAAACACAATGAAAATGAGTGTTGGTGAGGAACTTAGCTTCGATTTTATTATAGAGTTATTACAAGAATATGGTTTTGAGCAAGTGGATTTTGTGGTTGAGCCTGGGCAATTTGCCTTTAGAGGTGGCATAATCGATATATTTTCTTTCTCCAATGATTTTCCTTACAGAATAGAGTTTTTTGGTGACGAGGTAGAGAGCATTCGTAGCTTTGATACTACTAATCAACGATCATTAGAAAACCATAATAAAATATCAATACTTCCAAACGTACAAGATAGAAGTATTGTAGAGAAAAGAAGTGATATATTTTCGTTCTTACCTCCAAATACTAGAATTTGGACAACAAATTTTAAGTTTGTTTTCGATATAATAGATAAATCTTTTCTTAAAGCAGAGAAATTATTCCATGAGTTCAATGGTGAAGTCAAGCAATTGGAACCTCAAGAGTTATTTGTAAATTCTGAGGTATTTAGTCAAGGATTACAAAAGCATATTACCATTGAAATATCGGATTATAGTCATTTTGATGATTATAAGGGATTTGAATACGATATGCGCCCACAGCCACCTTTCAATAAGAAATTTGATTTACTTATTGAAAACCTGCAAGAGAATAGTGCTGAGGGAATTAGCAACTTCATAATTGCTGATCAAGATAATCAGATAAAGCGAGTAAGTCAAATTTTTGAGGACATATCGGCTGATGAAGACGAGCCTATTGCAATAAAATGGCAACCAATTCTACTAAGCTTGCAAAATGGATTTATTGACAAAAGAGCAGGAGTTGCTTGCTATACCGATCATCAAATTTTTGAAAGGTATCATCGCTTTAAACTAAAGGAACGATTTAGCAATAAAGAGGCTATTACCTTAAAAGAAATATACAATCTACAACCTGGAGATATTGTTACTCATGTTGACCATGGAATTGCAAAATTTGGAGGTCTTGAAAAGATAAATAATAACGGTAAAGTACAGGAAGCTATACGATTACATTTTCAGAATAACGACCTTATTTATGTAAGTATACATGCTTTGCATAGGGTATCAAAATATGTAAGTAAAGACGGAATAGCACCTAAACTTAGTAAATTAGGATCGCGAGCATGGGCAAAACTAAAAGCTAAAACCAAAAGTAGAGTTAAGGATATTGCAAAGGAGCTCATTAGTCTTTATGCAAAGCGAAAAGCCATTAAGGGTTATGCTTTTGAATTAGATTCTTTTCTGCAAACAGAGCTAGAGGCAAGTTTCTTTTTTGAAGACACTCCCGATCAAGTAAAAGCAACTATCGATTTCAAAAAAGATATGGAAAGCGATACTCCTATGGATAGGCTTATATGTGGTGATGTGGGCTTTGGCAAAACTGAAATTGCTATACGTGCAGCCTTCAAAGCTGCTGCAGATAGCAAGCAAGTTGCAATATTAGTTCCTACCACAGTGCTTGCGTTACAGCATTATCATACTTTCCGAAATAGGCTTAAAGATATGCCTGTGAGAGTTGATTATATAAATAGATTCCGCTCGGCACAGCAACAGCGCAAAACTCTTGAGGATCTGGCCGAAGGAAAAGTTGATATTCTAATTGGCACACATAGGATTGTTAGTAAGGATATAAAATTTAAGGATTTAGGCTTGTTAATTATTGACGAAGAGCAGAAATTTGGTGTTGCAATTAAGGAAAAACTAAAAAATATTAAGCTAAATATTGATACTCTAACTCTTACTGCTACACCAATACCACGAACATTACAGTTTTCGCTAATGGGTGCCCGTGATATGAGTATTATAAACACTCCGCCACCAAATAGGTATCCTGTACAAACCATGTTACAGCCAATAAATGAGGATGTAATTCGTGAGGCAATTCAGTATGAAATAGCTAGGCGTGGACAGGTTTATATTATTAATAATCGTATAAAAAACATTTACGAAATAGCTCTGATGATAGAGAAACTTGTGCCTCATGCTAGAGTTTGTGTGGGACATGGGCAGATGGAAGGAAAAAAATTAGAGAAAACCATGCTTGATTTTGTTGCTGGTGATTATGATGTACTAGTGGCAACCACCATTGTAGAATCGGGACTTGATATTCCGAATGCCAACACAATGATAATTTACGATGCTCAAAACTATGGACTTAGCGACCTACATCAGCTTCGTGGGCGAGTAGGTAGAACAAATAAAAAAGCATTCTGCTATCTTTTAGCACCACCATTATCAGCATTAACTCAAGAGGCACGCAAAAGATTACAAGCCATTGAGGAATTTTCGGATTTGGGCTCAGGATTTAATATTGCCATGCGCGATCTTGATATCCGTGGTGCAGGAAATATACTTGGTGGTGAGCAAAGTGGATTTATTTCGGAAATTGGTTTCGAAATGTTCCATCAGATTATGGATGAGACCATTGCGGAGCTAAAAGAGAATGAATTTGCTGATGTGTTTTTTGAAGAAAACAAAAAGAAGAAGAAAACTTTTGTCAAGAATACAAGGTTTGAGTCTGACCTTCAGATTCTTATTCCTGATACATATATAGACCAAACAGCAGAAAGACTTGCCTTTTATAAAAAATTAGAAGCATGTAAAACTGAAGAAGAAATTGATAAATTTAATCTTGAGTTGGTGGACCGATTTGGTAAAATACCAGTGGAAGTAGAGCAACTAACCGATAGTTTGCGATTACGATGGGAGGCCAAAAATCTGGGAATAGAAAAGCTTATAATTAAAAACAATAAGATGGTAGCTTGGCTTGTTTATCAACAAGATTCGGAATACTATTCGAGCAAAATATTCTCTGGAATATTAAACTATATGCAGCATAGGCCTAGTGATGTAAGCATGAAAGAGAATAAGGAGAAGCTAACGCTAAACTTTGGGCAAACAATCTCTGTATCACGAGCTTTAGAAAAGTTACTGAAAATTAATACTTGGCTGAAAAATCTATAATATTTTGATAAATAGGCATTATTTTTCTTTGCAAAAAATATGAATTTTTACTATCTTTGGAAACTCAAATCTGTAAACAATAAAAACACAATATAATGGCAGGAATTAATAAAGTAATTTTAGTAGGAAATTTAGGCGCTGACCCTGAGGTTAGAGCTTTAGAGAATGGAACAAAAGTAGCTACACTAAGCATAGCAACTACTGAGTCGTATAAAGACAAAGCAGGTGCTTGGCAAGAGCAAACAGAATGGCATAGAGTTGTACTTTGGCGTTGGCTGGCTGAGAAAGCTGAGAGAATGAAAAAAGGTAGCAAAGTTTATGTTGAAGGAAGTTTAAAAACTCGCTCATGGACTGATAAAGATAATATAACAAGATATACAACCGAGATTGTTGGTGATAAGACCTTACTTTTAGATAAGTCTGAAGGTGGTGGAAATTATCCTCCTACACCAGGTGTATCTGATGCTCCTGCACAACCTCAAGCTACAGCGGCTGCAACATCAAATGCTACAACTCCTGAACCTCAAATTGCTGCAACTACAAGTGCACCAGAGGACGATCTTCCTTTCTAAATAACAATTATAGAATTTAATAAACTCACTAAAAAACTCGATACGGATATAAACCTATCGAGTTTTTTACCTTAAATCACAAAAATGGAAAACAATAATATTTGGGAATATAAATTCAAAGTACGCTCTTTTGATGTTGACAAAAATAAAAATATCACACTCACAAGCATAAGCGAATATTTGCAAGAAGTAGCTGGTGATCATGCAAATAGCATGGGCTTTGGTTACCGACAACTTGTTCTCCAAGATATGGTGTGGATACTTTCTGGAATAAAAATAGAGGTTGAAAGATTTCCTATTTGGGAGGAAGAAATGCGTATTGAAACATGGATTGTTGGGAACGATAAATTCCTATCGCGTCGTGATTTTGAATGGTACGATAGTAAGGGAAATCTAATTATAAAGGCTAGTACAAATTGGATACTATTTAATACAGCAACCCGCCGTCCTCAGCTAGTTGAGCGCATGGAATTTCCTGTGGAAATGTACCCAAATAAAGTAGCAACCACCTCACCAATTAGCAATATACGAAGCAAATTTGATGACAATAATCCTTATGAATATAAGGTACGCTATACTGATTTGGATATGATTGGCCATATGAATAACACAAAATACATTCAGCTATTGATGGATTATTATGGTGAGGAATTTCAAAAATTGAAGACATTTTTTAGCATAGATATCAACTTTAAAACCGAAGCTAAGTTAAATGATGCATTATTACTTAGCAGCAATACCATTGACGAGAACACAACATATCACGAACTAAAAAAAGCAGCCGACTCTAAAGTCAACTGCTTGTATATTGTTATTTGTAAGTAGATATCTTCTTAGTCAAACATCACTTCTAAACTATTACGTTTTTTGTCTTTAAACTCCATAATTACTTTAGTATTATAAGAGTTTATTGGCTCTAAGCGAAGCTCTGTTAACTTATTAAATAGCTCACTCTTACCTTTTTTACTAAACTTATCAGCATAATACTCTTGTATATTATTATCGTATGATGAAAAATCTAAATTCACTCTTCCAATCATTGCATAATTATTAAGATATTTTGCAATTTCAGAGTCTTTTAATGATGGTGATTGTGCTTTCTTTTTAACAAAATCACTAATTAATGCATTATCATTAGTCATCATCATTACATTATCAACCATAGAAATAAATAGTGGATTGCCTTCGTCATGTATTATATAATAACCATCAACCATTTCCGATTTATTATCATTAAACACCTTAAGTACTGCCTGATATACTTCGTCATTATCTAGCTTTACTATGAATGAAGCTTTAAATTCCACAGGGTTTCCACAGCTGTTTTCGATAGTGTCGGCACCAGTATCAAGGCTAATACCATGAATATTGAAAACCACTTCGCCATTAATGGATCTGAATATTTTTTCAATATCCACATCCAAAGAAGCTTCGGCCATACTTTCCATTCCATCAACATTTACCTGACGCTCATTATATAGATACTTTATCATACGATAAAACTCATGAGCATCAATTGCTGATGAAAAATTAATAAAGCTTTTATTCGGAAGGTATTTTAATATATCTGTATCAAAATCCTCTTTTACAATGTGGAATTTCTCAATTAGTGATTTCAGCTCATCAGGTAATATTAATTCAGAAGTAGCCTCAGCAAAACCATTCTCAAAACTAATATAATGTCTGTACTCAATGCCTTTAGTATTTACTGGCAACTGCATCATTACTATTGTTTTATACTCCTGAGGTATTCTATTAAGAATAAAGTCGCTATTGAGCCATACACTAATATCTTTCTTGTTTTCATAAAAATCGACAAACGATTTATTAGTTGCAATTGAACCTTCTTCGGTCTGATTAATAAGTTCGGAAACTCTATTTATTAAATATTTATCTTCCTTTTTTCCTTTTGTAACATTAAAAATTACAGCAGTTTCATTATTCCAGGCAATAATTGAACTATTATTCACCTTGGTAGATATCATATAGTTAACACCCTCTTTTACATCAAAGCGTAGTGAGTCCATATTATCTTTTGTGGCTTTAGTAAGCATTATTTCAAACTTACTTGCGTCTGCTATTCCAAAATTAACAGCCATTGAGGTATACCAACCATTTTTATTAGCCATTCCATAAGCAAAAAACTGCTTAGAGAAATCTACACCACTTTGCTTAGGATCATCAAAAATGTATGAAAACTCCATTAATTTCGCATAATCATCAGCGTCCATATCAACACTATCGAATACGCTAATGTTTTTATAAAACTCTGTATCAGTAATGGATTTATTACCACTCTTTTGTAATAGCTGACTAGGATTCAGCGTAAAAACAAATGTAGCATTTTCAGGAATATGATTTAGCTCCTGAGGCTTATCATTACTGCACGACCAAAGCATAACAGTAAATAATATAATAACGGCAACTAATTTATTGTTTCTCATAATAGAATAATTTTTTTTAAATAATGTGATGCAGTTTTGACGTGGCAAAACTCGATTTGTTACACCTGTTTTTTGATGCTATAAAATTAATAAATATTTAATACAACGGTAAGTGTACATTGATATTGTTAATCATACCAATTTGGTATTAATTTGGTATCAGTACAAATATGGCAGAATATATACACAAAAAAAGGGATAAAACAAATGCTTTATCCCTTTTCAATAAGTTTATGTCAATTATAGCCTTGCATCAACAATATCGCGAGGAAGAATACTTTTAGCATCATAAATAACTGCGCCAGCCTCTTTAGCTGCTCTAAAGTTATAATGCTTAAATTGATTGTGAGATACCGCCAAAATAATTGCGCTATACTTATCAAGGTCATTAAGCTCATCAAGTAGGTCAATTCCATACTCGCGCTTAACATCTTCTTTATTAGCCCAAGGATCAAAAACATCTACTTCCATAGCGTATTCCTTAAGCTCAGTATAAATATCAGTAGCTCTAGTATTTCTAATATCAGGGCAATTTTCTTTGAAAGTAATACCTAGCATTAGAGCTTTGGCATCCTTAACAGATTTACCTGATTTCACCATTATCTTTACTGTTTCGCTAGCAACAAATGCTCCCATAGAATCATTCAGTCTACGTCCTGCAAGAATAATCTCAGGATGATATCCAACCTCTTGAGCTTTTTGTGCAAGATAGAACGGATCAACACCAATACAGTGACCTCCTACTAATCCTGGTCGGAAAGGAAGAAAATTCCATTTAGTACCCGCAGCTTCCAATACATCAAGTGTATCGATATTCATTGCGTTAAAAATCTTTGCTAACTCATTTACAAAAGCAATATTGATATCACGCTGCGAATTCTCAATAACTTTTGAAGCCTCAGCTACTTTAATAGTTGGTGCTAGGTGAGTTCCTGCTGTAATAATTTCGTTATATAAAGCATCAACCTCTTTTCCAATAGCTGGAGTAGAACCCGATGTTACTTTCTTAATTGTTGTAAGTGTATTTACCTTATCACCTGGATTTATACGCTCAGGAGAATATCCAACAAAGAAATGTTCGTTCATTTTCTTACCCGACATTTTCTCAATTACAGGAACACAGTCCTCTTCGGTAGCTCCAGGATATACTGTTGATTCGTAAATTACAATATCGCCATCTTTAATAACCTTAGCAACAGTTTCTGATGCTTTAATTAATGGTGTTAAATCGGGGCGATTGTTTTTATCCGTTGGTGTAGGTACAGCAATAATATAAATCTGCGCCTCACGAATTCTCTCAATATCAGTGGTATATGATGCAAATTTAGCTTCTTTCAAGTCCTCATCACTACTTTCTAAAGTATGATCATGACCTGCTGTTAATTCATCAACTCGAGCTTGGTTGATTTCAAAACCTATTACTTTACGTTTTTTACCGAATTCTACGGCCAATGGTAATCCCACATAACCCAATCCTATTACTGCTATAGTTTTCATTGCAATATTATTTTAATTTATTTTTTATATTTCAGCTTATACCTTACAATATAAACCTAATAAGCGTCTAATTAATTAGATTTGCAAAGCTACACTAAATCGTTCAATAATAAGTACGAAAATCACCTATTTATTTTGAGATTTATCCATTCTCAGAAAATCAAAATTTTACGTATTTTAGCTTTTATTAAATCCTTCTAGAATATTCATCGTCACCATAAAGGTGTTTGTTGCTTCATATTTGAACTTAATAAGGCATCCAATATATTAGGGGGGAGCTCCTTGTTATAATCATTTAAAAAACTATATTTCATAAAATTATAGTTACAACTATAATAAACCCCATTAATTTAGTGGTAGAACCTTTTTTTTAATAGAATTAATTAACTGAACCCAAAGTTAATAATATTTTTTTTAACAGTGATTTTAAATCATACCTTTGTTTCAACTAATAATCATATAATTATGGAAGATCCAACTAACCTTGAAATATTAACGAAATTCGCAAAATCAACCGATAGGCAAATTTTTAATGAAGAGATTATTTATCCTTCTAGCGGTGGAGTACGCAATTATCAAAAGCCCAAAGAGGTTATATATATCCCAAATGATAGCACAAACTCGTGCTTCTTTATCTGGCTTAGCGACCCTTTTGCTAAGGGTGGTTTTGCAACTGATATTTGTGGGGCTTTTATTCCATTATCGTCAAATATTAAGTCCGAATTGAATATCAGAAAGCGGTTTTTAATCGATAAATTAAACCCTTTATCAAAATCAAAAAATAATATTGGCAGTAGTAATTTTCAATCTAAAGTGGTAATAAAAGGAGATACCGAAGACTCTGCAATAAAAAACCTGCTATCACATTCTAGGGTGCAAAAGCATATTGTAAAAGCATTTGATATACAAGAATTACTAAATATATCTATCAATGAGTTTAAGATAGATTTTATACCTGAGCTAAAAGACAAATCTTACATTTCGATAATAAACCCACAAACATGGTGTACAGAGAAACAGCAGATTGAGGATATTTTTAAATATATGGAGGAATTGAAGGCCCTTATTTATAACGACTTCTAACTCCAAATGAGTTACCTATTTGTAGCACAAGGTGCGGAAACTAGTTTCAAAGTACGTAGGACTTGCCTATCTGCAATAAAAAAATTATTCCCCAAAAACCAGAAAAAGCCAATTTCATTAAAGAAATTGGCTTTTTTTTAAAATATATTTAATTGCTATTTATTCAGCAGTAGCGATAGGCTCGCCAGTAGCTTTAGCAATAATTTCGTCGTCGGTAAGAATACGTCCACAGTATTCGCAAACGATAATTTTCTTATGCATACGAATATCTAACTGACGTTGAGGTGGAATTTTATTGAAACAACCACCACAAGCATCACGTCCGATTGGCACAACAGCAAGACCATTGCGCATATTGTCGCGGATACGCTTATAAGCTGTCAACAAACGCTCTTCAATAAAAACTTCGTTCTTTTCAGATTCAGATCTTAATAAGTTTTCCTCTTTTTCTGTTTCAGCAATGATTTCGTTAAGTTTATCATTCTTAGCTTGAAGATCAGCCTCACGCTCAGTAAGTTTAGATTTAGCCTCAATGACAACTTCTTTCTTCATCTGAATAGCGTAGTTAAACTCCTTGATTCGCTTTTCAGCCAACTGAATCTCAAGATTTTGATACTCAATTTCTTTAGTCAAAGAATCGTACTCACGGTTATTTCTAACGTTCATACGTTGGTCTTCGTACTTCTTAATCAATGAAGCGCCCTCAATAAGAATAGCTTCCTTATCTTGAATATCGTTTTCGATATCTTGAATTTCAGAATTTAGCTTCTCTATGCGAGTTTGTAAACCAAGTACGTCGTCTTCTAAGTCTTGTACTTCTAATGGTAATTCACCACGAATGATTCTAATTTTATCAATTTTAGAATCAATATTTTGTAATTTGGCCAAAGCCACTAACTTTTCTTCTACAGAAATATCAGCGTTATGTGCATGCTTTGTTTTGTCAGCCGTAGATTTGCTCATAGGTTATTTTTCGTTAAATTCCTGATTACAAATAATTTACCGGATTTGTATTAATGTCCGAAATTTGGACTGCAAATGTAGGTATTTTTTCTTTAATAATACTGAATAATAATGTGTTTGTAAATTGCTCGCTTTCATAATGGCCAATATCTGCCAATAGTATTGAATTGTCGGCATCAAAGTATTCGTGATACTTAATATCGCCAGTTATATATACATCAGCACCAGCACTTTTGGCAGTATTAATAAGAAAGGCTCCACTACCTCCACAAATGGCAACTTTTTTGATTTTTTTATTAAGTAAATTGGTGTATTTAATCCCCTGAGCTTTGGTAATATTTTTAATACTATTCAAAAAAGGAAGTTCGTCAGTTGCCTCTGGCAATTCTCCTATAATTCCTGCGCCAATATTGCTAATATTATTCTCCACTTTATAAATATCGTAAGCAACCTCCTCATAAGGATGTGCCTGCAATAAAGCGTTGATTATTTGCCCCTTTAAATGTGATGGGAAAATTGTTTCCAAGCGAATTTCTTTCTCTTTATGTAGTTCGCCTATATTTCCCACAAAAGGATTTGCTTGCCCATTAGCCCTAAAACTACCTAGGCCATCGCTCTCAAAACTACAGCTATCATAATTGCCAATATGCCCTGCTCCGGCTTCGAAAATTGCTTGCTGCACTTGCTGCTTATGACTTATGGGAGTATAAACCACCAGCTTATTCAAAATACCGCGCTGTGGATTCAGGGTTTTAATATTTTTCAGCCCAAGTTTGTCTGCAAGTATTTTATTGGTCCCATTTATAATATTATCCAAATTGGTATGTGCCGCATAAAGTGCAATATCATTTTTTATGGCCTTTATCACAATGCGCTCAACATAGTTTTTGCCATTGAGTTTTTTTATACCACCAAAAATTATTGGATGATGCGATATTATTAGATTTGCGCCAATACTTATCGCCTCCTCAATAACCTCTTCCGTTACATCAAAACAGATTAAAGCCTTATCAATATCGGCATTTGCAGAGCCAACAATTAACCCAGCATTATCGTAAGACTCCTGCAAGGATAGCGGCGCATAGCTTTCTATTGATGATATTATTTTCTTGAGTTTCATTATTCGAATTTTATAATTATGAATTATTGATTTTTTTGTTTCAGGATTAATACTTTTGATTCCAGGTATCCCTTAACACCTTTATCGTGTCCTCCTGGCAATAATACTGCATCAAAATTTAATTCTTGAGCATCAACATATTTTATTGGGTTACAAAATGATTCGTTTTTTTCTAATTCATAGTATGCATCTACAGCATCTTTACGAGCTTGTAGTATAAACTTCCAAAAACCTAGTTTTTTGCCTGTTAACATTATGTTATCAGCAGTAGCCTTTTTGTCACTAAGAGTAGCAAAAACAACTTCAATGTTATTTTTCATAATTTGTATCCAAGGTATAGCAACTTCTGATGGATCAAAACCATATAAGGGAATAGGTGTCAATATTTTTTTATTCATAGTTTTTCTATTTCAGATACAAAACACACTTCTTAGTGAATATCCTTATTTATTATTAGTTTTTTACTAGTTACTTTCACGTTATTAACTGTAATTAAATACGTATAAACACCACTTTTTAAATTATTAGTGTTTATTAATATTTCGTTACTACCTACTGAATAATATCCATTTTGAGATAAAATTTGTTTTCCTAGCATATCAATAATTCTTATTTCTACTAGCGACTTTTCTTGCAGATTTATTTCTAATGTCAACAAATCGTTTGTTGGATTTGGGTAAATATTAACTGCTCTAATTCCTGATTTCTCAGTTGTATTTATTGATGAAGTATTTAAGTCGATAGGCTGTTGTTGGGTAACACAATGTATCATTCCTCCATTCTCATATAAGTTTCTTACATCTATTCCAATAACTGTTCTGTTCGGATAAAGCCCTTGAATTATTGAATTAGCAATAGTATCATTTAAGTCATTATAATTTGGCACTAAAACCACATTATTTGCAATATAGTAATTGCAATATGAACCTTTATAGCCCAATTGATTTCCATATGCAGTAGTTACGTTATTCTGTGTTAGAGGAACTGTTACAAAATTATATGCAACTCCATTTGTATTTTTAGCATTATGTAATGTGTCAATATCTTTTGGCGATAATTCCCAATATTGCAAATCTGAATTACTAAAAGTTACTATTGTGCTATCATTTGCAAATTTTACAAATCCATCAATATGCATATCTGTTATTTCAGAACCAGAAACCCCATCAAGCCAAATAAAGTTAGCAATTCCCATATTTGTTGTCAAATAACTTTCAATCTGAGTTTCTGTTAATCCAAGATTTCTGCTGGAGTGTGTTATCGAGCTTCTTGTGGCAATCATAGTACCGTTTCCGTCTTGCTCGATAGCTCCACCCTCTAATACCATTGCACTTAAATCAACAACGGCTAATGCCAAATCGCTTGCTAATGACGTAGGTATAATATCGCATTTTGAATATGGAGCATCATTACCCCAACCATTAAATCCCCAATCAAGAATAGTCAACACATTATTTGTATCATAAACAAACATAGGCCCATTATCCCTGACCCAAACATCATCGTTTTGGTGAATAAAGAAATCAATATTTGTGATGGGGATACCAGCATTATTCAAAAGTGCAATTATTCTGTTTTTCTCAGTTATATTATACGCTACAATATGAACTTTTTCATTATTTACAAGCGCTGCGGTCATTTCTACCCATGTATTGTCTAGGGAGTTTCTGTAAAACATCCCATAGGTATAATGGTGTGGCCATTGCAACCACGTCCCTTCATGTTCAACAGTTTCTTCTGGCATTATATATTGTGAATATGATTTCATATTTGCAATTAAAAATAAAGCTAATATAGTCTTAGGATGACGAAAGTAGTATTAATTATTTTGCTTAAACTAAAAAACCGCAGGAAAATTCCAAAAAAAGGATTTTCCGCGGTTATTTTACGTCATACGGTGTTTAATTGCTGATTATTAGCTTTTTGATGATTGTTGTATTTTTGCCTTTTAGTTGAACATAATACATTCCTTTAGATAAGTTGGTCTCAATCTGAATTATTCCATTATTACAAATCTGTTTTCTAAAAACAACTTTACCATTATCATCATTAATAACAAGCTCCTCAATATTTTCTGAAATCTCAATAGAGAAAGTGCCATTATTAGGATTTGGAAAAATATTAATTGTATTTTCATTAGGAATAGTATTGGCAAAACCTACAGTAGTATAATCAACCGTTACAAATGCACTATCCTGACATTGACTATAGTCTGTAATAATAACCTTATAATCGCCAGCAACTAAATTAATAGCGGTATCATTACTTTGGCTATTTACATCATTCCACAAGTACATATACTGACCCCAAGAACCACCACTAGCAACTACCCAAGCTGTACCGTTATTAAGAGCAGGGGACTCTGCTGTAGAATATGTAGTTCCAATAATTTGTGTTGGTTGTAATACCTCAGTGCTATCGATAATAGTACAATTATGTGCATCGGTAATAATAACAGAGTGGTACCCAGCTCCCACATTACTTGCATCCTGGGTAGTATCGCCATTACTCCATAGATAAGAATATGGACTTACACCACCAGTGGTACTAAGATTGATATTACCATTAGTATAACCATAGCATTGCAACTGATTACTTGTATAGCTTGCTGAAATAATACTCGGTTCGGCAATTATTACTGAATCATTAATAATATTATTAGCCGTGTCTGTAATTGTAATATAGTATGTTCCTGCTGCTAATGAGTTAATATTAGTAGTAGTATCGCCAGTTGACCAAAGATAAGAATACACCAAACCTCCTCCTGCAGCAATTGCAGTTGCCGATCCATCAGAAAGGCCATTACAGCTAATATCGGTTTTATTAATAGTCAAACTCAATGGAGGAGGTCCGCTAAGATTACCCATTTTAGCAACAAACATATCGTCACCATTATTACTATTTGTAGCTCCTGCGAAAGCCATTCCATTCCAATTTCTTACTACACCATCAGGATTTAACGTGCCAGTAACAATTACATTTCCCCATATATCGGTAGTTATTCCGTAACCTGCATCGTGCCAGCCAGAACCACCATGTACTGCCCAGTTAAAATTACCAGAAGTATCGTATTGTGCTGCATAAGGATCTTCGTAGGCAAAGGATGCGTTTGAAGCCACATTCTGCAAATAATATGTCCCAAAGTAGATGTTTCCTTCAAAATATCCTACAGTATTTACATTTCCTAAATCATCGCAAGCTACGTCTCTACCACCGGCTTCTCTTCCGCCACCAGCAGATCGTACCCAAGAAAAAACTCCTGTATTACCATACTTTGCTGTAAAGATATCCTGAGAAGGGCTACTACCATACAATTCTGTAGTTGAGGTAATACTACTTGCTCCAGTACCTGTTCCAAAGGTTGCTGTTCCATAATAATTTCCTGTAATATAGAAATTACCATTATTGTCGCAATCCATTCCTCGGGCTTCTTCATAAGAGCTACCACCTGCTTTTTCTGCAAACATTAATGCGCCAGTGGCTCCATTATATTTTGCAATAAAAATATCGGCACTTCCACTTGCTGTTAAGCTAGTTCCTGTAGCAAAAGTGGCAGTTCCAGTAAACTTTCCTGTTAC